>NZ_SLYP02000002.1:0-300000 GCF_004341505.2 Sphingomonas sp. JUb134
AGAACCTCACGTCGGGCATGACCCAGGCGAACAAGTTCGACGATCAGCCCAAGTTCAATTCGGGCTATTCGGTCGGCACGTTCACCAACGCCGACGGTGGCGTGACGTACGGCTTCGCGGACGGGACCAACGCGTTCGATACCCGCCAGGGCATCTCGAACCTCGCATTCACGCCGACGCGGACCGCCGGGTTCGACAGCAGCATGAGCCGGGCGCTCTCGGACGGGCAGACGCACACCCAGTCGCTCCGCAGCGCGGCATCGCAATCCTGGAACGCTACGGCGACGACGGCGACGGATCTGTTGACGGCCGCTGAGCATCGGCGTGGTAGTTCGACCGAGACGGGGTCGGGGTTCAATAACAGCATCACCAGAATGACGGAGGCATCTCGGAGCCTTTCCACCGGACTGAGCAATCGCTTTGGTCTTAGTGAGTCCGATGCACAGCAAGTCGCCCGTGCTTCGCAGACCACAGGCGACGCGAACGCCGGCATAGAAGTTCTTAAGAAGTTGTGGGGCGTCACCGGAAGGGCTGGCCTCAGCGGTAAAATCGCATCGATCGCGACCGAAAATACGAACAGGACGCTGTCGGCCGATAACGCCTACGGGGAATTACAAGACTACATTACAAAGGAAACTAACTCGACGCAGGCCCGGGCAGCACGCGACGAATTCATGCGTGAATCTAGCACGAGCGGAGATAGCGAGGTTCGGTCGCTGTCGCAGAAGCTGGGCGTCAGCGTCGGGGAATCGCGGTCGGCGTCGTTGGAAGCAACTCGAGCCGAAGAGACGTTCCAGCGGGTCAGCAACGATGTCAGGGAGGCCTCGGCGCGGGGCTGGTCGCTCAATCGGAACGAGAGCCAGGAGTTTGTCGTGTATGCCCAGGAGCGGCTTCTCGGCGACGACACGCTGTCGCAGTTCGGGTGGACGCCAGGCATGGTCATGCCGCGCACGCCGCAACAGGAACAGGTGCGCGATATCCTGCTTGGCGAATTCATGGAGCGCCGCGTCGCATCGGTCCGCGACGAACTGGGTGTAAGCGTGCCTGAGCGTCTGTCGGGGCAGTTGCATGGCCCCGCATCGGCGACCCCGGGTGCGGTAAACCAATGGGGCAACCAGCGCGCAGCCGGTGTCAGGGCACAAGGACCGGACGTGTCGATCCGCGAAAGTTCGCGCGATCTCGACTTGGCCGGCAATGTCGCAGACGCGATCCCGAATGCGTCAGCGCGCATCACCCGTGGTGCATTCGAGGTCGGCAACGGTGTCGACGAGGCGAGAGGGACGGCGGGTCAGCTAGGTGACCATGTCCAAGAGCGCAATGATGCGTGGATCACGACGACACTTCCCGGTGTTGAGGGCGCGCGCAACTGGGTCCGTGACAATCTCGGGATCGGAGCTGGCACCAGCCATGTTTACGAAGTCCCGCGCGGTGAACGTGCGATGCTGCCGATTTCGGGGCGGCTGAGTTCGGGAATGGGTGGTCGGATCGACCCGGTCACTGGCGAGCCCGGACGGCATCACCGAGGGGTGGATATTGCCGCGCCAGCAGGGACGGAGATCCGCGCACCTGCATCGGGCCAGGTCATCCGAAACGACTTCCAGGCCAACGGGGCCGGCAATTATGTGGTCCTGCAGCACGGCGACGGGTCGCAGAGCAAATACTTCCACATGCAGGATCGGTCTGGCTTCCAGGTCGGCAGCACGGTCGAAGCTGGGGCGGTGATCGGGCGTGTTGGCAGCACCGGGAAATCGACCGGTTCGCACCTTCATTATGAATTATGGAAGGATGGCGCTCCGGTCGATCCGAGGCGGTTCCAGCTTAGGAATGGCCGGGAGTGAAGATGAAGGCGAAAGCCATTACTATTGCAATAAACACAAAGAAAAGCTTTGCATGTGAGTTGTCGCTCACTTCGGGTGGCTCAAATTCATCGTGTCTAGTGGCTTCAGCCAATGCCTCCCGGCCTACATGCGTCATTTGATCGTACATGTTGCTAGGATTGATATATCCGTTTGAAGACGAGCCACCGATTGGGAACCGATCCCAGTCCATCTGGCCAGGTTCGTGGTTCAACATGGCCGCTCCTTCCTCAATCCGTGGCTGACCGTGCTGGTCAGAATTAGGCTTGCAAAGCCTAGCATATCGGATTGAGTTTGGCGAGGATTTTCACCCGTACTGACGGAGTGGGCACGGTGGAGCAGGACGGCGAAAACCCGCGCACGATCGAACGCTACGAGGCGCTGCTGCGCGAGCATCTGCTGTTCTACGATGCGCTGCGTCTGCGCGAGCGCCGGCCGAGGAGCGCGGCGCAGCGCCAGTTCCAGGACGTGGCGTGGGGGAAGGCCGCGCCGGTCACCGATCACGAGTGCGCCTATGTCTGGCACCTGAAGGCGCGCGGGATCGCGCCGTTCAACACGCCGGCGCCGGCACCGCATATCGACGACGTGATGGCCGGATTCGACGTCGGCGCGCGGCCGGTGAGTGGCGACGTCGGCACGAAATGGGATAATGCCTGGCGCGAGTATCGTGGTGGCCGGGAGTTCTTCTAACCTGGGCACGATGAAGGAGCCGATCGATCTGCAACCGATATCGCCTGAGCGCCAAACAGGCCGCGGTGATGCGGGCGGTCGGATTCGAGCCGCCTTATCCCGAGGACGAGACCTACCCGGTGCCGCGCGAGATCTTCCCGACGGGCAAGAAGACAGCGCGCTACGGACTGGTCGTCAGGCGGGCAGGGGAGGGTAACCGTCCGCTCGAACCGGTCGCGATGGAATGGGGCTTCCCGACCAAGGTAGCGAGCAAGCGCGACCCGGCGGTCAAGCTGGACAAGTTCGTCACCAATGCGCGGAATCTCGCATCGTCGATGTGGAAGCCGTCGATCGCGAATCCCGATCGGCGCTGCCTGGTCCCGTTCACGCACTTCGCCGAGCCGCATCCCGACGGCGGGACGGGCGACGATGGCAAACCCCGCCAGATGTGGTTTTCGCTGCCCGACCAGCCCATCGCCTTCTTCGCCGGTCTGTGGCGGCCGACCGAGCGCGGCGATGCCTATGCCTTCTGCACCACCTCTCCCAACGCCACCGTCGATCCCTGGCATCCCAAGGCAATGCCGGCGATCCTTCACCCTCGCGATTTCACGGCATGGCTCGACGGCAGCTATGAAGACGCCCTGAAGCTCGTCCGCCCCTATGAGGGCGAGATGAGCGCGCAGGAGGCAACTCCCGATGGCGGCGCGACGTGAACCGGGCTAAGGCCGGTCCAATCATTCACCACCGGGACGTGTTCATGACGACGACATCCGATCTGGCCGAACAGCTCTCCAATACCCATGGCCTCGCAAAGGCGGACGCCAGGAAGGTCATCGATGCGATCCTTGCGAACATCACCGCGGCTGTCGCGACCGGCGAGGAAGTCAGCCTCAACGGGTTCGGCAAGTTCAAGCTGAAGGACACCCCAGAGCGCCAGGGGCGCAACCCGTCGACGGGCGAGGCGATCACGATCGCGGCGTCACGCAAGCTGACGTTCGCGCCGGCGAAGGCGGTCCGCGATCGGATGAACGGCAAGTGATAAACGGGCCAGGGTTTTAGAACGCTGGCCTAAACTGAGGGGACTTCATGGCCGATACCGCAGCCGACTACCGCGCGAGGGCAGCGGCCGACCTTGCCGAGGCCCAGCAGCTCGTTCTGCCCCATGCTAGGGACCGTATGCTGCATTCGGCCGATCGCTGGTCGAAGATGGCTGATGCGGCCGATCGCCGTGTCCGGTAACGAAAGCACGACGGTCGCGCTCGACGTGGCTAACTGGTCAGCGGTCCAGGCAATGGTCGAGCGTCTCGACGACAGGGCTGTGATAGCGATCTACGAGCTGGCCGAAGGCGCTGGTCCGGTCGCGGACCTCGCGGCCGCACAGATGGAAAAACGCAACCTCGACTATTGAGCCAAGTTAAGAGTTCGGCCGCTGGTTAAGCCGCTGTTGCCAAGCCGGCACAAGCCACGTTCCTGTTGTTCCTGTCAGTTAGAGAAGACACGTTCTTCGCCAAGTAGACATGACACCGTCTGGTAGCAGCGGGGGCAGCGTGGAGCCATCCAAACAGCGCAGCGCTGCCCCCGCTGATGCGATGAACTTGCGGCTCCTGCCCCCGGACCCGCTGCGCCAGCAGCGGGCTCGGTCACGCCAGTTTTCGAGCGCTCGAGCTTTCCCGAAACTCCGTCTCCGACGCCGCATTTCGGGAAAAGGCAATCGGGAACATATTTCGGGAAAATCAGCCCCGGACCCGCAAGGCGTAGCCGGTTTGCGACCCAGGATCTCGATCGCCGTTCGTTTGAGGGAAAGGAGATGACCACCAAGCGGGGGCGTGGTAGCCCTCAGCTATGCCAGCACCGAAGCGCGACGCGCTTCGCACTCTATGCGTGGGAACCGCTGAGCCTCCGCCAAAGCAGGCGCGGGACCGGCCTATCTTGGTTGAGCGGCTTCCAACTGGCGCAGCAGCCGGTGAGCATCGAACGGCTTGGGGAGGAAGGTGGTCTGAGGCGGTAGCTCGCTGTCCGGGATATGGAGATTGCCCGACACCACGAACAACACCGTCGGCGGAAACCGCTCGCGGACGTAGTGGGCGAGCTTCACGCCATCCATCGAGCCCGGCATCTGCACGTCGGTCAGGACGGCGCGGACCTCCTTGTGGTGGTCGAGGATGCGGATCGCGTCGTCGGCGTTCTCGGCCTCGAACACCCGCCACCCGGCGGCCTCGAAGAAGTCCACCAGATCGAAGCGGATCAGGGCTTCGTCCTCCACGATCAGGATCGTCTTGGTGCCGATCGGCGTACTCTGGCCCACGCTTACTTCCCGGTCACGATTGCGGCGTCTCCGAGCCGCGCTTCCAACTGAAAAACCAAACCTTCCGGCCGGTAGTCGGTTGCGGCCTGCCCCCGGAAATATGATCGAAGCGACCGCTCGATGAGGGTGGACCCGAAACCCTTCCGTTTCGGTAACGATACTTCTGGCCCTCCCCGCTCCTCCCAGCGCAACGCGAAGCGGGCGTCGGCATCATCGCCTTCGACGGTCCAGGTCAACGCGACCGTCCCGTTGTCGTTGGACAGCGCGCCATATTTGCTCGCGTTCGTCGCCAGTTCGTGAAGCGCGAGCGCGAAGGCCATCGTCACCTCCGGTTTGAGCGTCACCGAGGGTCCGTTGATCAGGATGCGCCGGCCGATCAGGCCATGGGGCGCGAGCGCGCGCTTCGTCAGTTCGCAAAGATCGGCTGACCGCCATGACTTGCCCGTCAGCACGTCCGTTGCCGCGCCGAGCGCCGCGAGGCGGGCGGACAGGTCATGGCTGGCCGTCTCGGTATCCGGCGCGTTGCGGAGCGTCTGCTGGGCGACGGACTGGATGACGGCCAGGACGTTCTTGAGGCGATGTGCCAGCTCGCCGTTCATGAGCTGCATGTCGTTCTCGACGCGCTTCCGCTCCCGGAAGTCTCGCGTCACCGTGCCGTAGCCAATCAGCGCGCCGTCCGCGTCGGTGATGGGGAACACCGAGTAGAGCGCGGGGATCGGCTCGCCCGTGCCGAAATGGCGGAAGTCGATCTCGCCCGCCCAATGACCATCGCGCGCGACGGCCGGCAGCACCTCGTTCGCGACCTTCGCAGCCTCCTCCGGCATCAGGAAGTCCGCGATGGACAGCGAGCCGGCATCCGCCCCCCCCTCCAGGCCCACCATCCGCCGGGCGGCGTCGTTGATGTAGAAGACGGTCCCGTCCGTCCGCACCATCCCCACGAAGTCGTTGCTGTTCTCCACCAAGCGCACGAAACGGTCGCGCTCCTCCTCGCTGGCGCGAAGGTCGCTGATATCGCGCGAGACGGACAGGATGCGTGCGGGCCGACCGTCCGCGCCGGGGATCGGGCTGACCGCGACATGCCACCATTTGACCGTGCCCCGCATGGTCGCGGCTTGACCGATGAAGCTGCGGCTTTGCCCGGCCTTGGCGGCGGCAATGGCCGCTCGCGCTTCGTCATTGCCCTTGTCCCGCCAGAAGTCGGGCCAGGGGCACCCGGCGATGGCGTTGAAGTCGCTCACCTCCATCACCTTCTGCCCGCCTTCCGACATGAAGGTGAGACGGGCATCGAGATCGAGAATCTTGATGCAGTCGGTGGAGCTGGAAAGCACGCCCGAGAGGAAGGCTTCGCGTTCGGCGAACCGAGCCAACGCATCATCCTTCTCCACGGTGAGCCGGCGCGCGCGCGCGAACGCGGCGCGCAGTTCGGCTGCGAAGACGGCGATCCCGGCCGCTACCAGCACGAACAGGATGCTGCCGATCCATTGGGCGTCCGTCAGCCACAGGGGCTCGCGCGCGTTCCCGATCGATAGGCCGGCGACGACCCCGGCAAGGACGCCGGCATAGACCCCCGATCCCCTACCCAGCACGAGGCCGATCGCCAGCACGACCGGGATGAACAGCAGCCAGGGGACGATCGAGCTGATGACAAGCGCACGGAATAGTCCGACGACGACGATCAGGACCGTCGCGGCGGCGTAGCGGGCTGGGGTGGAGATCGGATGGCGGAACGACCACGACAGCAGGCGATCGACAAAGGGCAAGGTCTTGGTGTTCGGCATGTCCAAAGCTCAAATAGGGACATGAGCGCCCCCGCCCGCCCCCACACGCTGATAGCATGGTGCGAGCTGAGGGCGAGAGGTCCCGCAAGCCGGTAGGGTGTGGGGCTGCTTTTCCCGATCAACGATCGTTTTCGAGACGCTGGCGGGCACGCCATCCGGTCATCCCGTCTGCCGGCGGACATATTCGCCCAAGCCGCGGGCAACGAGCTCATCATCGGAAAGGCGAGGGCCTCGCTTCAGGCGCTGATTGCCCAGTTTGCGGCGATCCAACTTTGGCCCAGGGGGGACGGGCGAGGGGGCCTTGAACATCCCGCCGGGCTGAGCGGTACGGGCGGGCTCGTTGTTGTTGCGCTTCGCGTGGTGCGGCTGCACCTGCTGGATGGCGTGGGCGAGCGCCAAGGCAGCGTCGAGATGCTTGTTGTCGACCACCGGCGCCTGGTTCACCCGGCGCATCTTGTCGAAGACCCGATAGGGGAGCACCTCGCGCTCATGCTGGATCTCGAGCCGGCCATCAGGATACTCGCACACATCCACCTTCTTGCGGGCGAGACCCTGTGTGACCGGGGTCGGCTCCAGGATGAACATCGCCTTATTGTAGTGGAGGGTGAGGGCACCGGTGACGGTGCGCTGCTCGCGCCAGACCATCTCGGCTTCGAGGTTCTCGTGGATGGCCAGCGGTCGGTGTAGATCGCGCGGGTCGAAGGGCGCCTTGGCGAACCGTTGGTTGTGCTGCGCCATGTAGGAGGGGAGGAAGGCGTTGGCTTGGTCGATGGTGTCGATGCGGTGAAGCCGCATCGCCTTGACGAGTCGATCCTGCAACGTGGCATTGGCGCGCTCCACGCGGCCCTTCGCCTGCGGCGAGTTCGCGCAGATCAGGTCGATATTCAGCCGTTCCAGCGCGCGTCCAAGATGGGTCATGCCGTCGCCGTTCGCCGAGGCCGTGTTGTTGCGGAACGCGCTGTGCTTGTCCGTATAGAAGGCGACCGGCTTACCGTGCCGTTCGAGGTACGTCCGCGTCGCGCGCATGTAGGAGAAGGTGCTTTCGCTCTCGACCATCTCGAGGTGCATCAGTTCGCTCGTGGCGTCGTCGATGAATACCAGGAGCGTGCATTGCGGGCCGCGGTCCTCGAACCACCAATGCTTCGAGCCGTCGACCTGGACCAGCTCGCCGCGACACTCGCGCCGATAGCGGGGTTGGTACGGGCGAGGGCGCCTGGCGGCGCGGTCTTTCCAAAGGCCGGCTTCCATCATGATCTGCCGCAGCGTCTCGCACGACAGGCCGAGGCCGTGGCGTTCGGCGAGATATTCGCGCGCGAGCGTCGGCCCGAAGTCGGCATAGTTTTCTCGCACCAGCGCGACCACCTCGGCGCGAAAGGCATCGCTGTAGCGCCGATTGCTTGGCCGCCCGCGCTTGCGCGACACGAGGCCCGCAGCGCCTTCCTGTCGAAGGCGATCGAGCAGCCGGTAGATTTGCCGCCGCTGGAGGCCCAGCAGCTCCATCGCGTCCGGGATCCGGATTTCGCCACGGTCCAGCCGCATCAGCGTGTCGAACCGGCTCACCTCGGCAGCACTCATTGTCAGCACCGTCATCGCTTGCACATCCTCGCTGCCGAGGATGGCCATGACACCGGCGACCCGCTGGCACTCGTTGTGCCTTTTCTATCTAGCGGAGGAGTGTCATTTCTACTTAGCACCTACACCTGTTTTGTTCGATAATAGTTCTTATGTTAAATCAATGGCTTAGCAGATTTCCGGCATCGTTCTTGCAGAGACTGACGTGGCTTTTTCGCAGCTAAGGCTTGCCAGTCAGTCGCGAGTTAGCCGCGCCGTCGTTCTCGCGCGCGAGCGTGTCGCGGATCTTCGTAAAGATCCTGCAGCGCGCGCAGCCGAAACGCATTCCACCAGCGTTGCCAGCGATGCTCCTCGGCATCGTGGAGCATGTGACATCGCTGGCATAGCGCGGCGAGATTGCGCGGCGCGCTATTGCCAGGATCATGATCCAGATGCGCGCAGGCCAGCACGACATAGGTGATCCGCACGACGTCGAGCGCGAAGAGGTCGCCGACCTTCACCCGTCGCCCCTCTCCCGATCGCCAGCATCGCGCTTCGCTATCCCACCAGCGCCCATCGCCCAGATGCGCGACGTGCCGAAGATGCGGTCGCCGGCAGCGTTCGCAGCGCCCTCCTGCCCGCACGAACCGGATCTGGTCCGACAGCAGCGGCCAGTCGATCGGGTACAGCCAGCGGTTTTCGGGGCGGATCGGCATCCATGACTCTATGAGTCATGCGAAATGAGAACAAAAGGAAAATCTCGTTCCCTTCATGTTCTTATCCAGCATATCATGCGCGCATGTCCGCGTGTGTGATTCCCCTGTCCCAACCGATGCCGATCGCCGATCTGCCGCCAGCGTTTCGCCTGAGGGTGGTGAGCGCGGCCGGCGCTGGCTTCCCCTCGCCTGCCCAGGACTGGGAGGAAACCGCGATCGATCTCGTGGCGCTGCTGCGCCTCGACCGCGCCGCCAGCTTCGTGTTCCGGGTCAGCGGACAGTCCATGATCGACGCTGGAATCTATGATGACGACGTGGTGGTGGTCGATCGCGACGCCAC
The DNA here is from genome assembly GCF_004341505.2 of Sphingomonas sp. JUb134. NCBI lineage: Bacteria > Pseudomonadati > Pseudomonadota > Alphaproteobacteria > Sphingomonadales > Sphingomonadaceae > Sphingomonas > Sphingomonas sp. JUb134. The sequence continues at coordinate 9,216 of NZ_SLYP02000002.1, forward strand.
GCCGGTTAGCGGCCGCATCGTCATCGCCGTGGTCGACGGGGGCTTCGTGATCCGCCAGTTGGTCTGGCGCGACGGCAAGCCGGTCCTCGAGGCCCGCAACGCGCGGATGCGCTACGACGCGGTGATCGCGGATGAGAGTGTCGAAGTGTGGGGCGTCGTCCGCGCCTCCGTGCGCAACCTGCAGGGCTGACCGCCATGTGGGCGATCGCTGACGTCTCCAACTTCTATTGCTCGTCGGAGAGGGTATTCGACCCGTCGCTGCGCGATAAACCGCTCATCGTGCTGAGTAACGGGGACGGCTGCGCCATCGCGCGCTCCGAGGAGGCCAAGGCGCTGCACATCAAGATGGGTGCGCCGATGTTCAAGATTCGTGATATCGTCCGCGAGCATGGCATCCAATACCGCAGCAGTTCCTACGAATTGTATGCCGACATGAATCGTCGCTTCAATCAGGTCCTCGCCGAGCACAGTTGCACGGTCGAGGTGTACTCGATCGACGAATCGTTCTTTCGCCTGCCGGTGCTCCCGAACGGCCTGGGCGACGTGGCGGCCGCGCACCGCGTGATCGCGGCCGTCAAGCGTGCGACGGGCCTGCCGATCCGCATCGGGCTTGGCCCGACCCGGACGCTGAGCAAGGTTGCCAACGCCCTCGCCAAGGCGTCGGAGAAGGTCTGGAAGGGCGTGGTCGACCTGCACGACATCGAGCTGCGGCGGCGCCTGTTCGCGCAATGGCCGGTCGAGGAGGTCTGGGGCATCGCGCGAGCGATGACCGAGCGGCTGCGACCGCTCGGCGTCAGGACGACGGCCGATCTTGCCGCCCTCCCCCCGGAGGTCGCGCGCGACGTGGGGACGGTGGTGCTGGAGCGGCTCGTGCGCGAGCTGAACGGCGTCGAATGCACCGATTTCGAGCCGGAGCCGCCCCCGTCCAAGGCGACCGCGGTGACCCGCTGCTTCGGTGAGCCGGTGCGCGAGGTCGCGGCGCTGCGCGAGGCGATGGTGCGCCGCGCGGTCCGCGCGGCCGAGAAGATCCGCGCGCAGGATCTCGCTGCCACCCGCCTGATCGCCTTTGCCCACGGAAGCCGGTTCAAGCCCAACGCGCCGTCCGCCTCGCGCATAGCGCGGCTGTCGCCGGCGACCAATGATCCGCGCGTGATCGGCGGTATGGCGGGCCGCATGGCGGATGTCATGTACGAAACTGGCGGCGTCTACACCAAGTGCGGCGTCATGCTCGAGGGGCTGGAGCCGATGACCGCGCACCAGGCCGACCTGTTCGCGGTGCCCGATCCGCGATCCCCTGCCCTGCTCGCCGCGATCGACGGGCTCAACGGGCGGTTCGGCCGCAACACGATGCGGCTTGCCTCCGAGGGCTTTGGCCAGAAGAGCTACGACACCAAGCGTGCTTTCAAGAGCCCGTCCTGGACCACGCGGATCGATCAGGTGCCGATCGCGCGGTGAGATCAATAGCGATAGCCTGCCTGCCGGCAGGCCGCTGCCAGCTTCATCACTCGCCCATCCTTCGCGCCGTACTGGCGCAACCGTGCGGAATAGCTGTCGCAATAGCTTTTCGCGCGAGCGGACAGTGGCACCCCGTTCGGACCTCGCGCGGTCGCCGCCCCGCCCCGTTCGGCATAGCCACGAGCAGTCGCTGACTGAACCTGGGTGCGCGCTTGCGCGCCCAGATCGACTGCGCCGGGCATGTCCTGCGCGCCGGCAGGGGTCGCGATCGCGAATATCCCGACCGTGAACACAGCAACCAGGCTACGCATTCGATGTTCTCCCTCGAATTTCCGTCAGGCCATCAACGATTTGGCGGCAGCATCGTGCCGGTCGCGGGAGCGATTATGGATACAGGCGGTTGTAGAGGTGATGAACACGTCGACCGTACCTTTCGCGCTCGCGGTCGATGACGTCCCGATCATCCTGATGGACATGACGCTGATCCTGGAGGACGCCGGCTTTCGCTGTCATGAGGCGATGGACGGCGATACCGCGATCGTGCTGCTGGAGGAGCAGGCCGACAACACCATCCTGCTGTTCTCCGATGTCGAGATGCCGGGATCGATCAACGGCTTTGCGCTGGCGCGTCATGTCGCACAGCACTGGCCCTGGATCGAGATCGTGATCGCCAGCGGCAATATCTGTAGGCGCTTGCAATCATAACGGCGCCTGCTCGCAAACAGCCAGATTTTCTGCTCACGCTATCTGCCACTGGCGCGTGGCAACCTGCTCAAATTATCTGCCAGTGTGCTCGCCATTATCCGGCGCTGCTTGCAAACGAGGCGTCATGCTCACGCTTTCTACCAGTGGGTTCTCCAAACCCGTCGCCGGCAGACGCTTTTGCGAAGCACGTTTTCAGAACAGTTCTGACAAGCGGCGGGCAGCAGAAATGCGGTGCGGTCATGGCCCGCCGGCAAGGTCGTCAGAAAGGAAGGCTTTTGCGAACAGCGGGTGGCGCATAGAGCGGGCACAGATATACGTTTACGACTGAACCAGTCGAAGCGCGCTGGCCGCGACCGTCCCGAATGGGATCAATGGTCGGGATAGGATTCTCTTCATGCCCCAGCCGGTATAAAGGAACCGCCCCGATCGTAGCGGCTGCGTCGTTATCCCGCCTACCCAACCCGTGGGCTCGACCTTCGGCCCAGCCGGGCCCGCCTCAACGTGGCCCGTCGACTGCGATGACCGCGGCGTCGTCTAGCTGGAACCGGCCAAAGTCGTCGTCGCCCCATAACGAACGCTCCAGCCGGCCGACAAGCCGGATCGGCTTCCCGGTCGGCATTGACCCATAAGGCAGCGAGTATTCATGGTTTTGCGTCGAGGGAGCCGATCATAGGCAGGAATACGGCACAACCCGTTTCCTTGCAGGAAAGATCAAGCACCAGGTTCTTCCCCGATCCGTCGTTCCGCCCAGCAAACGTCCACAGAAGGCTGCGGCGCTCGGGATAGTTCGGGTCGGCGACACGGTAGGAAGCTACGCCTGCGGGGCGGCCGTCGAGCGTGAGCTGATCCGCTTTGTAGTTGGTCCCGGAGCTCGCGATCGGCAGCGCCGATCCTCGGCCTGTCACTGTGAACATGCCTTCGTAGCCCGGCCCGCGCAGCAGGAACACCGGATCGTCTACCGGGTCCTTTCCCGCCTTCAGAGTCGCATCTGATGGAATGGCGACCGTGCAGCACGAAGGGATCCCGACCGACTTCCAGCCGGCCGGGACCTCGGGTTGCGGTGCGTTCGGCGAGCAGGACACTAGCAGCAATCCCGCTACCGACCACACCGCGACCCTCATATCACCGCACTCCGTAGGCGTTGCGAAGCGCTGTCGTCTCCGTCGAGCACGGGGTGCGACGCACCACGCCCGCCGGCTGACTATAGTGCATGACGCACGCCGTGTTGTTGGCTTCACCGAAGCCCAAAGCATGGCCGAGCTCATGCGTCATGGTCGACTCATAATCAAACGAGCCGGAAGGAGGGCTCGACCGAGTAGACGGGCAATGGAACCGCCCACCCGACTCATCGCCATAATACCAGAGGTAATCGGCCTTCACGATCACGTCTGCCTGGGTGATGGTCGATCCGCTGGTCCACAGGTTGGTCGACGCGAGGGCGGTCGAGTTGGTGGGATAGCCGTCCTCCACGGTCACGATCTGAGCCGTGGTCTCGGTCCCTCGCGTGGTGGTCAGGTTATTCGCCGCGTCCCACTGATAGTAGAAGCGCGACCCTTGAGCGTTCCAGTTGCTGACCGCTCGCCCGAGGGCAGGGTCGCAGCCCGCCGGCATGGCGATGTGCAGGTACACCGACTTGGTAGGGACATGTTCGCGGGCTTCCGGCCCAAGCCTGCCGCCACGCCGGAGAAGGCACCTACCCCGGATCGTGCTGGCGCGGCGAGCGGCGGCAAGCCGGATCAGGCCAGGGCGATCGAACGCTATGCGCGGGCGTCGGCCGACATAGGCCGGATGCGCGCGCAGGAGCTGCCGGTGCTGCCGCATCAGGAGAGCGCGTTGCGCCGCGCCGGCGAGGCGCTGGACCAGGTGCGGCCCGATGCTGCGCGCGACCTCGCTTCCGCGTTCCGTCGCGATCCTGGGCTGATCGGGCAGGCGGCGGAGGGCAAGACCGGCGGCGCGGTGCGCGCGATGGCCGAGGAGCGCCGGGTGCGGCTCGACTCCGACGCGCGCGCCGACCGGTTTGTGGAGAGTTGGCGGGGACTGGCGCGCGAGCGGGCAGGCGGCGACCAGGTCCGGGCCGAGAAGGCTACCACGCGCATGGGCGCGATGGCCGAGGGCCTGCGCCGGGACCCTGAGCTGGCGAAGGCGCTGGAGCGCCGCGCGCCCGAGCTGGAGCTGAAACTGGAGCGCGGCCGGAGCATCGAGAAATCGCTGGAGCAGTCGATCGGGATCGGCCGCGAGCGCGACAGGGGCATGAGCCTATAAGGGGATGACGTGTGACGGATGAAGAAGGGCCGAATGAAGCCGCACAGGCGTTCGAAGAGCTGCGCGCCGAGGTGACGCTGATGCGCCGTGCCGTCGAGCGGCTGACGGCCGAGCGCATGGAGGTGCCGGAACCGCCCGACTATTCCGAGACGTTAGGCGTGATCGCCAACAACATCACCGCCACCGCGCAGCGCGTCGATATGCTGGTCAAAAGCCCGATGCTGGCGATGACGCCCGAGCTATTGGCGGGACGGATCACCGCGGCGGCAAGCACGGCGCGCCAGGAAGACCGGCAGACGATCGCTACGGCGCGCACCGGCCTGGAGGACGTGACGCGCCAGCTTCACAGCTATGTCGTGTCGGCGCGGCGTGGCGATGAGCAGAACCGCTGGCTGATGTGGAGCGCGATCGGCGGGATTGTGGTCGGCATGATCCTGTGGGCGGTGTTCGCCGGCATTGTCGCGCGCGCCGTGCCCGCGAGCTGGCAATGGCCGGAGAAGATGGCGGCACGCTCGCTCGACCTGCCGATGTGGGAAGGCGGCCAGCGCCTCATGCGGGCAAGCGCGCCCGACGCTTTCGCCAACATCGCCGCGGGTGATCGAATTGTGACCGCCAATCGTGAGGTGCTGGAGGCGTGTCAGAAGCGCGCCAACAAGACAGGAAAATCGGTGCAGTGCACCGGCACGGTCGAGCCAGTAGGCAAAGAGGCTCGTAAGTGAGGGTAATCGTCTTGCAATCCGTATTACAAGGCAATACCAGAACATACATGGTACGCCGGAGAGGCATATGGCAGACGATATCGTTGTAACAGTGCGGGTGCCGAAGAAGCTCGCGCAAAAGGCACGGCAAGTTGCTGATAGTCGTGACGAAACAGTGAGTCAGGTCATCCGGCGAGGCTTGCGTGGCTATGTGGGTCGCGCGCCAAAATCGATTAAGAATGAGGACGCAGCCTAATGTCAGAATCCAAGCGCAAGGCGTCCAAGAAGTCACCGGATTATAGTCCGGCAGCTATGGATCTGTTGAACGTCGCAGGGGGCGGCAATTTCAGAACAGTACTGGCGGATCCGCCGTGGCAGTTTCAAAACCGTACCGGGAAGGTGGCACCCGAGCACCGCCGCCTAAACCGCTACGGGACAATGACGCTGGACGAGATTTGCGAGCTACCGGTGCAGGAGTGCGTTGCGCCAACCGCCCACCTCTACCTGTGGGTGCCTAATGCGCTCTTGCCGGACGGCTTGCGTGTAATGCGGGAATGGGGCTTTGAGTATAAATCCAACATCGTATGGCGGAAGATCCGCAAGGATGGCGGATCTGATGGTCGGGGCGTGGGATTCTATTTCCGCAACGTTACAGAACTGATCCTATTTGGCGTCCGGGGCAAGAACGCCCGCACGCTTGATCCGGGTCGGACACAGGTGAACTATCTTGAGAGCCGCAAGCGGGAGCACAGCCGTAAGCCTGACGAGCAATATCCGCTGATTGAGGAATGCAGCCCCGGCCCGTTCTTGGAGATGTTCTCGCGTGGAACGCGGCCGGATTGGACCGTATGGGGCAACCAGGCGGACGAGGAATATACCCCTTCCTGGCCGACGTATGCCCATCACTCTAGGGCTGGGCTGGTGGCGGAAGCGGCTGAATAGGCTCAGCAAGGATCTCCTGCTCCTCCTCGCCCTCGGCGATGGCGCCCACGTCGAGATGCTCATCGAAAGTGACGATTGAGCTGGGTAGTCCAATGAGGAGGAGCGGGCATGGATTGCCGACGCCGCGGTGCACGCGATCTTCTAGCTTTCGCCAATGGGTCGTGGCGGCCCCATATTTATCCTTCACGAAACTAAGCGACCAAGCGTCTGCAAAGGTCGCGCCGCCTGCTCGCATACGCCGAGCAACATCGGCCTTCTGCCGGGGGGTGGGCGTCAGTCCCAAAGATCCAAGGTCATCACTCGACTCCAGACCCCGCTCGGTTGCAAACCGGCGGACGAGCTGCACCATGTCGTCCTGTAGGCTCGATCCCCGCGTGACAATCACGCCAACGCTGATCGCCCCCTCCGCGTGCAGCCGCTTAAAGTTCTCCAGGTCGCGGTCGAAGAATGGATCCTTGTTGTTCCACTCGATTTCGAGCGCGATGACGCGGCCATCGGCGAAGGTACGGACATGATCGACCTCATGGGAGATCGACTCCCTTTGGACGCCGTTGATGCGCTTTTCGATCGTGAAATTGACCTTGTGCCAGCCCAGCTCGGCCAAGGCGCGCCGGAGACGCTGAGTGCCCTTTGTCTCGCCTCCACCCGAGCCGATGATCTCCTCAATTGGGATGGATAGCGCGCCGAGCGCCGCTTCCAACTCCCCGATCGCGTCGGGAAAATCGACGCTCAGGATGGCCGTGGCATGGCTGTGAAACTCAATTTGGAAGCCGCGAGCGGCCAGATCTTCAAACATGCTCGTCCAAGAGTCGCTTCTGATGCGCCCAGGTGCCATAGATTGCCGGGCTAGGGCGAGGCCCCTATGCTCACCGAGGCGATTGCGCACGAGAGGATTGGCCACCTATCCGACTTTGCCGGCAAGCGGGTAGAGCGGTGGTGGGTGGATGCCCTGTTTCTCGCACTAGATCGTCTCATTGAGGATAGGGAGCTGGACGGAGAGCGCGTCAGCCCTGAGCGCTACGGCTCCCTATTGGGGCGATCGAGCTTCGCCCAAATTGCGGGTGCCCGCAGCTTGGAGAAGGATCTTGCGACCAAGCACCTAGTCGCCCTCTACACCGCTTGTGGCGGTAGAGAGCGCTTTTCCGATCAGCACGTCCGTGAGCGGACGGAACTGACCATACCCGATGTTCAATGGTTTGCCGCTAACGACAATCGACCCCAGGGAGCTGTGCATCCCTCAAATCCACGGTTCACTACCCGCTCTGCTGAGGCCTTGGCGGGCGATTTTACATTGGAGGATCTGGGCTTCATCTTCGTTCCTTCGTCACTACGACGAAGCCCAGATCCTCCTTAAATCACAACCTCAAATCTGTGCCATTGGTGCTGACGGCGGACACGCGACCTTGGTGAGCTTCGAATCCGTGCCCGCGGACTTGAACGCGAACGCGGCCCCGGCTGCCGCGGTGCTGGCGACGGCCGCTCCAACGAGCACCTTCTGCTTCGTGTCCATCAGACTGTCCCTCTCTCAAGGGGCCGCGCGACCGACGTGTTCCTGCTCGTCCTCTCCTCATCACCAGCGGATGCAATCTTGAACGCCAAGATTTGTGCGCGGTGGATCTGGGGAGGCTCGGCGAACAGCGAAGCAGCGCTTCCGGATAGCGCCGTGCCGATTTCGCCCGACAGATGCGTCTCGCGCCCTGCCTCGTCGGCGAAGGTATCGAGGATGGCGAACCGAGTCTTTCCGAGACGCAGAGCGTACCACGACAGGGTGCCAGGCTCCCGCTCCACGGCCGATCGGGCTCCTTGGAGGAAGCGGGCAACCTCTTCCTCCGCACCGTCCCGTGCTTCAAGCGGAACATGCAGGGCCAAGCGCGGCAGGGCGTCCGCCGCCGGCACCTTGAGGGCGAGGATGTCGGCCGGCTCGATCTCCGGCAATCCGTTGAGGATGGTGAAGGTCTTCACGACCAGCGCCCGGCCGACCGTGCCGAACAGATGCTTCAGCCGGCCGGCATTGCCGGGGAAGGTATCGAAGATGGCGAAGTCGGCGGGGCCAAAGCGCAGCGCGTACCAGTGCCGCGTGTCCTGCTCATGCTCGACCGGCTCCAGCGCACCCCGGAGGAATTCAGCGGCATCTTCCTGGTGGGTCGGCCCGGCTTCAATGCCTACGAACAGTGCCTTGTGCATCTTTTCTCTCCTTGTTCCGATGGTAGCGCCTCGAGCTCCACGGAAGGCGTCCTGGGCCTAAATCATGGGAAGTTCGCGCGGCCGGGCGCCGACAGCCCGTTCGGCCAGGGCGACTTCCCCGGCCCGCGCACCCCTGGCGGGCGCGTGCTGGAGGAGATCGCGGCCAGCCACGGCGCGACCGCACGCCAAGTGGCGCTTCGCTTCCTGGTGCGTCGGCCATCGCTGTTCGCTATGGTCAACGAGTCCTGACCCTAGGTCTGCCGACATACTTGGTCGCAAGCTGATCGACACCGCCGCTACACGTGCTCCAAAGCGGCGGTGTCGATCGGCATCGATAAGCGTCCTGTTCCCGGTTATTCCGCCAATCAACCGTGCGGGCGCATAACAACCTTGATCACACCTTCTTCCTTGTCGCGGAATTTAGCGTACATTTCTGGCGCGTCTTCAAGACTGGCCGGGTGGGTGATCACGAAGCTGGGGTCGATCGCGCCCGCGACGATTTTTTCCAGCAACGGTCTAGTATAGCGCTGCACGTGGGTTTGGCCGAGCTTGATCGTTAGTCCTTTGTTCATCGCTGCACCGATCGGAAGCTTGTCACCCATCCCGACGTAGACGCCGGGCACGGAGACCGTGCCGCCCTTGCGGCAGCTCATGATCGCCTGCCGCAGGACGTGGACGCGATCAGTGGCGAGCATCATGCTTGCCTTCACCTTGTCCATGACCGCGTCCGCCGCCCCGTGCGCGGCCGCCTCGCAGCCGACAGCATCGATGCAGCTGTCGGGGCCCCGGCCCTTGGTTCGCGCCTGCAGCTCGTCGTAGACATCGGTTTCGGCGAAGTTAATCGTCTCAGCGCCACCGGCCTCCGCCATGGCGAGTCGCTCGGGCACCTCGTCGATCGCGATCACGCGGCCGGCGCCCATCATCAGCGCGGAGCGGATGGCGAACTGGCCGACCGGACCGCAGCCCCAGATCGCGACGGTGTCGCCATGCTCGATCTGCGCATTCTCGGCGGCCATGTAGCCGGTCGGGAAGATATCCGATAGGAAGAGGGCCTGCTCGTCGGTAACGTTGTCGGGAATCTTGATCGGACCGACATCCGCCATCGGCACGCGGAGATACTCCGCCTGACCGCCGCAGTAGCCGCCCAGCATGTGGCTGAAGCCGAACAGCCCGGCGGGCGAATGGCCCATCGCCTTGGCGGCCATCTCGGCGTTCGGATTGGTCCGATCGCAGGCCGCAAACAGACCCTTCTTGCAGAACCAGCAATCGCCGCAGCTGATCGTGAACGGCACCACCACCCGGTCCCCGATCTTGAGGTTGGTGACCTCGGACCCGAGCGCCACGACCTCGCCCATGTTCTCGTGGCCGAGGATGTCGCCGGCCTCCATGGTGGGCTGGTAGCCATCCAGCAGGTGAAGGTCCGACCCGCAGATCGCGCAGGCGGTTACTTTGATGATCGCATCGCGCGGGTGCTTGATCTCGGGATCCGCAACGGTGTCGACGCGGACATCGCCTTTACCGTGCCAGCATAGTGCGCGCATGTCGTTTCCTCATCTGAGTGCATGTCCCTGTCGTCAGGGCCATGTCTATGACGCTCAACGCCTTGAGCCGCGGCATGGGTCCCTGTCCATTTGATTCGTTTACATCAACGAGCGGCCGTAAAACGGCCGTACGGCCAGCGGGTTGAACGCAGACGGCATGCCCGGCTTGAAAGCCAGCAAGATAATGAAGTGGGTCGCCCAGGCCGTGCAGCCGGCCGACACGATGGTGATAGGTTCTCACAGGCTGCGCGTCTTCCGCCCTGAGCGTATGGCATGGTCGGCCAGGGCAAAGGACGCATAGATTCCGCAGAGGCAAACCAGGCCGGCGAGCAGCACCAACCACAGATCGTGGTCGTGCCGGACGCAGTCGAAAACCTGTACGACCTGGGAGTACATCATGCTCGGCTAACGGCAAGGCGTTAAGACATCTCCAACCGGCTCATATCGGCTTTCCCTGGCTGTGATCCAGGACCAAGGAAGCCGCAGTCGGGTTCTGCGCAGCCATGAACACTTACGTTGCCGAGCCCGCGCCTGTCGTCCGAACCGGCGACCATGCTCGACTGACATAACTTGATTTCGGTCCTCCGGGTCGGTTCCCAGTCGCTACAAAGATTTATGCCTCGCATCGCCGTGGCGCTGGTGGCATTAAGGGCATGATCGGAGGATTACGTCCATGGCACGCAAGAGCATCAAAAGCGACGCGGTGAAACTCAAGGGCGAGACGGCCAAGAAGGCACCGCCGCTGCCGGCGGGTGCCGACCAGCCGACGAACTATGCCGAGCAGCAGGGCCATGGCGGCGAAACCCGCCAGACGACCTCGGACGCGGCACTTACCATGACCACGCAGCAGGGCATCCCGATCGCGGACGCCCAGAACAGTCTCAAGGCGGGTCTGCGGGGCCCCACGCTGCTCGAGGACTTCATCCTCCGCGAAAAGATCTTCCATTTCGATCACGAGCGCATCCCGGAGCGCGTCGTCCACGCACGCGGCTATGGCGCGCACGGCGTGTTCGAGCTGACCGACAGTCTGGCCGACTACACCCGCGCCGACGTGCTGAGCACGGTCGGGCAGCAGACGGAGGTGTTCGTCCGCTTCTCAACGGTAGCGGGCAACAAGGGCTCGCGCGATCTGGCGCGCGACGTGCGCGGCTTCGCCGTCAAGATGTACACGAAGCAGGGCAACTGGGACATCGTCGGCAACAACATCCCGGTGTTCTTCATCCAGGATGCCATCAAGTTCCCCGATCTGGTCCATGCGGCTAAGCAGGAGCCCGACCGGGCGTTCCCCCAGGCGCAAACCGCACACGACAATTTCTGGGATTTCGCCAGCCTCACCCCGGAAGCCTGGCACATGATCATGTGGATCATGTCCGATCGCACGATCCCCCGCTCCTTCCGCACGATGGAGGGCTTCGGCGTCCACAGCTTCCGCCTGGTGAACGCGGAAGGCAGGTCGACCTTCGTCAAGTTCCACTGGAAGCCGCGCCAGGGGCTCCAGTCGGTGCTGTGGAACGAAGCGGTCAAGATCAGCGGCGCCGATCCCGACTATCATCGCCGCGATCTCTGGGAGGCGATCGAGAGCGGTGACTTCCCGCAATGGGATCTCGGCGTCCAGCTGTTCGATCAGGAAACCGCCGACAAGCTTCCCTTCGACCATCTCGACTCGACCAAGCTCATCCCCGAGGAGGACGTGCCGGTCCGCATCGTCGGTACGCTCACGCTTAATCGCAACGTCGACAACTTCTTCGCCGAAACCGAGCAGGTCGCCTACTGCACGCAGAACATCGTGCCGGGCATCGACTTCAGTGACGACCCGCTGCTGCACGGCCGCAACTTCTCCTATCTCGATACCCAGCTGAAGCGGCTCGGCAGCCCGAACTTCACCCACCTGCCGATCAATGCCCCGCGCTGTCCGGTGATGAACTTCCAGCAGGACGGCCACATGGCGATGCGCAATCCGAAGGGGCGCGTGAACTATGAGCCGAACAGCTGGGGCGCGGAAGGCGGTCCGCGCGAGAACGCGGAGATCGGCTTCACCAGCTTCCCCGCCGAGGTTCAGGGGACTAAGCAGCGGGTTCGGTCCGAAACCTTTGCCGATCATTACAGCCAGGCGCGGCAGTTCTATCTCAGCCAGCAGCCGATCGAGCAGAAGCACATCGGCGACGCGCTGGTGTTCGAGCTGTCGAAGGTAGATCGTGTCGACATCCGGGCCCGGGCGGTCAGCCACCTGCGCAACATCGACGAGGATCTCGCCGCTACCGTTGCGGACGGGCTCGGCCTTGACCTGCCGGACGCCGCCAAGGCGGCCAAGCCGACGCTAGACCTGCCGACATCGTCGGCGCTCTCGATCGTCGCCAACGGCCCGGCGAATTTCGCCGGGCGAAAGATGGGCCTGCTGCTGACCGATGGGTCGAGCGCCGAGCTGTTCAATGCGCTGACGAAGGCGCTGGAAGCCGAAGGCGCGGTCTGGGAGGTGGTCGCGCCGAAGATCGGCGGGGTCACGCTCGACGACGGCACCAAGGTCGCGGCCAAGCAGAAGATCGACGGCGGACCTTCGGTCCTGTTCGATGCCGTCGCGGTGCTCCCGTCCGAGGAGGGGGTTGCGATGCTCGCCAAGGATGCGGCCTCCAAGGACTTCGTGGCGGACGCGTTCGGCCACTGCAAGTTCATCGGCTACACCGATGCAGCCGCCACGTTGTTCGACGCTTCTCGGGTGCCGGAGCTTGACGATGGCTTCGTAGCCCTAAGCAAGAGCAAGGACGTCAAGGCGTTCGTCACGACCTGTCGTGACCTCAGGTTCTGGGCTCGGGAGATGAAGGTCGATCTCGACGCGGCGGCCTGACGACCCTGGCGGGAGCGGCAGGTGGACGTCCTGCCGCTCCACTTAACGGCAAGCCTCATATCGCACGGACGTGGGACGTGCTGCCTCGCTCGCGTTCAACGGGATCGGGTCATACCATCGCGGGCCGCGGTAACGACCCAGCGGCCGGTGCGGCCCGCGGTGCGAACCGTCCAACAACGCCCGGTCTCTGCGAGGAACCGGGCGTGGATCCCTGCCGCATGCTGGACGAAATCGTAGAAATCAATCCTGTGGTGCGCGAGCACGATGATGCCGCCTGGGCGCAGGCGAGCGGCCATCTCACGCGCAACCCGGGCCATCTCTCGCGCTGAGAGGTAATACAGGATCTCGGCGATCACGATCACGTCATAGACGAGACGTGGCGGTCGACCGGGGAGCACGAGCAGCGATGCGCACGCACGAGGCCAGGCGGCAACGGCGCGTGCCGTCAGGTCGACCCCCTCCCTCGTGCCCTCGGTCGCATCGAGGCGCAACGCCATCCTCGCGATCGCGGCACTGTTGGATCCGTTGCCGCTGGCCAGCTCCAGCACCCGTCCGACCGGTCGGTGACCTATCGCGTGCAGGATCGCGGCACGCTTCACCGCCTCGTCACGGGCGGTGAAGGTGCGCCAGGGATCGTCGTCGCCGGCGAACTTGGCGGCGAACCCGGCAAGATCGATCGGGCTCGTCACTTCGAACCCGGCCGGTAGCGCTCGACCGGACGAGCAAAGGCCGCAAGCTCGTGTCTCGCGATCGTGAAGCCTGCTGGATCATCGGAAACGGCGCCGAGCTGCGTCCGGTAGACGCGGATCAGCGACCGCTTAACCGGAACTCCTCCGGGCACAGCGATGCGCCATGCCGGTCCGGACCTGTCCGGGCGAGGCGGCCACACGCGGTAGGTCAGCCGACCGGCGCCACCCGGGCATCGGGCGACGGCCGCTGCTACGGCGCGGTGATCGGGATGGTCGTCATCGCAGGCCGGTCCGACGATGAGATCGAGATCCCGGCATCGTGCGACCTGGCGGCGCAGCGCGCGATAACAGCGTCCCGGGATCGAGGGCAACTGGCCATCGGGCAAATTGAGGAACGAGACGTCGCCAGCAACGATGCCGAGACGACGTAGCGCATGAAGGCTCTCACGCTGGCGCGCCGCGACCAGTCGCGCTCTCGGCCATTGTCGGCTGCCCCGGTGAGACGCGGCACCATCGGTCACGACCGCAACCCGGACCCGAGCTCCATGGCGGCGAAGCCGCGCAATGAGGCCTGCCGCGCCGATGACCTCGTCATCCGGGTGCGGGGCGATCACCAGCGCGACACGTACGTTTCGCAGCGGGATCCTCACAGAATGGGGTCGAGGATGTGCTCGGCGACAGCCTGGCCGACGCGAAAGCGATGCGCGTCGGGCGCAGGCTGGCGCAGGTACACCATGAGATCGGCGATCTTTGCCGCCAGCGGATGCGATAGGAACAATCCCTGCAGCCCCACCGCCTCCTGCGCGATCGTCAGGGCGCGCTCGGCAGAGCCGGCGATCGATAGCCGCGCAGCGGACACCCGGGCGAGGCGTTCCGCATCCGTCCCGCTGAACCAGGCGCCCGCCGTGTCGCGGATGCTCGCCGCTGCACCCTGGGCAAGCAGGAACAGGTCGGCGAGGCGCGATGCCTGGAACGGATCGGAAGCGCGCTCGTGGGTGGTCAGGTGGTCACGCACTGCATCGAGCAGGCCGGCGATGCCCCCGGCATGAACCGCGGCGAAGCGCAGCGCGCCTCCGCTGAAGAACGGCTCCCGCGCATAGCTGCCGGGCTCGCCGATACGGCCGTCTTCACGGATCACAGAGCCGGACCAGCGCACCAGATGTGTCTCCGAGCGCTGCATGCCGATCGTCTGCCACCACTCCCGATCGATGGCAGGCGGATCGGCATCCAGGTCGAGCAGGAGCAGCTGCGGCCCGCGTTCGCTATCCGCAGTTACCAGCGCGTGAGTCAGTATCCCCGCCCCCGATGCATAGCCCTTGCCGCCGGTCAGCCGTCCGCCGGTAAGCACCAGCGACTCACCCGGCAGGCCCGCATTCCACACACCCAGCATCGCTCCCGCAGCGATCCGCGCCCGCAACGCAGCGACCTGGGACGACGTGCCGTATCGAAACACGATTTGCACCGCATCGACATGCCCCTCCAGCAGGCGCCCGATGGGGAGATCCCGGCGTCCCGCAGCGTAAAGAGGGCGGAGCAGGTCCAGATATGCCTCGGGCGTCGTCGGATCGCCGGCGGGGTCGGTCACCCACCCTGCCGCGACGATCGCATGGCGCAGAGCTTTGGTCGTCGTCATACCGCCTGCTCGCAAAGCTGGTGCTCGAGCGTTGCCAGGGCATGCTCGGCCTCGGCGAGGGTGACGTCGGGTATATCGGGCAGCGCCGGCACGACACGCATGGCGAACGCCTCTGCGTTGGGGCAGTCGCGCGCGACGCCGATCACATGGTCACCGGTCAATCCGATACGGTCGCCGAAGCGAGCTGCGACAAAGGAATCGGGGAGCCCGGCCCAAATGCGGCGCGCCTCCGCCTGCTGTCGGTATTGCCATGCCGCCCCTCGGGGATGCGGCATTGAGGGTGCCCCGTGATGGTCGATGGCACTGAGCGCAGCCGCCATGCCGCCCGGCGCCCGGCCGAGCCGCCGTGAGGAGGTCGCAACCACCATGCCGGGATCGCGGCGCACGCGAAACCCGGCGCGCCCGGCATCGTCGAGCAGGGCGGCGTCCTCGCCGCATGGCACCGGCTGGAAGCCACCCAGCGCCTGATAGGCTCCGGGTCGGAAGGCCATGTTGGCGCCTCCCGAGCAGTGGGAGCCGGTCGGACTGTCCCACGGAACGGGGTCGACCGATCGTCGGTAGGCGTGAAGCCGATCGAGGTAGCGCTCGACCCTCCCCTGCACCGGATCCCGCTCCGCTGCGATCCGGACGATTCGCCCGGCGACAAGGTCGGCCGAGGCCAGGCCCTGCAGTGCCGCCCTGACCCAATCGGCACGGGGCTGGCTGTCGGCGTCGGTCGTCAGGAGAATACCGTGGGGCGTGCTCGCCGCATGATGCAGGCCGAGGGCGATGGCGGCCCGGCGTGCACGACCGGCATTGGCATCAGGGGACGGGTCTCCCTGAGCCACCGTGAACGGAAGGGCCATGCGACCAGCATGCTCGAGTATTACCTGCTCGCTCGCATCCGAGCAATTATCAAGGAGGAAGAACACGGCAGCCTCGACGTCGCCCAGGTCCAGTCGCTCGATCGCCTCCAGCAACTTCGGTAACGCAGTCTCCTCGTTGCGGACCGGAACACAGATCGCAGCTGACACAGGTCGCAACGGCACCCCCACCATCGGTTTCGCAGGACCGGCGACCCTGCCTTGCAGGACTGTAGGTGATAAACGCCGGTTTCGATAGCTGCTCGCGGTGATGCAAGATGCCAGATCGTCATGCAGGACTATAGGTTTGCCCGGTTTCAACCGAGATATCGGCGTCGGGTAGGTAGCCGTCGAAGTTCGCGCCGCGCACCTACAAGCTGCTGTTCGACATGGCAGGCTACCCGGATGCGAAGGCGGTGCCATTCTTCCCCGAGATCGATCCCGTGTTCCGCGTCACCGACCCTGCCGCGCACTACCATGTGCCGGTCGTGGTCAGCCCCTTCGGCTACTCCACCTACAGGGGCAATTGATCACCGATCACGCCTCGATCCCTGCCTGGTGCATCGGCTTATAGAGCTCGTGCTCAAGCGACCGCAGGTAGCGGTCGAGGCGCTCTACCAGTGTTGCGACGTCCGCAGCATAGGCTGGGACGTTCGAAGCTATCGCGTTGCTGCTCCAACGCCGTATGTGGTCGGAGTAGCGTAGCCGAAGCTCGCGATCCTCTTCCATGATCCGCTCGTAAGTCGGCATCTGGTCGGCGAAATAGCCTCGAGCCTCCTTGTTCCAGCCCTGCTGTGTAGGCAGATGCTCCCGTACCGCATTGGCCAGGTTCATTCGTAGCCGGCCGAGGTCGGTAAGCGGAGGTCCAGCCCTGACGCAGTCACGAAGTGCGTAGGCAGCGGCGCGGATCGCCTCGTGGGAGCGCCTGCTATCATCGGGCCTCATCATCTCGTTCTACTCGCCATCATCTTACTAGCCGTCATTGCTGGCGCGCCGCGCGCCGATCATGGCCGTCTGAGCTGCCCCCTTCTGAGTGGTCCATCGACTATTACAGTCTGGACCAAGGAAGGGACGACGAATGCCTTCGAAGAAGCACAAGCCCGAGGAGATTATCGGGAAGCTGCGTGAGGTTGAGATCATGCTGGGCCAGGGCGGGACGACGGCTGAGGCGTGCCGGCGGATCGCGGTCAGCGAGCAGACCTATTACCGCTGGCGCAAGGAATATGGTGGCCTGAAGACGGATCAGGCTCGGCGGATGAAGGATCTGGAGAAGGAGAACGCCCGGCTTCGGCGTGCGATTTCGGATCTGACGCTCGACAAGCTGATCTTGCAGGAGGCGGCAAAGGGAAACTTCTGAGCCCCGCACGGCGCCGGCGCTGCATCGATCATGTCCGGGACGTGCTGGATGTATCCGAGCGGCGGGTGTGCCGCGTGCTCGGCCAGCACCGGTCGACGCAGCGCAAGGTGCCGTGCGGGGCAGATGACGAAGAGGCGCTGACCGAGGACATCATCGCTTTGGCCAGGCAGTACGGCCGTTACGGCTATCGCCGGGTGACGGCACTGCTGCATGCGGCCGGCTGGTCGGTGAACCACATGGCGTAATCAGGAGCGGTGCTCGTTGGGATAGCCTGTCGTCCCCTGAAGAGGAGGACGGAAGATGACCTGCTATGTTGGCCTAGATGTGTCGATGAAGGAGACCGCGATCTGCGTCGTGGACGAAACGGGCGATCGCATATGGGACGGTAAGTCGCGAACGGACCCGGACGCTATTGCGGCCGTGCTGGCGCGGAGGGCCGCAGGAGCCGTGAGGATCGGTATCGAGACGGGCCCGATGACCGTGTGGTTGTGGCACGCATTGACCGAGCGAGAGCTGCCGGTGGTGTGTCTTCATGCCAGGCATGCTGCGGCAGCGCTGAAGCTGCAGATGAACAAGACGGACCGCAACGACGCGTTTGGGTTGGCACGGCTGGTCCGCTCGGGCTGGTACCGGCCGGTCGCTGTTCGCTCGATGGATACGCACCGGTTGCGTGCGCTCCTGATCACGCGAGACCAGCTGGTCGGCATGAGCACCGCGCTCATCAACAAGATACGCGGCCTGGCGAAGACTTTCGGCATTCTGGTCGGACCCGGAAAGGGTGGCACCTTCGAACGTCAGGTCCGGGCAACGCTGCCGGACGATCCGGTGGTCGCCGCACTGTTCGAGAGCCTACTGGCGATGCTGAGCACATTGCGGGAGCAACAGCTTGCCATTGCCAAGCAGCTCGGCCGGGTTGCCCGGCAAAGCGGCGCCTGCCGCTTGATGATGACGATGCCCGGCGTCGGACCGCTGACGGCCGTCAGCTTCATGACCACCATCGAGGATCCTCACCGGTTCCGACGCTCGCAGGATGTCGGCGCCTATCTCGGTCTCACTCCGCGTCGCTACCAGTCGGGCGAGGTCGACATCAACGGCCGCATCTCCAAGTGCGGAGATCGTCTCACCCGCAAGCTGCTGTTCGAAGCGGCCAATGTCATGCTGTCGCGGACCTCGCAGGCGTCGGCGCTGAAGGACTGGGCTGCCGCCATCGGCCGGAGATCGGGCTTCTGGAAGGCGCGCGTTGCGCTGGCCCGCAAGCTGGCGGTGATCCTGCACCGGATGTGGATCGACGGGCGAGGCTTTGACCCAAAGGTGACTGCCATGGCCTGATATCTGCTTTCCGAGCTGCCGCCCCGCCAGGGTGCGGCCACGGCCATCTCGTGACCCGCTTCGTGACCATCTGGAACACGGGAACCACATCGAGAGGCCGGCGATCTGGCGCCATGCTGAGGCTGGACCCGTCCTGACCTCGAAGACGACAACGATGCGCAAAAGAAGATCGACTACGAGCACCTTGGCAAACGGCTTGACCGATTAGACGATAAACGGGTGGAACGGATCTGGCGACGCGAGGGGCTGAAGGTGCCGCAGCGCCAGCCGAAACGCGGCCGGTTATGGCTGAACGATGGCTCGTGCATCCGGTTGCGGCCGGAGTATCCGGGGCATGTCTGGGCTTACGACTTCGTCGAGGAACGCACCCATGACGGACGCAAGTTCCGCATCCTTACCATTATCGACGAGGCGAGCAGGGAGTGCCTGGCACTCGTCGTCGCGCGCCAGCTCAAACACGAAGACGTACTGGCAGCGCTGGCCGAGTTGTTCATCGAGCGTGGTCCGCCCGCGCATATCAGGTCGGACAACGTCCTATGTCTGGAAGCAGCGGCGGGTTTTGGCCAGCAGATATCCATGCGCCGACAACCATCGGCGCGGCATGCAATCTGAGCCAGATGGCTTCCACCGTCAACGGGATCGCTCCCTGCCATAGCAAACACAGGATCCAGCGGCGCCGGGGCGGCCGTGGTCCTCACCATCCTTAAAACGAGATACGCACCCAGGTGGAAGGCCCGAACATTATCTACAGGGTCGCTCGACGAGCGCCCTCACGGCACTTGCAGAGAGGGGTCCTTCCACCTGGCATCCGACCGTTCGAGGAACGGCCGGTACTCTGTCCCCGTCTTGACGACGGCGTGAGCCACGCGCGCCATCTTGGCGGTGAGCGCCGTCATCGCCTTGCGGCGACGGTCGGCATCGTCCGCGTGCCCGGCGGTGTACCGTCCGAGCTTGTCACGGAAACTGTTGTCGCGCTGACGCGCGGCGACCTGGGCAGCCATCCAGAAGGTGCGGCGCAGACGCGCGTTGCCGTACTTGGACAGCTTGGTGCGGCCACGAAACGTGCCTGACTGGCACGTTGCGAGATCGAGGCCGCAGAACTTCAGGAACTGTCGATGATGGTTGAAGCGACGCAAATCACCGGCCTCGGCCAGAATGGTCAGCGCGTTAATCGGACCAATGCCCGGAATGTTGCGCAGCAGCTTATAATCAACATGCTCGGCCAGCCTGTCATGGGCAAGCCGCTCTATCTCGTCACGCTGGTGGATGAGGCTGCGTCCCTGCGCGATGACCATGCGGAACATGGTAATTGCTGCCGAATCCTCCGGGACCGGCAGAGCCACCGAAGCGCAGGCCGTTTCGTATATGTCATTGACAAGACGGGCCTTGGAAACCTTGCGGCCGATGAGAGGCCAGGCAGCTGCCGAGAATGCCCCAGCGTCGAGCGCGGTGATGCTGGCAGGAGTGGGGAACCGCTCGATGAGCGCGAGAAACCAGTCGGACCGGCTGTTGCCTGCGAAGCGGGCGATCTCGGGGAAGTACAGCGGCAGGTAGTGGGTCAGGATGCGGTGCCAGGTCTGCGTCTTCATCCTAGAGATCGTTTCGTGGGTCTTCGAGAGTTCCTGCAGGTCATTGATGCCCGCGGCGAGAGGATCGACGTAGCGCTGCGTCGCACCGATCCGCAGCATGTGCAGGATGACCTGCGCGTCCTTGGGGTCGTTCTTGTCCCAGCCATTGTGCAGCGCCTCGCGCGTTCTGGCGAGCGCGACCGACGAGATGAGGCGCAGCTCGAACCCTGCCGTCAGCAGCCGATGTGCCAGCGTGCGATGGTAATTACCCGTCGCCTCGAACCCGACAATGATAGGGCGCCCGATGGCAGCGAGTTTTTCGGCAAAGCCGTCATAGTCCTGCCTGGTTGCCATGACGGTCATCCGCCGGCGCCGGCCGCCTTCCGGTCGCTCGATGAGAACCTCCTGCCGGCTCTTGGACATATCGATAGCTACCAGCACGGCGCCGGCAGGCGTAGAGGTGAGCTTGGTCATGGTCGGTCAGCCTCCAAAGTGTTGTCTCGACAACCTCACTTTAGATACCTGCTGACCGGTCATGGCTTGCCCTGATGAAGCCTGCGGCCGCTACGCGGCCTTGTCTTCATCAGGGCCATAGCGGCTCCCAAACCAGCGCTTCCCAATGTGCTATGGCAGCGAGTTCATCGCCGCCGCCGTCCAGACCTGGCTCAGGCAGATCGGCGTGAAGACGCTCTACATCGCCCCGGGCTCGCCATGGGAGAACGGCTACAACGAGAGCTTCAACGGCTCGCTGCGGGATGAGCTGCTGAACGGCGAGATCTTCTACACCCTCGCTGAAGCCAGGGTGCTGATCGAGGCGTGGCGGCGTCACTACAACACTGTCCGACCGCACAGCAGCCTCGGCTATCGACCACCCGCCCCGGAAGCGGCGACACCGCCATTGCCGGCCTCCGGTTCCGCTTCGCTCCACCTCCGACCGGCAATGGCGGCGGAGACGACAATGCACTAACTATCAACCCGGACCACCCGGTGGGGGCTGCTCATAATCACCACTCCTCGGCGGTCACCCCCTTTCCCTCAAACGATGGTGAAATGGGAAAGCCTGCGGCTTCTCAGAAACCGTCGTTCACTCAGGTTTCAAGAATCCCGAAGCAGATCGCCAGCGCCTCTCGATCTATCTCGGAAGCCGTATGGTGACACCGAAGGCCCGCTCGGATCGGGACAGAAGGGCATCGCCGCCATGACCAATGGCAACGGCGCGAACTAGGGCAAGGCCCAGCCCATGTCCGTCAGTGGTGCGTGACGCCTCGGCGCGCGCGAAACGCTGAAACAGGCGTTTTGCATCAGCGGGGGCAACGCCCGGGCCGTCATCCTCCAGCGTCACTTCAATCGCATCCTGCGTCGCCGTCGCGGCCAGCGTCGCTTTGGTGCCGGGCGGCGTGTGGCGCAACACGTTCTCCAACAGGTTCGACAATGCCTGCGCGAGCAGGCGTCGGTCGCCCTCGATATGCAGTCCGGGCATGACGTCGATCGTCAGCGTATGGCCGGCGGCCTCGAAGTCGGGACGATAAGTTTCGGCCATGTCCTCCAGCAGCGCCGACAGATCGACCGCTCCCAACGCTCGACGTTCAGCCAACCCTTCGACCTCGGCGATGCGCAGCAGCGCGGCGAATATCTCCAGCAGATCGTCGGCTTGCCGCCGTGCCGCCTCGATCGCGTCTGTGTCCCCGGCCGCCGCGCGATCAAGCTGGTTGCACAGGCGGGTAAGGGGGGTGCGTAGGTCGTGCGCCACGTCGGTCGACACCTGCCGAAGATTATCCATCAGCGCGGCGATGCGGTCGAGCATCCGGTTAAGCGTGGAGGCAAGGCGATCGAACTCGCTGTCCGATCCGTCGCGCGGCACCCGCTGCGTCAGGTCGCCGGCGATGATCGCCTGCGCGGTGGCATCGATGCGCGACAGGCGACGCCGGGTCAGCCATCCGACCAACACCGCCGCGCCGATCCCCAGCGCCAGCATCGCCGCCAGCGCGATCGCGAACAGCGACGCCAGCGTCCGGTCGATCGCTGCGAGGTCGCGCCTGTCGGCGATGACGACCAACATCCCGCCGGACAGCGGCGTCGCGAGCGCCTGACCGACGCCGGTATTGTTGCCGCGTCGGAAGCCGAAATGCTCCTGATAGCCTGGCTCGACCGGCGTCAGCGGACTGATCGTCGCGGCGATCGGCCGCCCGGCGCGGTCGACGAGCAGATAGTCGAGGCTCGCTTCGTTGCGGGCGTCCTCGCGCAAGCGGATTGCATCCGCCACACCCGCCAGGCCGCCTTCGCGCACCTCGGCTATCAGCGCGCGAGTCTCGACCGCGACACGGTGGTCCAGCTGCTCCTCCAGCGCCTCGTGCGTCACCTCATAGGCGACGGCGCCGATCGCCAGCGTCGCGGCGCTGAACGCCAGCGCGACCAGCACGACGATGCCGAAGGTCGAGCGCCACAGCCGTGCGAGCATCTATTCGCCCCGGATCATGTAGCCGGCACCGCGCACCGTCTCGATCGCATCGGCGTCGAAACCGGCGTTGAGCTTGGAGCGCAGGCGGCTCAGATGCGTCTCGACAATGTTGGTCTTCGGATCGAAATCGAAATCCCATACCCGCTCCAGCAGCATGGTGCGGGTCATCACCCGGCGCGGGTTGCGCATCAGCTCGGCGAGCAGCGCGAACTCGCGCGGTTGCAGGGTGACGCGACGGCCGTCGCGCTCGACGGTGCGGCGATGCAGGTCGAGGACGATATCGCCGACCCGGAGCAGATGGGTGTCATCGCCGCGTGGTGCTGGCCGGCGCGCCAGCGCATTAAGGCGGGCGGCCAGCTCGGAGAAGGCGAAGGGCTTGACCAGATAGTCGTCGGCACCGCCCTCCAGCCCCTCGACGCGATCGGCGATCCCGCCGACCGCGGTCAGCATCAGGACCGGGGTCGCATCGCCGGCCGCGCGCATCGCCTTCACCAGCGCCAGCCCGTCGAGGCCGGGCAGCATACGGTCGACCACGATCGCATCGAACCCGCCGCCGGTCGCCTGGAACAGCCCGTCGCGGCCGTCCTCGCTCACCGCGACCTGGTGCCCGGCCTGGCCAAGCCCCTGCGCCACGAAGGCGCGGGTGTCGGCATCATCCTCGACGATCAATATCCGCATCGCCCGACTATCGCGTAGCGGCGTTGGTTCGCCAACCGCCACCCAGCGCGCGGAACAGCGCGACCTCGTTCTGCGACACCGCCAGATCGGACTGGACCTGTTGCAGCGTCGCCGATGCGGTCGCGCGCTGCGCATCGACCTGGAGCAGGCCAGGCGCGTCGCCGAGGCGGACACGGGCACCCGCGCGGCGCGCATAGGCCTGCGCCTCGCGCGCGGCGGTCGCCAGATCGCGGTTTCGGCGCGTCTCAGCGTCGTAGTTCGCCAGCGCCGTCTCGACCTCGCGCAGCGCGCGCAGCACCGCCACGTCCCACCCGGCCAATGCCGCGCGCTCGGTCGCGCGGGCCTGTTCCAGCCTTGCGCGCGCCGGTGCCTGGTTGGGGAAGGCCCAGCTGACGAGCGGCGTCACCGCCGCGCTGATCCCGCCGGACAGCAGCCCCACCGCGCCACCCAGATTGACGCGAGGGTAAAGGTCCGCACGCGCCACGCCGATCCGCGCGGCAGCGGCGGCAAGGCGGCGCTCCGCCTCGCGGACGTCGGGACGGCGCAGCAGCAGCGCGGTTCCGTCACCGACCGGTGCCGCCCCGCGCAGGCGGGGCGCGGCGGTGCAGGCGAAGCGGTAGGCGCGGGCCTCGGCGGGTGGGCGGCCTTGCAGCGTCGCGAGCCGGTACAGCGCATTGGCACGCTGGGCCTCGAACGGGGCGATGGCGGCGCGGGTGGCGGCAGCGATCGTCGCGACCTGCGACACCTCCAGCGGCGACACCTCGCCGGCGCGCAACTGCTCGCGCACCAGCCCGACCGATCGATCCTGCGCCGCGGCGACCTCCCGCGCGGTCGCGAGGGCGCGGGTCGATCCGCACAGATCGACATAGGCCAGCACGGTATCGGCGACGACCGCGACGCGCAGTCCGTCGACGACGGCCGCTTGCGCCTCGGCATCAGCGCCCGCCGCGGTCGCGGCCGAGCGCAGTCGGCCGAACACGTCGAGATCCCAGCTCGCGGTCGCGGCGATATCGTAATCCGTCGTCGGCACGTTGCCCGACGCGCTCGGCTGTCCGGCGGGATTGTCGACGCCGAGCGCACTCTCGATCGTCGTCTGCGGCAGCCGCGCCGCCCGAGCCTGCCGTAATGCGGCGCGTGCGCCGTCAAGATTGGCATAGGCAACGCGCAGGTCGGCGTTGGCTGCCAGTGCCGATCGGACCAGTCCGTCTAGAACAGGATCGTCGTAGAGCCGCCACCAGTCGTCGGGCACCGGCGCGATCGATGCCACGGGAAGCCGGGTGAAGTCGCCGGTCGCGCTGGGCGGCGCGATCGTCGGCGGGGGTGTCGGCACACCCATGCAGGCGGAGGCGAGCAGGGCGACGGCGGGGGCCAGGCGACGGATCATGCCAGCACCTCCTTGGGTGCGGCGGCAGGCGGCACGGCGCGCTCCTCGCCGTAGCGGGCATAGAGCGCGGGCAGCAGCAGCAGGTTGAGCGCGGTCGAGGAGATGAGGCCGCCCAGGATCACGATCGCCATCGGATGCTCGATCTCGTGCCCCGGCGCGTTGCCCGCGACGATCAGCGGCACCAGCGCGAGGCCGGCGCAGGCGGCGGTCATGAGGATCGGCACCAGACGCTCTTCCGCGCCGCGCAGCACCAGTTCGCGGCCGAAGGTCATCCCCTCGTGGCGTTCGAGATGCTGATAGTGCGATAGCAGCATGATGCCGTTGCGCGCGGCGATGCCGATGACGGTGACGAACCCGACCAGCGACCCCAGCGATAGCACCCCGCCGGTCAGCGCGACCGCGACCACGCCCCCGACCAGCGCGAAGGGCAGGCTGACGGCGACCAGCGCGGTGATGCGGCGCGAGCGGAACTCCATCCAGACCAGCAGCAGGATGCCGACAAGGCATAGCGCGCCGATGCTCCAGAGCCGGCCGCGCGATTCCTTCAGCGCGGCATATTCGCCCAGCACCTGCGGGTGATAGCCGGTCGCGAACGGCACCTTCGCAACCGCGGCGTCAACCGCCTGCGCCACGGTGCCGAGGTCCGCGCCAGCGACGTTCATCGTCACGTCGAGGCGGCGCTGGCCGTTCTCGCGCTTCACCTCATTGGGCGCGGGCGCGATCTCGATATCGGCGATATCACCGAGCCGCACCGGCGCGCCGGTGACGGGTGCCTGGATCATCAGGTCGCGGAGCGCATGGACGCTGTTCCGCACCTTGGGCTCGCCCCACACCGCCACGTCGAACGCGCGCTGGTCGCGGTAGATTTCGCCGACCTTGGCCTGCGCGACCAGCACCTGCGCCTGCCGGCGAACCTCACCGGCAGTCAGGCCGAGCCGCGCCAGTTCGGCAGGCCGCGGGCGGATGCGGATTTGCGGGACCAGCACCTGGCTCTCCAGCTTCAGGTCGGACACGCCCTGGATACCGCCGATCGCGTCGCGGACACGCACTCCCGCGGCGCGAAGTTCGGCCTGGTCGGGGCCATAGATGCGCACGACGATCGTCGCGCCGGCACCCGTCAGCACCTCCTTGATCCGCTCGCGCAGGTAGGTCAGCACGTCGCGGTAGAGGCCGGGATAGCCCTCGACCACCTCCTTGATCCGCTTCACCGACACATCGTAATCGGCATCCTCGTCGAGGCTGATCCACAATTCGGTGAAGTTGGGACCGACCACCTCGTCGGCCTGCTCGGCGCGACCGATATGCGCGCCGAAGTTACGAACACCGGGGATGCTGCGCAGTTCCTTCGACGCGCGGATCGTGATCCGGTCCATCGCCTCGATCGACGTGCCCGGCTTCTCAACGAAGTGCATCAGGAAGTCGGTTTCGCGGAAGTCGGGAAGGAACTGATCCTTGAAGGTCGCATAGCCGACACCCGCCAGCATCAGCCCGCCCGCGACGATCCCTACCGCCAGCACCGGCCGCCCGACGACGCGCGGCAGGAAGCCGACATAGCGACGCTTCAGCCCGGCGACGATGCGGGTGTCGCGCTCCTCGGTCAGCGGCGCGTTCGGCAGGAGCAGCAGGCACATCGCCGGCGTGACGGTCAGCGCGACCAGCAGCGACATGCCGATCGCCAGCACATAGGCGATGGCGAGCGGCTGGAAGAAGGTGCCGGCCACCCCGCCGAGGAAGAAGATCGGCACGAACACAAGCATCACGATCAGCGAGGCGAACACCACCGCCGAGCGCACTTCCAGCGACGCGGCCAGCACCACCGCGAAGGCCGGCTTCGGATCGGCGGACTCGCGGTTCAGCCGCAGGCGGCGCGCGATATTCTCCACGTCGATGATCGCGTCGTCGACCACCTCGCCCAGCGCGATGACGAGGCCGGCGATGATCATCACGTTGATCGTCGCGCCCGACCACAGCAGCATCAGCCCGGCGCCGAGCAGCGACAGCGGGATCGCGACGAGGCTGATCGTCGCCTGCCGCCAGTCGCGGGTGAACAGGAACAGCACCGCCGCGACCAGTGCGCAGCCGATCATCAGCGCGCGTGTCAGGTTGTCAATCGAGCGTTCGATGAAGGTCGCGGGCCGGAAGATGGTCGTGTCGACCTTCACGTCCTTCAAGCCCGGCTTCAGCTCGGCGAACGCGGCCTCGACCGCGCGGGTCAGCTCCAGCGTGTTGGCGGTCGGCTGTTTCTCGACGATCAGCATGATGCCGGGACCGTCGTCGATGATGGCGTTGCCGATCGGTGCATTGAAGCCGTCGACCACGCGCGCGACGTCGCCGATCCGAACCGGTGCCTCGCCCGCCTGCTTGACGATCGCCCGGGCGAGGTCGGCGGCGGTCTGGACGGTGCCGGTCTGCTGGACCGCGAGCCGCTGGTTGGGTGTGTCGACGAAGCCGCCGCCCCCGACCAAAACCGCGTCGCCGGCCGCGGCGCGGACCTCCGCCAGCGTCACGCCGGACGCACGCAGACGATCGGGATCGACCAGCACCTGCAATTGCCGGTCGCGCTGCCCCCAGACCGCGACGTTGGCGACGCCGGGGACCGCCATCAGCCGTGGCCGGATCGTCCAGCGGACCAGCTCGGACAATTGCATCTGATCGAGTTTCGTCGACGACAGTCCGACCTTCATCGCGCGACTGGTCGAGGACAGTGGCGGCATGAGGACGGGCTGTCGTGCCGCAAGCGGCAGGCGTGGCTGCACCTGGGCGATGCGCTCGCCGACCATCTGGCGCGCGCGGATCACGTCGGAGCCGCGCTCGAACAGGATCTGCACCGACGACAGGCCCAGCACCGATTTGGAGCGAAGCGTCATCAGGCCGGGGACACCGTTGACCGCGGTCTCGATCGGCACCGTCACCAGGCTCTCGACCTCCTCGGTCGACAGGCCCGGTGCCTCGGTCTGGATTTCCACCATCGGCGGTGCGAACTCGGGGAACACGTCGAGCGGCACGTCGCGCCCGGCACGGACCCCGAGCACCACCAGCAGCGCGGCGAGCGCGAGAACGAGGACGCGCTGCGCCAGCGCGAAATGGACGAGCCGGCCGAGCATCAGTGCGCCGCCCCGAACTCGGTGCCGAACAACTCCGCCGTACCATCGGTCACGACCTGCGCGCCGGCGGACAGTCCGCGCGCCAACAGCGCCCGTCCGCCGCTCTCCGATACCACCTCGACACGCTGCCGGACGAAGGTGTCGGGCGCGGTCTTCTGATAGACCCACTCGCCGCCATGAATGTCGCGCAGGATTGCGGCAGACGGCACCGACAGGCCCTCGGTCTGCCCGGCGAGCGGCAGGTCGACCGACACGCGCTGGCCGACCTGGAAAGCCCGGTCGCGATTGTCGACCGCGTAATAGAGGTCGACGGTGCCGGCGACGGTGTTGGCCGAAGGCGGTGCCTGCACCGGGCGCGCCGAGCGGGGCGCACCGCCATCGCCAAGAGGGCGGACCGTAGCGGAGGCTTCGCGTCGCACCTCGCCCATGTCGCTGCCGAACACCGATGCGCGCACCCACAGCACGGGTTGCGCGCCAAGCGAGGCGACCGCCGGCCCGAGCAGCCGGCGCTGCTGCCGCGCCGCGTCCAATGCGGCCTGCGCCGCGGTCAGAGCCGCCGCGGCCTCGTCACGCGCACGCACGCTGCCCGCTTCCTCACGCACCAGGCTCGCGGCGCGATCGAGAGCGATCCGCGCAAGCCGCGCCTGCGCCGTGGCACGCGCCAGTTCGGCATCTGCCGCGGCCTGCTGGCTGCCGATCTGCTGGAGGTTGGTTGTCGAATTGACCGGCACGCCGTTGGCGCTGATCGGCGGCACGACAATCTCGCCTGCCACTTCGCGCGTCGCCGTGGCCGATCCGCCATCCACCCGCGCAAGCGCGATGCCCAACCGCTGCTGCGCCTGCGGGGTCAGGGTCAGCTTCAACAGCTCGCTCTCATGCGCGATCGTCTCGGCATGGGCAGGCGGTGCGGGCGGCTTGGCAGCCTTCTCGTCGCAACCGGCAAGCAGGATCGGGATCAGAAGGAAGGTCTGGCGCATCGTGACGGCTTAGTCACGAAAGCATGGGCGCTGCTGGAGCCGACTATACAAAGTCCCAATGTAGCTGGTCATTCACGAGTTTCGATTTGAATTTGATGCTTCGACCTGATGATCGTCGGCCCCGGGGGTGCGCGTATGGAGAGAGTCGACGTGACGAGAGAGCATCCCGCCCGTAAAGTCGCCGAAATCACCCTCGGCTTTTGGCTGGCCAAGGTCGTCGCCACGACATTGGGTGAGGTTGCGGGTGACGCCATCGCCCAGACGCTGAACCTGGGCTACGTCGCCGGGCTTGCCATCACGCTGGGCCTGCTAGCGGCGTTCCTCGTCGCGCAGGTTCGTGCCGATCGCTATCGTCCTTTTCTGTTCTGGGCGACGATCGTCGGTACGACCACGGCGGGAACCGAAATAGCCGACCTGTCGACCCACACCCTCAACCTTGGCTATAACGTGACGTCGGCCATCCTTTTCGGCGGCATGTTGCTGACCCTCGGTATTTGGTATCTCAGGCGGGGCACCTGTGACGTGAGCGCGGTGGTCGACCGTGAGAGCGAGTTGTTTTTCTGGGGCGCCGTTCTGTTCTCGAACAGCCTCGGCACGGCGTTCGGCGATGGACTCGTCTATGTTTTCGGCCTCACATATACCACGGGATCGCTGGTCTGCATGGCTGTGATCGGCGCGGTTTTGCTTTTGCACTATGTTGCCCGGATCAACGCGGCATTTATATTCTGGGCGGCATTCGTCTTCACCAGGCCGTTCGGCGCCGACTTCGGGAATTTGCTCACGAAGGAAGCCGCCAAGGGCGGTTTTGGCCTCAACACGTTTGCGACTGCCTTGGTCTGCGTCCTGCTGCTTGCTGGCATTGTCGTGTGTTTCGAACGCCGGCAGCACCTTGTTGATGGACGTGGCCGCAGCCCAGCCTGAACAACTAAGCGGAGAGGCCGCCAGCGTACCTCCTAACTGATCCCATTTCTCGATTGGGATCGAATTGCGGGAATCGAAATCGCTTCTCGAAACTCGTCGGCTACGAGAATTGGGACAGTGGCGACGGTGATTGACATCGCACGGTGAGCATGGCTGATTAAGCGTATGGGGATGGCGATGTCCCCACGAGGCGTCAGCCAGAGAATCGCGTCCAGCACGAACACGCAAGGGACGCGTCATGCCTGCTCCAAACGCTATAACACCGGACAAACTTGCCCGCCTTGTCGCATCGCCCCGCGCGCCGCGTATCATCGATCTGCGCGACGGACCGACAGAAGCCATTCCGGGATCACTGTTTCCAGTTCTCCTTGATCCGACCCAATGGGGATATGCCTCCGGGTCATCAGCGGTCCTCATCGACACCGATGGTAGTGGTCTGGCAGTTGCAGCGGCCGCCATTCTTCGCAGCGAGGGTGTAGCGGCCGAAGTCTTGGACGGCGGGTTCGCCGCATGGGCGGCAAGCGGGTTGCCTACCGTTTCCCTGGTCCATCTGCCGCCACGACATGACGATGGCCAAACATGGTGGGTCACACGAGCGCGGCCCAAGGTCGATCGCATCGCCTGTCCCTGGCTGATCCGACGGTTCGTCGATCCGCAGGCCCGCTTCTTGTTCGTCGCGCCCGGTGACGTGCTGACCGTCGCCAAGCAACAACAGGCCGAGCCGTTCGACGTCGCGGACGAAGGCGTATTCTGGAGCCATCGCGGCGAGCGTTGCACCTTCGACATCATGGTCGAGGCCTTCGGCCTCGACGCGCACGAACCGCTGGTCCGCCTCGCGACGATCGTGCGGGGCGCCGATACCGATCGGCTCGACCTTGTGCCCGAGGCTGCTGGACTGCTCGCCATCTCGCTTGGCCTGTCGCGTATCCACAGTGACGATCACGCCCAGCTCGAAGCCGGCATGGCGGTATACGATGCGCTCTATCGCTGGTGCCGTGACGCGCAGGGCGAGAAGCACAACTGGTCCTCGCATCAGCCGGCGCGCGGGAAGGTGTCGTCATGACCGCGGTGACAGCCGACGTCGCGACGCCGACGCGCCCGGAACCGGTCACGCTCGGCCAGGCCTTCTGGGTCTGGCTGCGCATCGCGATGCTCTCGTTCGGCGGTCCTGCCGGACAGATCGCGGTAATGCACCGCATCCTCGTCGACGAAAAACGCTGGATCGGGGAGCAGCGGTTCCTGCACGCCCTCAACTATTGCATGTTGCTGCCAGGGCCAGAGGCGCAACAGCTCGCCACATACATCGGCTGGCTGATGCACCGGACGAAGGGCGGCATCGTCGCCGGCGTGCTGTTCGTTATTCCCGGCGCGGTCGCGATCATGGCGCTGAGCTGGGTCTATGTCCTCTACGGTCGCGTCGGTATCGTCTCGGCGCTGTTCTTCGGCCTCAAGTGCGCGGTATTGGCCGTCGTGCTTCAGGCGGTCGTGCGGATCGGCGGACGGGCGCTCAAGTCGACGCCGGCAAGGGCGCTTGCCGCGCTGGCGTTCGTCCTGATCTTCTTCGCCGGCGCGCCGTTTCCGCTGATCGTGCTGGGTGCCGGCCTCATCGGATGGTGGTCGACCCGGCAAGGCAGCACGGCCTTCAGGGGCGGAGGGCACGGCGCGTCCAAGGGCACGATCGTAGCCGACGCGGATACACTACTCGGCGAAGAGCTGCCCGCCCATGCCCGGCCGACATGGGCTGAGACGGTCCGCACAGCGCTGGTCTGGCTGGCTCTCTGGCTCGTGCCGGTCGCGGCGCTGTTGATCGCGCTCGGTCCCGATGACGTGTTCAGCCGCATCGCGACCTTCTTCTCGACGATGGCGATGGTGACGTTCGGCGGGGCCTATGCCGTCCTCGCCTATGTCGCGCAGCAGGCGGTCGAGAATTATGGCTGGCTGGGGCCGAAGGAGATGCTGGACGGTCTTGGCATTGCGGAGACGACGCCTGGGCCGCTCATCATGGTCCTGCAATTCGTCGGCTTCCTCGGCGCCTATCGCGGGTCCACCGGGCTGTCCCCGCTGTTGGCTGGGACGCTCGGCGGGCTGCTCGCGACCTGGGTAGGGTCAGGACTCGTTGATCACAGCCAGAAGATGACGGTGGCAGCGAGGGCGATGGCGGAGAAGAAGGCCGTAGGGCAGCGATCGTAGCGGGTGGCGACGCGGCGCCAGTCTTTGAGGCGGCCGAACATGATCTCGATGCGGCTGCGGCGCCGATAGCGGCGCTTATCGTACCGGACGGGCTCGTTGCGCGACCTGCGGCCTGGGATGCAAGGCTGGATGCCCTTGGCCTGAAGAGCGTCCCTGAACCAGTCGGCGTCGTAGCCGCGGTCGCCGAGCAGCCACTGCGCTTTTGGCAGGTCGTCCAGCAGCGCGGCCGCACCGGTGTAGTCGCTGACCTGACCGGCGGTCATGAAGAAGCTCAAGGGGCGACCGTTCGCGTCGGCGACGGCATGGAGCTTGGTGTTCATGCCGCCTTTCGTGCGTCCGATCAGGCGGCCGAGATCCCCCTTTATGGATGGCTCGCCCCTTATCTGAACCGTTGTTGCTTCACGACAGCGGGTCGTTTGCGGAAGGAGCGAAGGTCATGGACATTTCTGTGCTCGGGATCGATCTTGGCAAGAACAGCTGCAGCGTGGTTGGGCTGGACGCAATTGGCAAGGTTGTCGTCCGCCGACGAATGCGGCGCGAGACAGTCATCACCTACGCGGCGACCTTGCCGGCCTGCGTTGTGGCGATGGAGGCCTGCTGCGGTGCGCATCACATGGGACGTGCCTTGGCGCGACAAGGCCATGCGGTACGATTGATGTCGCCGGAATACGTCCGCCCTTACGTCAAGGCGCAGAAAAACGATGATCGTGATGCCGAGGCGATCGCCGAGGCGGCGACACGGCCGACTATGCGGTTTGTCGAGCTAAAGACCGAGGAGCAACTCGACATGCAGACGCTCCATCGTATCCGTGACCAGCTTGTCGGAGACCGCACCTCCCTGATGAACCAGATCAGGAGCCTCCTCCTCGAACGCGGTTACATCGTCCCACAGGGGCGTGCAAAGCTTGCCCTTCGGCTGGGTGAGATGCTGGATGGTGACGAACCGGTACTCGGCTCCCGCATTCACCGGCTGGTGAGCGACATGCGCCTGCGCTGGAGCGCGCTCGACGAACGGATCGCAGATCTCGATGCCGAGTTCACCGATGCGGCTCGGGCGGATGAACGGACACGGCGATTGCTGACCATTCCCGGCATCGGTGCGCTTAATGCCACTGCGCTGGTGGCAGCGATCGGGGATGCCCGGACCTTCGGGCGCGGGCGCGACCTTGCCGCATGGCTGGGCTTGGTGCCGCGGCAGGCAACGACCGGAGGCAAGCCGCGGTTGCTCGGTATCACCAAACGTGGGAGCCGTTACCTGCGCAAGAACCTGATCCAAGGTGCGCGTGCGTCCCTGCCGGTCATGAGCAAGAGCGATACGCGACTTGGCGCCTGGCTGCGCGGTCTCCTCTCACGTTCTCATCACAACACCGTCGTGGTGGCATTGGCCGCCAAGATGGCGCGTATCGTGTGGGCGCTGCTGCGACACGAGCGCACCTACGATCCGGTTGCACAAGCAGCCTGAACAAGCTCGGCCGGCGCGCCTTGCGCCAGCTAAATGATGTCTGCGGGAGGTGAGTGAAAGATGGCCTGACAGTCGACCGGTGTCCCGGAACCCTATGGCTAAAAATGGCACTCGATGCCGGCCCCTTTATGAGGACCAGGACGCGCGGATCTCCATCTTGGCCAACAACCTCGTGTTGGAAGGCCGGATACGTTTTCGCAGACTGCTCAGAACATCAGACACAAACCGCTTGCCGACGGGGCGAGCCATACGTTTTACCCGCAGGCTCGATGCCGTGCGGTGCGCCTTCAGGTAGGTCGCGTCGATCATCACCGTTTTGGGTTCGGCGCCCACCGCAGCCAGACCTTCCATGATGCGCGTGAACACGCCTGCCTCACCCCAGCGCTTCCAGCGGTTGTACAGCGTCTTGTGCGGGCCGTACGCGCCAGGAGCATCGCGCCAGCGCAGCCCGTTGCGGTTGACGAACACGATGCCGCTCAGCACCCGCCGGTCATCCACTCGAGGCTTGCCGTGGCTCTTCGGAAAGAACGGCCGCAGCCGCTCCATCTGCTCATCCGTTAGCCAAAACAGGTCGCTCATCCCGGTCTCCTCGCGGAGCCTGAATCAGATCGCGACGCTCATATCAATGGGTCCTGACCCTAACGTTCGTGCCGTGTTTCCTGTGGATCTTCCTCGGTGCGCCCTTCATCGAGCGACTGCGCGGTAACGCTGCCGTCGCGGGCGCGCTGTCGGCGATCACCGCGGCGGTCGTGGGCGTCGTACTCAACCTCGCGGTGTGGTTCGCGCTGCATACGCTGTTTCGCGAAACGACGATGGTGGCAGCAGGGCCGTTCCGCTTCGATGCGCCGGTGCTGACCAGCATCGATCCGGCCGCCTTCGTCCTCTCGCTGGGCGCAGCCTACGCGATCTTCATGACGCGGGCGGGGGTCATCACGACCCTGCTGGCGACGTCGGCTGTGGGGCTGGCGCTTTATGGGCTTGGGGTAATCCGATGAATAGCGGAGAGAAGTCGATGGATGCGATCGATCGTCGTGCGGCGCTGGGTCTGGGGATCGCAGCGGGTGCCGCCTCGTTGGGCGGGCCTGTGGCCGCACAAGCTCCTGCCAACCCGGCGCCAGCCTTCACGCCCCGGCCGCTACCGTTCGATGCAGCAACGCTTCCCGGGCTGTCCGCCAAGCTGCTGACCAGCCACCACGACAACAACTATATTGGTGCGGTCAAGCGCCTCGGAGCGATCAAGGCCGAGTTTGCCAGGCTCGACCCGATGACGGCACCGGGCTTCACGCTCAACGGGCTGAAGCGTGAGGAGCTGATCGCCTGGAACTCGATGATCCTGCACGAAATCTATTTCGCGGGCTTGGGCGGTGCTTCGCGGCCGGGCGCACGGCTTTCGCAGGCGATCGAACGCGACTTCGGCAGCCATGCGCGCTGGGCGGCCGAGTTTACCGGCATGGGCAAGGCGCTGGCTGCCGGGTCGGGATGGGTATTGCTCACCTGGAGCGAACGGGACGGGCGTCTGACGAACCAATGGGCTGCCGATCATACGATGACGCTGGCAGGGGGAACGCCGCTTCTGGCGCTCGACATGTACGAACACGCCTATGCGATCGACTATGGCGCGAAGGCCGGCGATTACGTTGATACGTACATGAAGGTGCTGAGCTGGGATGCTGCCAGTCGCCGGTTCGAGCGACTGGCGGCACCGATCTAGGCAAGGACTGGTTCGGCCACCTTGCGGCGTCGCTGAAAACGCGACGCCCATGCGGTGATCGCCGGCAGCACCAGCAGCGTCAGCGCGGTCGACGTGATGAGGCCGCCGATGACGACCGTGGCGAGCGGGCGCTGCACCTCCGCACCCGTGCCGGTGGCGAGCGCCATCGGTACGAAGCCGAGCGACGCAACCAGCGCCGTCATCAGAACCGGACGAACCCGCTCCATCGCACCATCGGCGATAGCCCGATCATCGTCCTCGCCTTCCTCGCGGTGCTTGCGGATCGCGCCCATCATGACGAGGCCGTTGAGGACCGCGACGCCCGACAACGCGATGAACCCGACTGCGGCAGTGATCGAGAAGGGAATGCCGCGCAGCAGCAGGGCGAAGACGCCGCCCGCGAGCGCCATCGGCACCGCGGAGAAGACGATCAGCGCGGGGATGAAGCCGCCAAGCGCCATGTAGAGCAGCGCATAGATCGCCAAGAAGCAGATCGGCACCACCAGCATCAGGCGAAGCCGCGCCGATTGCAGACTCTCGAAGGTGCCGCCCCAACCGGTATACATGCCGGCAGGAAGCGGCATCGCATCAATGCGGGCTTCGGCTTCCTTGACGAAGCCGCCAAGGTCGCGTCCACGCACATTGACCTGAACGGTCATCATGCGCTTGCCGTTCTCGCGGCTGATCTGATTCAACCCTTGCGTATAATTGAACCGCGCCACCTCGCGCAGCGGGATCGAGCGCGCGGTCTGTCCCTCGGGCGTCGGCAGCATGACCGGGATCGCGCCCAGCGTATCGATGTCGTCACGCTGCGCGTCGGGCAGGCGCACCACCACCGAGAAGCGCCGATCGCCCTCGAATAACAGCCCGGCTTCCCGGCCGCCCAGCGCGGCCGAGACGGTGTTCGCCACCTCCTCGACCGAGAGGCCAAGCCGTCCGGCAGCCTGGCGGTCGATCTGCACGTCGAAGGTGGGGGCGCCGTCCGTCTGCTCGACGCTGACGTCGCCCGCGCCCGGGATGGTGCGCACCGCATTGGCGATCTTCTGGGCCTGTGCGGTCATTGCATCGAGGTCGTCGCCATAGAGCTTGATCGCCACGTCGGCGCGGACGCCGGCGATCAGCTCGTTGAAGCGCATCTGGATCGGCTGCTGGATTTCGGTCCGGTTGCCGATGACCCCCTTCATCCGCTCCTCGATGCGGGCGATGATATCCTCCTTGGTCTTTACCTCCGCCGGCCATTCGCTTTCCGGCTTGGGAATGACATAGGTGTCCGACGAGTTGGGCGGCATGGGATCGGTGCCGAGGTCGGCGTTGCCGTTCTTGGAGAAGACCAGCGCCACCTCCGGCAGCGTCTTCAACGCATCCTCGATCCGCATCTGCATCTGCGTCGACTGGTCGATCGAGGCCGAGGGCACGCGGAAGTTGGTGACGGTGATGTCCTTCTCGTCGAGCTGCGGCATGAACTCCTCGCCGAGGAAGCCGAAGCAGAACACCGCCGCGACGAACACGCCGGCACCGGCCGTGATGAAGGGCAACGGTCGGGCGATCGCCTTGCCCAGCAGCGGCGCATACCGCTCCTTGAACCAGCGGATCGGCTTCACCTCCGTTTCGCTGACCCGGCCCTTGATAAGGATCACGATCATCGCCGGCACGAAGGTCAGCGACAGGACGAAGGCGCAGGCCAGCGCGATCATCAGCGTCGTCGCCATCGGCGAGAACGTCTTTCCCTCGACGCCCTGGAACGTGAGCAGCGGGACGAAGACGAGGAAGATGATAAGCTGGCCGAAGACGGTCGGCCGGATCATCTCCTTCGCCGATGCGGCGGTCGTCTCAAGGCGCTCGTCCAGCGTCAGCAGGCGGTTCTCGGCGTGCTGGCGCTCGGCGAGGTGGCGCAGCGCATTCTCGACGATGATGACCGCCCCGTCGACGATCAGGCCGAAGTCGAGCGCGCCCAGGCTCATCAGATTGCCGGATACGCCCAGCGCATTCATGCCCGATGCCGTCATCAGCATCGTGATCGGAATGACCGCGGCGGTGATGAGCGCGGCGCGGACGTTGCCGAGCAACAGGAACAGGACGACGATGACGAGCAACGCGCCCTCGATCAGGTTTTTCTCGACCGTCGCGATCGTCGCGTTGACCAGCTTCGAGCGGTTATAGACGGGTTCGGCGAATACATCGGGCGGCAGCGTCCGGTTGACCTGTTCCAGCTTCTCTCCGACCGCGGTCGCGACGATGCGGCTGTTCTCGCCTACCAGCATCAGCACGGTCGAGATGACCGCCTCCGATCCCATGCGGCTGCCCGACCCGGTGCGGACCGCACCACCGATCATCACTTGCCCGACGTCCTTGACCCGCACGGGCACGCCGTTGCGGGTGGCGACGACCGCCTCCTGGATGTCCTCGATCGACTTCAGGCGGGCATCGGCGCGAACCAGAAAGCTCTCGCCGGCGCGGCGCACATAGTTCGAGCCTGCCGAGACGTTCGCCCGCTCCATCGCATCGGCCAGCTCGGTGATCGAGATGCCGTAGGAGGCGAGCGCATTGAGGTTGGGTTCGATCAGATACTGTTTGACATAACCGCCATTGGAATCGACCCCGGCAACGCCCTTCACGTTGCGCATCTGCGGCCGGATGATCCAGTCCTGCACCGTGCGCAGATAGGCAGCCTTGGCGAGTTCGGTGGTCAGCCGCTCGCCCTCCGGCGTCAGATAGCTGCCGTCCGACTGCCAGCCCGGCTGACCATCGACCGTCTTCACGCCCTTGCCGTCCGGGTGACGGAAGGCGATCGAGTAGAAGAAGATCTCGCCGAGGCCGGTGCTGAGCGGCGCGAGGTTGGGTTGCACGCCTGCCGGCAGGCTGTCCTTCGCCTGGGCGAGCCGTTCCGTGACCTGCGCCCTCGCGAAGTAGATGCTGGTCGCGTCGGTGAAGACCGCCGTCACCTGGCTGAAGCCGTTGCGCGAGAAGGAGCGCGTCATCTCCAGCCCGGGGATGCCCGCCAATGCCGTCTCGACGGGGAACGTCACCTGCTTTTCGACATCGACCGGGCCGAGCGAGGGGACGAAGGTGCTGATCTGCACCTGACGGTTGGTGACGTCTGGCACCGCGTCGATCGGCAGCTTGGTGATCTGCCATGCCCCGAACGCGACGACGACGAGGGTCAGGAACGCGACCAGCCATCGGAGGCGAACCGATGTCGAAAGGATGCGCTCGATCATTCCTCGCCTCCCACGTTCTTTTCGAGTTCGGCCTTGATGAGGAAGGCGTTGGTCGTGGCGATCTGCGTGCCCGCGCTAATACCTTCGGCAACGGCGACCATGCCGCCAGAGCGGTTGGCAATGCGGATAGGCTGCGCCTTGAACCCCTGCGGCGTCCGGACAAACACCACCGTCCTATCGCCCAGCGTCTGCACGGCATCCTGTGGGACCATGACGCCGCCCTTGGTCGCACCGCCGCTGGCCAGGATGCGCGCCTGGACGAGCTGTCCGGGTGCGAGCGTGCTGGTGCCGGCGGTCGGCGTCACCACGATCGTCGCGGTGCGCGACTGCGGATCAACGACGCCTGTTGCGGCACGGACCCGGCCTTCAATGGTGCGGCCATCACTGGTGCTCAGCTCGACCCGATCGCCGGTGCGGACCCGCATGGCATCGGCCGGGGGCACGTTGGCGGTGATCTGGAATCGACGCGGATCGGCGACCCGGAACAGCTCGGTTTCCGCCGCGACATACTGGCCGAGATTGGCAGCAGCAGCAGTCACACGGCCGGCGATCGGGCTGATGATCGCCACGGAGCGTCCGTCGCCGGTAACACGCGCGGCGCCTGCCGCGGCGCTGGCACGGCGCGCGTCGGCCTGAGCCACCGCGAGGTTGGCCTGTGCGGCCTCGTAGTCGGCACGGGGACTGACGCCCTGTGCGAGCAAGGTCCGTTCGCGCGCGAGCTGGCGCTGGGCGAGCGTCACGCGCGCCGATGCCGATGAACGGTCGGCCGCGATCTGCGAGGCGTCCCGGCTTTCGACCAGGGCGAGTGTCTGGCCTGCCCGGACAGGATCGCCGATCCGCGAGAAGATGCGCGTGATCGTCCCCGGTGCGCGGGCCGTCAGCAACGCTTCCGCGTCCGGTGTGGCCTCAACCGTCGCGGAGGCGATGACAGCAGCATCCAGCTCGCCTGAAGCGGCAGGGGCGACGGTGATCTGCGACGTCGCAATAGCTTGCGGCGTGATGACCAGCCTGTCGTTCGACGCTGCCGGTGTGGCGGCTTCTGTCGGGGCCGGTGTCGGAACAGGTGCCTGGGTGAGGCGTGCGACGCCGAAACCGAGCGCGGCAGCCGCGACCAGCCCGATGGCGGCCCCGGCATAGAGACGATGTTTTCCGGTCATTGGACCGCTTCTCCGGTGATGCTGAGGCCCGACAGGCGGGCAAGGTTGGCGCGGGCGTCGAGACGCGCGATGTCGGCGTCGAGGATGACGCCTCGGGCGGCGCCGAGATTGTGACGGGCGGCAAGCAGTTCGATCAGCGGTGCCTTGCCCGCCTCATAGGCGATACGTGCAAGGCGATACGCCTCCTCGGCGGTCCGCATCGTTCGCTGTGCGGCTACCGCGCGCGTATCGGCGGCCTGCACGAGGACGAAAGCGGCCCGCGCGCCGGTCTCCGCTTCGAGCCGCGCCGCTGCGGCGCGGGCTTCGGCTCCCTGAAGATCGGCACGGGCTGCATCGATATTGCCCCGGTTGCGATCGAAGAACGGCAGCGGCACCGATACCCCGGCGACGACGGCGGGGCCGCTGGCGACGCGAAGCTGGCGAACGCCAAGCTGCGCCGTGATGTTGGGAACAGCAAGCCGTTGCTGTACCGTAACGGCTCTTGCAGCTGCCTCCCGTTCCGCTTCCGCGACCTTGACCGTCGTTGCCTGCATCGGATCGACCGGTCCGCTCGACGGTCGCGCGTTCATCCGATCGAGCAGGGATTCCCCAACCCCGGTGAACGTCGTCGGGGAACCTGCCAAGCCTGAAAGCCGCGCGAGCGCCGCTGTCTTCTGGGCACGCGCGACTTCAAGATCGGCTTCGAGGGTCGCGAGTTCGGTTTCCGCCTGAAGCTGGCGCAACCGTGCTTCCTTGCCGGCACCGACAAGGGCGCGAGCGACCTTCAGGTCGGCGGTCGCCTCCTCCACCTCGTCCTCGGCGAGCGCGATCCGGCGTTCCGCTACCTCGGCACTCGCATAGGCGCGCGCCAGTTCAGTGGCGAAGAGCAGACGGCCATCGCGGTTCCGTGCTTGCGCCGCGGCGATGCCCGCCTCCCCGGCCGCGATCCGGGCGGAACGCTTGCCCCCCAGCTCAATCGGCTGATCGATCTGGAAGGTGGTCTGCTGCTGATTGCGCGCGTTGTTCTGCAAGTCGCCGGCGAAGTTCTCGGCGTAGACGTTGATGAAGGGATTGGGCCGCGCGCGCGCCTGTTCGGCAAGGCCTTGCGCGCGGGCCACGTCCGCATCGAGGGCGGTCACGCGCGGAGCCGTCTGCGCCTGACGCAGGAGCTGGGCGAAGGGTGGTGCCGTCTGCGCACCGGCCGTGCCGATGGGGCACAGCATTACGAGCATACCGGCCAGCGCAAGCCTGCGCTGCCGGCGACTGGGGCCGTTCATGATCTTCTTCCTGCAAAGGTGAGCTTGGTGGCGCGGTTGGCGCCGGTGCCGGCTCAGGCTCGTGGAGGTCGAAGAAACTCTGCGGGGTCGATCCCTCCGGG
Organism: Sphingomonas sp. JUb134; assembly: GCF_004341505.2. Taxonomy (NCBI): domain Bacteria; kingdom Pseudomonadati; phylum Pseudomonadota; class Alphaproteobacteria; order Sphingomonadales; family Sphingomonadaceae; genus Sphingomonas; species Sphingomonas sp. JUb134. The sequence goes on from NZ_SLYP02000002.1 coordinate 49,880, forward strand.
CAGACGAGCGGTGCCGATCATCCATTGCCGGTCGGCAACGAGGATCATCCGCTCGGACGGGAGCGCCCCGTCAAACGCTACCCAATGCCCTGTCGCGTGCGCCAACACATGGATCGGTGCATCGGGATCGGATTTCTCGGGCGTATCGTGGCTATGCTCGATCACTGACGCATGGATCGCATCGTCGTCATGGACGATCGCATTGTGCCACCCCGACAGGCCGATCAGGCCGAGCATGGCGACGAGCGCCAGCACGGCGCCCAGCAGCGCGGATCGAGGATGACGCATAGGCATTCTGCCGAAACTACGCTGACCGCCTGTAACGGACAAGCGCATCACCGGTTCGGCCACTTCGGATGACGGCGATCGATCACGAAAGCATGATCGCCCTTGGCGTGCTCTGCGTGGTGGGGATCGTCGGCGGGTAGATCGGCATGGTCATGCGGAATGACGTCCGGATCATGCGCCGGCCATAGGCGAAGCGCCGCGACGACGCCGATCGCGGACAGCGCCGCCATGCCGACGAAGGCCGCGCTCATGCTGACGCGAGCGCCCAACTGTCCGACGAGCGGATAGCAGATCAGCCAGCACACATGGCTGAGTGCGAACTGCGCCGCGAACAGGGCGGGCCGGTCCTCGGCATTGGCCGATCGGCGAAGAAGTCGTCCGGACGGCGTGAGGCTTGCGGAGTAGGCGACGCCCATGACCAGCCAGCCCGCCAGCAGGACGTGCCAATAGGCAGCGCCCGGCGTCATCGTCGCGCTGATCGCGGCGAGCGCCGCGAGCGTGATCGTCAGCACGGCAGCGGCGACGATCATCACCGTGCGATCGGCGATCCTGTCCAATACCCGCGGCAGGGTCAGCGCCGCGGTGATCGAGCCGCCTCCGAAGGCGGCGAGCGTCAGTGCGACATCGCGCTGGCTCAGGCCCAGGCCCTTCACGATGACGACGGTGTTGACGATGACCATCGCGCTCGCGGCAGCGGCGCTGAGCGTCAGGGCCAGCAGTCCGCGCAGGCGCGGCGTCCTGAGGTAGATGCGCGTTCCCCGCGTCGTTTTGTCGTAAATGCCGCCCTGATCCTCGACTGGTGCGGGCCGGGGCAGGACCGTCGAGACGACGAGCAGCGCCGAAGCGATGAAGCCGATCGCCGTGCCCGAGAACAACCAGTGATAGCTCATCACCGTCAGCAGGCCGGCCGCAAGGATGGGGCTGGTCAGGCTCTCCATGTCATAGGCGAGACGCGACAGCGACAGGGCGCGGGTATAGTCACGCTCATCCGGCAAAACGTCCGCGATGGTCGCCTGAAACGTCGGCGTGAACGCGGCCGACGCCGATTGCAGGACGAAGATCAGGACATAGACCTGCCAGACCTGGTTCACGAACGGCAGGCAGATCGCCACGGCCGCGCGGATCGCATCCATGCTGACAAGCAACGCCCGCCGGGGTACGCGGTTGGCGAACGCTCCGGCGATCGGGGCGACGCCGATATAGGCGACCATCTTGATCGCGAGCGCCGTGCCCAGCACGGCCCCGGCGCTGCCACCAGCGATGTCATAAGCCAGCAGTCCCAGCGCAACGGTCGCAAGTCCCGTCCCGATCAATGCGATGATCTGGGCGAGAAACAGATGACGGTAAGTCCGGTTTGCCAGGACGCTGAGCATGGACGCCTCATATCCCCCTAGGGGGATGCCGTCTATCCCCCTGGGGGGATACTCGACAACATCGGTGCCGGCATCCTACATTGAGGGCATGTCTCATAACGCGCACTCCAGCCACCCGGCGATCATCAAGCGCCTGAACCGCGCAGCGGGTCATCTGCGCAGCATCGTCGGGATGATCGAGGAAGAGCGGCCATGCGTCGACATCGCCCAGCAGCTCCAGGCCGTCGAAAGCGCGATTGCCAGCGCCAAGCGCGCGCTCATCAACGACCATATTGACCACTGCCTCGTTCATGCCGAGGAAGGTGAAGGGACGAAGGTTGCGGTCGAGCAGTTTCGGGCGATTTCGAAATACTGGTGACGCGGCACTCCGCTTTCCCGATTGGGAAGGTCGCGTGGGACGGCTGACGGCGGGAAGGCGCGCTCGATGGCAACGAGGGCGCCATTTTCCCGAAATGTGTTCCCGATTGGCTTTTCCCGAAACTGCCCGGTGCAGATGGAGAAACGGGACAACCTATGGCCGTCTGATCGACCTCCCCTTGGCGGTCGAAGCTGTTGGCAGATAACGTGAGTGCGACGCCTCGTTTGCGAGCAGCGCCGGATGATGGCGAGCACATTGGCAGCTAATTCGAGCACGGTGCCACGCGCCAGTGGCAGATAGCGTGAGCAGGAAATAGCGCTGTTGGCGAGCAGACACCGCTACGATTGCAAGCCCCTACAAATATCCGTCCCAATCCGGGTGACATGCCCGAGAAGGCGACGTTCATCCCGAAGCCCTTCTCGGCTGCGATCGTCCACGAGCACCTCCGCAGGACGCTGCCTGACGGCAAGAAGCCCGCGCCGCTGAAGAATGCGGTGACGACGCCGGTTCAGCCGGGAGCCTGAGCCACCCCTGCCGAGGCGAGCAACTGCGCGTCGGTCGCGTCGCGGTTGTCGATCCACCATTTGGCGTCCGCGATGCCGAGCAGCGCCGCGCCGGTTTCGACGCTATCGAGAGGTTGATCCTTGCGCAGCAAGGCGATCCGTTTCGCGCGAATGGTCGTTGCCCAGCTGACCTGTCGTTCCGAGCCGTTGAGCGGCGCCAGCGACAGATGGGCAACGGCTTGTTGCGAGGCCGCGGCGTCGCGCTCGTTCTCTTCCTGGCGCTGCTTGCGGTAGCACGCGCCGCAGACCGTCGTGCGCAGCCAGGTGGCCTTGCGCTCCTGCTGCGACGCGAACCCGGCAATGAAATGGGTTTGCTCATGGCCGCAGGTGTGGGTGATGCGATGGTCCATGACGTTCAGCCTGTCATATGGGCCGGATTTGTTCCAGCGGGATTGAGTCGAGCCGTTCGGTTCCGGCGACCGATGCTCGCGGCATGAAGATGGCGATCACGACCCGAGTGGGCTGCTCATCACCAGCACGGTCGCGCGCGCGATCGGCGCCGGCGCTACGCCGGCTCTGAAGGGGGCGACCGCCCCCCACCGCAGCGACTTGGCGACGGGGCGATAGCTGACCGGATGGATGCCATCCCGGCTCGGTTGCGCCCGCAGCGGGATGACGGTGTCGCCGAAACGTGCCGCGATCGACGTGACAATGGATGACGCGCGCAGGTCGTAGGGGGCAAGCCAGGCCACCTTGACGGCGGTGGTTCGCCGCCTGAGCGCAAGAAGGTTGGTTGGGAGCGCCGGACTGGCGGCATCGTTCGACCCGAGTGCGATGAGGGCGACGGTGGCGGCCGAAGCGCCCCTCACCCGCCGCTCGATCTCGGCCGAACCGGCACCCACGCGCGCATGAACCTCGCAGCGTATGCCCTGTGCTGCCAATGCCTGCGCCGTGCCGACCGCGGTGCTGTCGCCCAGGATCAGGCAGAAGGGAATCATGGCCGACCAGCCTGATGGGCAAGCGGTTTTCGTGGAGTGGTCATGTCGCCGTAGGCAAGTAGCCCGAAGATGGCGACAGCACAGCCGGCGATGCCGAACGCTGCGCGTGCCAGCCCGATCAGCCGCGCCTTGCGACCCTTGCGAAGGTGGTTCCACCCTCGATCGAGCGAGGTACGCCAGGACAGCCAGCCATCGCCGATATCGCTCGCGCCGAACATCGCGATGGGGATCGCGACGGCCAGCATGATATGCCGGATGTCGGCGCGGGCGATCACGATGGCGAGAAAGGTCGCGACCAGAATGAACAGCGCGATGGCGTTGATGACGCTGTAGAGCGGGCGCAGCCGAAAGATCCGACGCGAGGGCGCAGCGAGGTAGCGCACGATCGGACGGCGGCAGGTGTCGCAGACCAGCATGTGCTGCCCCAGCGGCCAGCGGCGCATCGCCTCATGGCAATACGGGCATTCGGGCCGGGGCAGGCTGATCATATTCATGCGACGTGGCCGACCCTGATCGCATCGGGAAGTGCAGCCCGGATCACGTCGGCGACGTCGGGCACGCAGATCCAGTTGGAGAATCTCGGGTTCCAGATCGCCTTGCCCTTGCACAACGCGGAAAGAACCTCCCTGCCGATCTCATCGTCGCGCGCGGCCCTGAATGCGATGCGGCCATCTGGCAGTGTCCGCTCGACGATCCCGGCGCATACCTCGATAGGTGCGCCCGCCTTGACGGGAACCGCCTTGGCAGGGGGCGATACCTCCAAAACGGTGCATTCAACCGCTACCGATGTGGAGGGACTTTGCGCCGGATGAACAGTGACAGGCTCTGCCTCGACGTACGGCGGCAATTCCGGCACAGACGCGGCCTGGACGATGGGCATGTTGATCGGCCCAGACGGGTCGCCGGTATGAGACGTATCGGCGGCGTCCGTGCTGTCAGGAACGATGCCGAGGCGGGTATAGATATCGCCCTCCTGGACATGGTCGGCGATGAGCTGGTCGGCGATCTCGACCATCTGCGCGGCGGTGACGCCGGTCGAAAACATTCGTCCCAGGGGCGATGACCCGCCGAACGGCACCCAGGCTTTGTAAAGGTTGTCGCATTTGTAGATCGGCTCGTCGCTGCCGATTTTGGAACGGTCGATCATCGCGGTGGGCGGAACGGACACGAATACGCCGACCTCCGCGAACGCCCTGTCATGCCCTTTTCGCTTCAGCCACGCCTGCAGCACCTTGCGTTGTCGTTTGGCCTGTTCGACCGGATTGGGGATGTTCTGCGGCTGACGTTGCGAGCGATACCAGACCATCCATTCGCCATGCTCGTTCTTCGAGATCCGGCCAGAGTAGTTCTTGGATTCGAAGATCGAGGCGGTGCGCGACGCCCGCGACAGCAGGATATGATCGAACTGCGCGAACCCGCCCTGCCCGTCCGGCAGGCGCAGATCGTGGATAAGCAGGTTGCGGTCGTTGTCAGGCCCGAATTGGTGATCGAGCATATAGGCGGTCTCGCGCTCGCCCCGCATCCCCTGGCGATGGTTCCGCACCGTCGATCGCACGCGCTCGGGGAGAGCCGCGAACTCGTCGGACGCCATCACTTCGTCGGCAAATGCGATCTCGGCCGCGCGGGTCGATTTCTTGCGGATCATCGTTTCGGCGTTCCCGGATTTGGCTGCGGCAGCGGTTGAACCGCCTGCGCCGGTAGCGGCGCGGAGGCGGGAGGCACCATTGCGGGCGGCTTGGCCGGCACCAGCCTCGCCTCGAGCCGTGGCCGTGCATCCTCGATCAGCTTGCGGAACGCATCGAGCGTCGCCAGCGTGGTGATCTTGCCGATGTCGGTCGAGGCGTAGCTTCCACCGAGCGCACCCACGCCAAGGCCGAGCAACAGCCCACCGCCCACGACGCCGATATCCTTCTTGCGCGCCGACCCGCTGGCGACCGCTTCCTGGATGCCGGTGTTCACGTCGACCAGCGTCATCAGCACCTGGCTTTCGAGTGTCTTCGACTTGAGCCCGACCGCCCCGCCGAACACACCGCCGACCCCGCCCCCGCTCTCACGCGACTTGGCGTCGGAATAGACCACCTTCACCTCGATCAGATAATCCGCCTTGGTGACAGGCCGGGTTGTGGCAGTCCCGCCATTGATCGCGCGTTCGCGTTCGAGCGCGCTGAACGCCTCGCCGCGATCGGCGACGCGGAAGCAATTGGATCGCGCGATCATCAGCTTGACCAGTGGCAGCGCGTCGACGCGCGCGGTCGAACCGCCGTTCTGCATCTCCGCCATGCGCATGAGCGCCTGCAGTTGCGGCGACAGGCCATCGGCCGGGTTGGCGGCCTTCTCCTCAACCAGCGCGGCAACGCCGAGCGGCACCTGGCATTGCGGCACGGCGGTCGTCTCGTCGACGCCGGTGCCGCCCTGCCCCAGCTTCTGGGCGTGGGCCATTGAAGGTGTGACGGCCGCGAGCGCGGCCGTCACGACGAGCATGCGGGTGCGATCAAGCACCGGCGCCCGCCTTCTTCGCATGCGCTGCGGGATCGCAGATCCCGGCACGCTCCTCGTCCGCCGCAACTTTCTTCGCGGCTTCGTCACAGTCCTTGCAGTCGGGACAGTCCGCGCAGTCCTTGCATTTGCCGTTGTGAAGCGCGTGCGCGCGATAGCGCGCCTTCTTCGCCTCGACCTCGCGCGCGGCATCGGTGCCGGCATGACTTCCGGCGAAGCTCGCCATCGCGAGCAGGACCGGCGCCGACGACTGCGCGCTGGCGGCCGACGGCAAGGCCACGGAGAGGGCGGCAAGCCCCAGCGCGGCGATCATCTTCAGTTTCATCGTGTGTACTCCTTCCCTGGCCGTTTTCAGAAGAAACCGTTGCGTCGGCCGTCGCGACGGTCATCGTGGCGGGCGCTGCTGTCGCCCAGCGCCGAGCGCCGGACCTCCAGCTCAACCCCGTCCCCCTTGCGGCGAATGCGGACATCCTGCGGGGCGATGTTGTTGCGCTTCGCCCAGCGGTCTGCGTCGGCATCCGAGCCGAACTCGCCCATTTCCTCGAAATCCCAGTTGCTCATGTCTCCTGTCCCGGTTGATCGCCGTGCCGGCGCGCGGGGGCCGGTCCTGGCGGTGCGATGCGAAATCCCCGCGCGTGGATGAAGGACAGTGTCACTGGATCGAGGCCGGTTTGGCGGCGATGCGCCGGACCACGAGATTGCTGTCGGCCCCCAGACGAAGATCGAGCGTGTGCCCGACCCGTCGCGTGAACAGCATCACGCCGGCAACCTCGTCGTGCAGCGTGCCCTTGCCGAAGAAGGTCCGAGAATCTGCCCATTCGCGGCCGTGGATGAAGCGGACGCGATATTGGCCGAGCGGGGCTGGCACGGTGACACGCTCGAAGGCGCGGACATAGACCGACAGCCGGTTCTTCGCCGTCGCCGGATCGAGCAGCTGGACGATGCTATTGTCTGCCGCACCCTGAATGGTCAGGTGGCTTCTGACGGTTCGCAGGTCGACGCTGGAGGAGACGGCGACCGTTCCCGATTCCGGAAAACCGGTGTTCGTCCCCACGATTGACGCGAACAGGCTGGAGGTTGCGCGCTTGATCTGGCCCTGCCCGGCCCAGGCCGCAAGGACCAGTGCGATGGCAACACCGACGCCCAGCGCCTGCCAGTAAGGGGCCGGCGTGAAGCGCGGGCGGGGCCGCCATCGACCGCGCTGATAATCGTGGCCCCTGTTCCTGGCTTCGAACCACGACCCTTTCGATCCGCCAGATATCCAGCTCGCGCTCCCCAGCGGCACCGATTTCCTGAACCCGAAGCGGTTCAGCTCGACCCGTGCCTTGCGATCGTTCCATTGCGTCGCACCGGGATCGAGCCCCTGCCGCTTGCGGTAGCGATCGCGCATATAGTCGCGATCATCGATGCCCATCGACCACCTCCATCGACTGCGAGGGGAGAGCCAGGGGAAACACGTCCATTCTGGACAGCATCGCGTGATCGCGCAGCGAGGCCTCGACGGCGACAACCTCGCTCGAAGTCAGTCCAGGTTCGCGTCGTACGAACAGGATGGTCGACGCCGATCCTGCCAGCCAGCGCGCGATGGAGATCCTGGGCATCAGCCGGTCGTGGTCGGCGAAAGCGTGGGTCGCTCGTCGCACGCCGGCCAGCACGGTCATTCCCCAACGCAGGGCGTGACCGTTTCCAGAATCGTGTCCCGCCGCCTCTGCGACGGCTTCCGGCGGGAGATCCCGTATCAGATCGCGGACGGCCGAAAGGGTCGCACCAGGTTCATCGCCGGCATGCTGGATCGCGCGGAGCAGCACATAGCGCGAAGCGCAGGTGTAGCCCGAGCAAACGTCAGGATCGTCGGGAAGGAACGCTTCGATCGCGGACGAGCGTGCATAGTCGCTCGGATGGTCTGCGAAGAAGTCCCAGTTGCCGCGCGCGGGGTCGATCAGCTGGTCGCGGACCTGGTCGGCGAGTTCGGCGATCGCGTCGCCATCGCCGAATACCGCGAGCCGGCCCCCGTCACCGGCGCGGACCGCTTCAAGCGCCGCTGCCGTCAGATCCGCGGTTTCGGCGATCGTGAGGGTCGCGTGCGTCGGCTCGGGTTGGCGCCGGAAGCGAAAAGGGAAACTACCGTCCACCGGGCGTACCTTGGGTTGCGGGCGGAACGAAAATTCCACCATCGGTGTGGAGCGACGCGCTGACGATTCCGCATCCGACCGCCCAGGCGAAGGTGAAAGCCGCCACCACGGCCGCCAGGAGCCCCGCCTGACGCAGCCGGCGCGTCAGGGGGACGAGCACGCGCGGCGCGGTTGACCGTGGCTCCACGGGCTTCCTGCGGGCCTGTTGGAGATGCTCGGACGCGCCCTCGATCGCGTCGCAGGGCGGCGTGTCGAGCCGCGAGGTCCGACCGATGCGGGGAGGCCCGTGCATATAGTCGCGGTCGGCGAGGCTCATCGTGCTGGCTCGGACCGGACCCGGAGGGCACGCAGCGCGCGGGTGAGCGGCAGGAGTAAGACGTAGGTCAGGCCGAAAATCGCGGCCATCGCAAGCGTTTCGCCGCCCCAGTCGAGCGCATCGTCGCGCCGCGCGAGCTGGCTGCATTGCGTGAGCGTATGAGTGTCGAGGTCGCAGGCGTGCCAGTGCTTGGTGGCGATCACCTGGTCCCAGGTCGGTGGTGATGTGGTCATGCTCATAGCTCCAGTCCGATGTCCTTTTCGGGGTAGGGAAGTTCAGGCCCTTTGGGCTCGACCGGGACGCTGAACCGGGAGAGGTCGAGCGAGGGATCGGTACGGATGTCGATCTTGCCGCCGGTCGAGGGGCGGGCTGTATCTGCGCTCGGCTCGCCTCCGACTTTCTCCGGTCCGCGATCGAGGTCGGGCGGCAGCGAAGGGTTGAACGTCTCGCCCGCGCCGGCTTTCGTGGCTGCGCCGGCAGCGCCGCGATCGGGGTCGATCGACAGCGCGCCGGTGGTCTCGAGCGCCGAGGTCTTGTTGCCCTCGTTGCGCTCGATCGCGGCGGTCAGCTTCTCGCGGTCGTCGGTGAACAGCTGGATGTCGTCGCGGACGCGCGTGACGGTGACGTTGAACAGCCGCTGGTTGGAGAGGTTCGATTCCCTGTGGCTCATCACCGCGATCGCGGTGTCGGTGGTGATGCCCTGCGCCGCGTGCATGTTGAGCGCGTAGGCGAGGCTGATCCGCTCCATCATCGGATCGCCCGCCTTCAGCTCGTGGAGGGTGCCGTCGCTCGCCTCCACCTTGATCCCCGACGGGTCGGCCGAGACGACGCGGGCGATATCGTTGTTGTTGAGGCCGCGGTCCTTGTCGTTCTGGGTCCAGCGGATCTTGTCGCCCTCATGCAGCTTGATCTGCTCGCGCTGGGCGAGCTGCATCGCGTCGGTCTTGTCGACCGGCGATATCTTCTGCGGATCGAAGGTCCGTACCCGGTTGCCGATCTGGACCTGAACGCGCCCCTTCGCGTCGACGCCGAGCACGTCATAGGTGCCGGGGCTGAGGCCGAGCTCGCGCATGGCATGGCGCAGGTCGATCACCTGGCCGGGCTTATAGGTATGCGCGTAGCGGAGTTCCTCGCGCGTGACGTTGACCTTGTCGAGGACCGGGGTGACGACGCCGTCCCCTTTCAACGTGCCCTCCGCGGCGAGGCCGTCCTGGATGCGCACGTTGAGCTCTGCGCGCGCGACGCGGCCCGACGAGAACATCGCGGTGGTCTCGCGCTGTTCGGGGGTTAGGCCCAGCCAGTGTTCGGCCGCGGCCTTCACATGCTCGGGGTTGGCGGTGACCTTGTCGCCGAGCATCGCCATCGCCTCGCGCACCTCGCCGCGGTTGGTCAGCGCGGCGACGGTGCGCAGCTGCTCGGTGCGCTGGCGCAGATTCTCGTCCATCCGCGCCAGCGTGATCCCGCCGGCCTGCGCGAGCGCGAACGCCTTGCCGGCGTCGACCGCGGTGATCTGCTGGCGATCGCCGATCATCAGGAAGCGATCGACGCCGAGCGCATTGGCGATGCCGACCAGGTGCTTCATCTGCTCCGAGCCGACCATCGAGGCTTCGTCGAGGATGAGCGTGGTGCCGGCGAGCGCGTCTCGCGCGCCGTCATAGCCCGCGCCCTTCCCAGCGAGCGCGTGGCGGGCATAGCTGTGGACGAACGAGGACACGGTGCGGCTCTCGATGCCGGCTTCGGCGCCGAGACGATCGGCGGTCGCCTTCATGAGCGCGAGACCGACCACCTTGCCGCCTTCCTGCTCGACATTGCGCGCGACGCTCGCCAGCATGGTCGACTTGCCGGCGCCCGAGACGCCCTGGACCGCGACGATGCGATCGGCGGAAGTGAGCGCCATCGTCGCGGCCGCCATCTGCCCTGCATTGAGTTCCTTGTCGCCCGATGCGGCGTTGATCCGCTCGATAACGGTGTCGGCGGAGACGATCACCCGCCCCTCCCCCTTGCCGCGCTCGATCTCTGCAAGGATGCCGCGCTCCGTCGCGAGCGCCTCGGGCGTCGTGACATGGGTGACGACGCTGTCGATCCGGTCATCCTTGCCCGGAATCAGCTTCTCGTTGCGGATGAGCTCGGAGACGCGCGCGTCGACATGCGCGGCGGTGACACCCTTCAGCCCGAGGTCGAGCGCGGTCCTGGTGATGTCCGGCACCGCGAACGCGGCTTCGCGTTGGGCATGGATGCGGATCGCGGAGGCGACGGCGTGCTGGGCGCGCAGATCCACCGGCGCGATGCGCAGCCGGTCGAGGCCGCTGGCGACGAGCGGATCGGCGGGTCGGAATAACTCGCCCAGGCTTTCGCGGAGATTGGCCAGGACGTCACCGAGGCGCTCCATCGGTCGTGGCTGGGCATCGAGGCCGCTGGCGCCAGCACGCTCGCGCGCGGCATCGACCAGCGCCTTGCCGTCGAACCCGAGCGCGGCCGCCCGGTCGCGCCACTCCTGACGCAGGGCATCGCGATCCTCGACGTTCAGCTTGGCGTCGCGGGTATTGTTGGTCACCTTGCGCAACGCCTCGGCGGAGGTGACACCGAGTTCGCCGGCTTTCGCCAGGATATCGGCGCGCCGCTGGCTGAAGGTGTCGATCACCTGCTTGGGCACGCCGGCGATCTCGAACTGGCCGTGCTTGCCGGTGACGCTGGTCTCGTAGCCGATCTTCGCCAGCTCGGCGCGAAACTGCGCGTGGTAGGCCGCGCCGATGGTCGTGTTGTTCTTCCACAGCTGCTGGTTGTGGAGCGCCTGCCATGCCCCGTTCGCCATCTTGGTCATGTTGGCGATCAGGACATGGATGTGGCCCTGTGGATCGAGCGCGCGACTCGTGTCGTGCTGGAACAGCGCATAGACGAGGTTGCCGGTTCGCACCGCATCCCCTGACCTGGACTGATCGTAGGTGCGGCCTTCGGCGAAGGTCTTCTCGACCCATCCCATCGTCGCCTTTACGGCGTTCATATGCGCGGTGAGGACACGGGTGTCGCCAGCGACATAGGCCATTACGCTGGCGGACTTCGGCATCGAGAAGGTCAGGTCGACACCGAGCCTGCGACCCTCGACCTGCCCGACCTTTTCGCCATCGGGCATCTCGCCGTTGAGGATCTTCTCGAAGTCTTCCTTGGTCACCTCGCCCTTGAGGCCAAGGTCGGCCGCGCCCACCCCGCCCCAGGCGGTCGCCTCGGACGAATGCTCGGCGGTGTAGTAATCGTCCTTGGCGAAATACTGCGCCGCGCCGGAGGCGGACTTGACGGAAGCGATCGACAGCATCGGCTACATCCCCATGTCCATGTCGTCATCGATCTCCGGCGAATGATCCGGGCCGTGATGACGATGGTGGTGATCGGGGTCGCGCTGCGTCGCAAACCCATCGCGCAATTCGCGGGTCGCCTGGTCCTCGTGGCGATCGGCATCACCGCGATCGGACCGGCTTTCCGGGGCATGGCGTGACGCCTCGCCGCGCGTCGGATCCACCCCGCTCTGCGGACCCGCACGGTTCTCGATCAGGGACATGCCCATGCCGCCGAGTTGGGCATCCAGACTGGATGAACCTCCCGTCACAGGCTTGGAAGGTTCGCCCCCGACCCTCGTTGCGGCATCCGACGCGCGGACGGCATCGACGCCGGTCGGGCTGCTGGCGACGCCCTTGCCGGTTATCTGATCGATCACCACCGGCAGCGACCCGGTGACCTCCATCGCCGCAGCCGCCTTTTCAGCCTCGCTACGCGGCTTCTCGGGCTGCGAGGCGGTCAGGTCCGGCTCTTGCCTTTCCTTCGCCTCCACGCCCCCCACAGGCCGTGTGGGGGTATGCTCGCGGCCACCCTCACCCCCCTCATCCGCGCCATTGTTCCGGGTGTTCTGACGACGCCGGTCTTCCGGCGAGACGTATTCGGTAGGCTTGAAGTTCTTGCGGGGCACCGCCCCCGGCGCGACCTCGGCATAGGAGCGGTATTTGAGTTCGATCCGCGCAGCGGGAAATCCATCGGGAAACTTCACGAAGCCGTGGAGCGACGGCAGGTTGTTGATGTCGTCGGGGATGACCAGCGGCTCGATCGCCGTGCGAGGCGTGAGGGTCGAGGCGTCGCGGGTGTTGTTGTAGCCGTAGCTGTAGGCCTCATCCATCTGGCGGACCTCGCGGCTGCCGATGAACTCGGAGCACTTTTCGGCTGTGGTTCGATCGGCGGTGGCGAGGATCAGCTTGGTGCGCGCAAGTCCGGTGAGCGCGGTCGCGTTCTGCAAGCCATAGGTCGCGACCAGCTTGTCGAACGAGTGGATCCCAAGGACGAACGCACCGCCGAAGTTGCGGGCCGACTGGAGGCCATGCTCGATACCAGGAAGCGCGTGAAGCGCATGGACTTCGTCAAACAGATACCAGGTCCGCAGGTCACGGGTCTTGGGCAGGCGCATGAGGTTGTTGACGGCCAGATCGATCCACAGCGTGAACAGACCGCGGGTCATCTCGAGGTCGTTGTACGAGCCGGTGATGAACATGATCGAGCCGTCGCGATTGTCGGTCGCGATCCAGTCGCGGATCGAGAAGGCGGGCGGGCCGCCCGGGACAGGGTCCGGCATGAAGCGTAGCGCCTGTCCGTTGACGTTCAGAACCGAGCGGATCGATTCCGCCATGCGGGCGGCTTTCTCGGTCGTCAGCGGGGCGGCGATGGTGTCATCGAGCTTGGCGTTGATCGACTTCAGATCGGCCTGCATCAGGTGGTGCGCGATCGCGGCGTTGTTCGCCTCACCCATCTCTTGAAGCTTCAGGCACATCTCGATGAAGAGCATCCGCGCGGCGTTCTGCCAGAACGGTTCCTTGTCGTCGGGATGCGAGGGAATGAGGGCCGATGCGGCCGAAACGAAGTCGGCATAGTTGCGGCATTCGTCGAACAGCGTCCACGGCGCGCAACGCTCGTCCATAGGGTTGAGAATGACGTCGGTTTCTGGGTTGTAGAACGTCTCCACGAACACGCCGGTCAGGTCAAAGATGACCGCGCGATGACCGCGCGCGCGAAGCTGCGAGACGTGGCTGCGCAGCTGGGTCGTCTTGCCGGTGCCGGTGGTGCCGATGAGCATGGTATGGCTCTGTTCGAGCCGCCACGGATAGGGGATGCCGGCGATCGTGTATGGAACGTGGATGCCCCGGTCGATCCGATCGAGGATCGGAGCCTTGGCGACGAGTTCGGGGACGTACGGCGGATCGTGTTCGGCGCACTCGGTGCGGAACTTGCGTCGGTTGTGGCCGCTGACAGTTTTGACGAGCACGTCACGCTCGACCAACAGGGCGCCGCGGTTGTGGCGTTCCTGGAGCATGTCGCTGCCGCGCTTGTTTGCCCACATGATGAACCACATGATGATCGGTGCTGCGATGAAGGCCGACATGACGAGTGTCGTCAGGAAGATCTTGACCGTCTTCGCCCAGGCATGAACGACATGGGGTTCGTAGGGGACGTAGCCGATCGGAACCTTGGTCACGATGCCGTTTGGCAAGGTCAGGTTGATGAGGTGGAATTTGTCCCCGCCGACCCACGTCCAGATGGCGGAATAGAGCTTCATCAGGTCGAGCTGGAATTCATGCTCGGCGAGGCCCAGCCAGACGAAGATATTGAACAGGACGATGAACGTCCCCAGCCATATCCAGATGGGCACCTGGAGGCCCGCCCAGGTCATCTTGTACTGACTGGCGAGAAGCTGCGAACCGCGGGTGAAATTGCCCGAGTTGCGGGTGATCCGCCCCCGCGCGGAATGGTGCTTTACGGTCGCCGCCTGACCGTTGAACCGGATGTCGCCGCTACGCATGGAACGTCGCCAGGCGCTCCTTCGCGGCTTCGCGAAGCTGGGGTACGACGTCGCCGTGATCGCGTGTGATAATCACGTCGATCGCCGCCTGCATGTACTCGAGAACGAGGACCGCACGGGTGATGTTGAAAGTATGCTCGGCCTCAGCGAAACGGATACCGAACATAAGCGCAGTGCGCGCGGCCTCAGACCGGGAGCACGACCGTTTCGCGGCTACACGATCAAGTGCCGCAATCTCTTCAGACGAAAGTCTGAAAGCTATCGTCGAGTTAGACATTCACCACCCACTTGAAAGTGGCTGGTGGGGTTTTCGGAGAGTGGAAAATACTACAGCCTGGTCCCGAGGTATAGAGTGAAAACGCATTCACCCTGCAAACAGGGATTTTCGCGCGTTCTCAAGCGCTTAGGGGAGAACCACCAAGGCGTTTGCAGGGGCAAACATGTTTGCCCCTGCAAACACCGGCAATTACAGACACTTAACCTGCGGCGTGCCGCGTACGGTGTGCAAATCCTTAGGGACTGTCGCGGTGGTGGTGGCATCATGGCTGGATGTCCGATCATTGGACTGGGTTCCGGGAGAGTAAGCGCCGCAGGCAGGCGACCACCGGACTGGACCGAAGGGTATTGGGCGGAGCAATCCCGCCCGACGACGGACCTGGCCGAAGGTCAGTGTCCGTCGCCTCATGCTGGTCCGGTAAAGCCGGACCAGCGAGCGATTATGAGTGTCGCTATTGTGCCGGTGGAGCGGTGCTGGCATCGTGGGAAATGGAGGCCGATCCACGATCAGAAAAGGCAGGTCATATGGCACGGAGTATCGAGCAGGAACGGGCACAGCTTGAGGCGGACGAACAGCGGCTCAACGAACGCCGCAAGCAACTGGCCGATCGTGAGCGTTCGGAGCTGCTGAAGGAGGTGGAACGGTCGGGGTTGATGAAGGCCGATCCTGCCCAGTTCAGCGCGATCATTGGAGCGATCAAGAAACTCGGGATCGCCGAGACCGTGAAGCGCCTGACCGCGTAAGCGGGTCAGCGCGAAAGCGGGCTCAAGCCCATCATGCAAATAGAAGGGGAGCTGCCGTTAGGCGCTCCCCTTTTCAATGCTTGGGCCGAGTTGGCGAAGCTTCGGTCCATTCAGGCATAAGAATGGGGAGCATCGAGGCGAAGCCCGATGCTCCCCGACGCGATGGCGACTGGAGGGAGGCTATCCCCAGACCATGCGTATCCCTTCACTGGTGTCGGCCTGAGCAGCGAGGGTGTCGAAGCGTTCGAGGTAACGACCATCGAGGCGACCAAGGTCGCGGCGAACATAGGGCTGGCCGAGTGTTTCGCGTAGTTGCCCGATGGGCATGCTGCCGCAATTATCGTCCGAAAGTCGTAGCGCGTCGAGGACGTGGAAGGCGTTGCCGTTCGCGAGATTGGAATCCGCTGCGCCGTCCGGGGTGCTGGCGACGCGCATCGTGATCGTGCGGGTCGCGTCATCGTGCCAGAAGCGCACGTTGAGGCCACGGAACTGGGCTTCCTCGACCACGGCGATGACACCCACATCGTGATCGAAGATCGCGCAGATCGACGCGAGCGACCAGGGGCAGACGCGAGCTTCGAACGAGCACGACACGAGCGGGTCATCATCCTCGTCTTCGAGCAGCTGGCCACGTTCGCGGGCGAAGGCGCGGAACGCGGCAAGCTGGCGGGCGGTGATGACGGCGGGCGCGGCGTCGGCTTTGCGATCGACGCTGAGGAAGAAGGTGATCGACATGGTCTGTCTCCCATTGGAACCATCATCTCCGGTTCCCCTCCCCTTCCGATCCGTCAGGATCGGCATGGCCGATCACGGGGTCATGGGTCGGTCCGCAGGACCGGGTGCCCGAGCGATGCGTAGCTGGTGCTCGCAATGCGCAGGCATTGCGGCACCGCGAGCGAGCCGGGCTTCGGTCGGACTGCGCCGGTCGATGCGTAGCGAGCGCGACACGCGCAGGCGTGGCCGCGATGCGAGCGAGACGGGCGCGGTCGATAAGCGGGTGCGATCGGCACGAGCGAGGCGTAGCGAACCGGCGATCCGAAGGGATCGCCGTGAAGCGAGCGAGCCGTGCCGGTCAGCTCCTGCGCGATGGCATCGGCACGGTGCGATGCGCAGCGGCAGCGCAGGCGATGCGACGGCATCGCCGCGCCCGCCAGCGAGCCGTGCCGATGCGGCAAGCGACATGCCGGGTGAGACGCGCCGGTCGATGCGTAGCGAGCGCGACATGCGCAGGCGTGGCCGCGATGCGAGCGAGACGGCGTGGCCGATCAATGGGTGCGATCGGCACGGCGCGATGCGCAGCGGCAGTGCAGGCGATGCGACGGCATCGCCGCGCCCGCCAGCGAGCCGTGCTGATGCCGCAAGCGTGACGCCGGTTGAACCGCGCCGGTCGATGCGTAGCGAGCGTGACACGCGCAGGCGTGGCCGCGATGCGAGCGAGACGGCGCGGTCGATAAGCCAACGCGATCGGCACGGCGATGCGTAGCGAACCGGCGATCCGAAGGGATCGCCGTGAAGCAAGCGAGGCGTGCCGATTGGTGTTCAACGACGATCGCCAGTCGTATCGGCCGAGGCGTAGCGCGCTGGTCATCGCATTCAGCGATGACCGCAAAGCGAGCGAGGCGATGCGACGGGTGTCGGTATCGACCCCGGCACCGGCGAGGCGTAGCTGGCAGTGGCAATGCGACGGCATTGCCCTGCCGCGAGCGAGCCGTGCCGAGCGGGCAACGTGGCGTGATCGACCGATAGGTCAGTCCCACGCGGCGCGATGGGGCTCGATGCCCCGGAGCGCCGCCCAGGGCGACGTAAAAAAGGGGAAGGACTCCGGTTGCCCGGAGCCCTTCCGTGGGTGCGTCAGGCGCGGCGGCTGCGCTGGCTCGGCTGCACCGGTGCCTGTCCGTCCTTGCGGAAGACGTGGAGCGGTACGCCGGCGGTACGCAACTTGCGAGCGAAGTCGATCTGGACGCCCGATCCTTCGCAGACGATCGCTTCGACGGGACGCAGCGAGGCGATGCGGTCGTTGCGGAGGAACCCGCCCCGGTTGCCGTGGCGCTTGTCGAGGAACATGCGCACCAGCTTGACCTCGCGCGAGGCCGCCCACGACGCTGCGATGGCGTCGGCACCCTTGTTCATGGCGGTGGTCATCAGGACCATCGACGGGATGCGACGCTTGATCTGGTCGAGGCGTTCGAAGAGCTGCTCGTGGTCGTGCCATTCCATGCCGCCCGAGAAGGCGACAATCGGGCCGCTCGGGTTGTGCTCGTCCCGACGCTTTGCCGCGCGTGCCGCCAGATAGTCGGCACCGTCGATCATCGAGGCGGTCAGCTTGGACGACACCCTGCTGCCGCGGACGGTCGAGAAGGGCCGTCCGGTCTCGACGCGATACACGTTCCCGGCGTGGTCCCGCATGCAGCGCATCGCCTCGGCGCAATTCTCGAGGGTCTGGCAGAGCAGCTGGGTCTCTTCGAGCTCCACCGCGTAGATCTCCGAGGGGTCGTAGCTGCGCACCAGGTCGCCAAGTTTCTTGGCGGCGTCATCCTCACGGCCCTCGATGCGCTTGGCCACCATGTGGAAGCTGTTGACGAAGCCCCATGCGAGGTCGGCGGCGAACTCCTCCATGCGAGTGTCGCGGAACACGTCGAACATCGTCGCCAGCATCTGCTCGACGGCGTGTGCGGCCTGCTCCGGGTCGGGCATGTCCAGCTTCTCGGCTTCGCTGACGATGGAAAGCTTCGCCATCTCGCTCGCCTCGATGAACGCCCCCTGATAGGTCTCGGTGGTGTGCTCGTCGGCGCGGCGCTCGTTGATCGCGCGGCCCATGTCGTTGAAGTTGCTGTACTTGGTCATGATAGCCTCCATGAGTTGAAAATCTCACCTTCTCTCGGTGAGGAATCTCATCCGGCATGCGGCGGTCAGGGCGGTCAGGGACGTTAACCGGGAAGCCGCGGCCCGCAGGGTCGCGGACCCCGGTTAACGCTCGCGCGCGGGGGAGCCGATTTTCTCGTGCCCTGGAGGCGGAGCGAAGCGGAGACGGAAGGGTGCGTGAAAATTGGGGGGACCGCGCGTCCTTGACGGCCCGCCAACCCCGCATGCCAGACTTCCTCATCACAGAGAGAGAAAATATTATGTTGTGGTGGGCACGCCGGGTCGGACCGAGCACGGGCGGCGGTGATGCGCCGGCACGGCGCAGCGCCGCAAAGGCAGCGCCAGTGAGCCCGGGAGGGCGAGCCAGCTGCCGCCGCCCGCGCGCAGGACGCCCGGCGCCGGCATAGGGATCGTCACCCGCAGGGCGGAGACCCCGCCAGGGGGCTCCGTGAGGCCCGCCAGGGCCGAATAGAGCCCGGTCCCGCCCACAAGGCGGGACGCCCCGCCCTGCCCCTCTACGGCCGTCCCACAGCCAGCACAGCAGGATCAGCAGGATCAGTCCCATTCATACTCGCCACCGTCATCCCCGGCATCGTAATCCGGCATCTCCTGGATTCCCGGGTCGTCTGGATCGCGGTTGGCATCGGTGTCCTCGCCGTGCGGGTCGGTCTGGATATCCGGTTCGGTTGCGAACCGGATATCTTCACCGATCCGGTCAGCAATGTCCGGCTCGACCGCGCTGTCATCGTCTAGCCAGCAGGAACGCGGACACTGGAGCAGCTGGTGACCACGATGGACGAAGGGCTGGCCGTTCATCAGGATGGGTCGCTCGGCGAGACGCCGGCAGGGTTCATTGCGACGGTTGCGGAAGCCGCACGGCACCGCCAGCGGGGCGAGCGCGACGGCATTGCCGTCGTGGTCGCCGCCGGCGGGTGCCGGCTCGTCGACCCGAGCGACCGGGTCCGGTGCCGTAGGTATCGGCTCGGGCGCGAACGGGTCGCCGTCGAACATGTCGCGCTGGACGGTCATGGTGCCGGACCTTTCAGGTGAGCGCGCGCTGGCGCAAGGCCGCGGTGCGAAGCAACGTGGCCGAAGCGTCCGAGCTGGCGATGAAGAAGCATGCGCGAAGGGCGACGCCCGCAGGCGCCGCCCGGTTCGCTGGCCGGTCAGTAGAACTCGGCGCGATCGGCGATGATCTCGCAGCCGTAGCGGTCGTTGCCGTCGCTGTCCTGCCAGCGGGTGTAGTGCAGGCGTCCCTCGATGGCGATGAGGTCGCCCTTCTTGCGGTTGCCGGCGATCGCCTTGGCGAGGCCGTTGAAGCAGGTGACCTTGTGGTATTCGGTCTCCTTGACGGTGAAGCCGTCGTCGCCTTTGTAGGTGTGGCCGTCCTTGTTGAGCTTCGGGCGATCGGTCGCCACGAAGATGGTCGCGACGCTGGTGGCGCGATTGACTTCGCGCAGTTCGGGGGTGCGGGTCAGGCGGCCGACGAGGTTCACGTTGTTCATGGCATTGCCTCCTTGGGTTGGTCGGCGGTCCGTCCGCCGGTGTCACCTGAAGGGCGTCGCGGTTCGGGGCGTCGCACCGGAGGGCGAGCTGGGCCGGCGCGCAGGCGGCGGGCCTGGTCGACCGGAGGGGAACCCCTTTTGCAGGGGTGGTGCGGGCAGCCGCGCGAAGCGCGGCAACACGGCCCTGCCAAAGGGGTTGCGAGGCCCCGGGGCGCGGCGCAGGTGACACGAAACGGCGGATGGGCCGTCGATCAGCCCAAGGTTCCCGCAGGCATTGCCATGGACAAACCTCGTGAACCGCTCATGTCGGTCGCCTGACCCGTACCCCCGAACGACCCGGCGCGAAGGCAGGCGTGCCGCCAGCGTCGCTCGCTGACCGACGTGGTGCCGCTCCGAAGCTCGACAAGGACGGCCGCGCCCGGGCGACGACGCACCGGCAAGGAGACCGGATGCCGCAAGGTCGCCCGACGGCCGACCCTCGCCAGGGCGATCGCCGGCAACCGCATCGGACCTGGGCGTCCTCATCGCCATAGGGGGCAAACGCCTGCCGATACCCGCTGGCAGAACAGCGACGGCTTTACGCGCCGCCCGGCTGCGGGATCATCGCCGATCGTGATGATCTTTCCACTCGGCCAGCGAACCGGGCTGTGTCTGCGGGCGCCGCCCTTCGGGTTGGCGAGGATCGATCGCCTACTCGGTTCGCCGGGTGGGGGTGATCCGATGCTCGACGATCAGCGCCGCGACACGTTGTACGATGCGGCTCGGCACCTCGGCGATGATGGTGCTACCGTCGTTACCGGCGCGAACGTCGGGTCCGACCCATGCGAAATCGTTCACGTCGTCCCACACGATGCGTGATCGGTCATCGAGGCCGAAGGCCTCAATGAATCGCGGCGGCAGAGGGATGGATGCAGCCGGTGAATAATCGCGCGTCGTCAGTGGCACCATCAGGACACGGAGCCTTCCGGCTGAGCGATAGCTGCCAACCACCATGCAGGGGCGGAGTTTCGAGCCGTCCTCGTCGCCCCGGTTATGTTCATGCCGCCAGAGGTAGAAATACCAGATCAGGTCACCGGCTTGCGGTTCAATCGACGTACTGATCGTTCTGGACGGACCCGGCGCTGGGCGTCGCGGTCCTGATGGCGTGGATGGCTTCATCGCTCAACTCCTGCGGCGAGAGCGCGAGGTGATCGAGGCGGGACAAGCGTTCGAACTCGGAGGCGGGTAGCATGACCACGCGGGCAGCGCCGTTGCGCTCGATTGCGATCGGATGCGTCATCGCCTCGTCGTAATAGAAGCCGAACCGCTTCGACACGTCGGTCGATCTGGCCTTTTCGATTGTAGGGGTCATGGTTTCCCTCATCTTTCGTTACGCGGCCGGGGATCGATTAAGCCCTGCGTCCCTCCAGGATGGGACCCTCATCTGGTCCTGCCAATGTTGTAACGGCCATCTTTCTGTTACATGGGAATCCGTATCTTCCGTAAAACGGAAGACAATCCGTACACCACGGACCGCGCGGCTGCAACAGGCACTAACGGCAACAGGGACCGCTTCGGCGATGAAGCGATCCCCGTCGAGGTGGCGATACGGGCGACGCGTCAGCGCCGCCCGATGCCGGTCAGACCCTCTCGTCGACCGGCGCGGTGCTGGCACCCAGCCCGTCTCCGGTGTCATCGCCTGCGCCCGAGGTCGCCACGTCACGGCCATCGGCGGTGAAAGGCAGCGCGGGTTCGCCATCGTCCGCCTTGACCCCGAGCGCGGCACCGACGTCGCGGCGCTTCTGGGCGCGCTGCCACACGACGTTGTACGAGCCGTCGTCCTGGCGGAAGGCCGAGACCTGGAGCGGCGCGGCGAGCGACGGATCGTCGATGCGGCCGTTGAGGAACGCCTCGCCGGTGTTGTTGGAGGTGAGTTCAAAGAACGCGCCGACCTGCACCCACGTCCGGCCCGGGGTGAGCGCATGGATCTCGTAGCGCGGGGCGCGCGGATTGGACGACTGGACCGGCTTCAGCGCGATCGTCATCGCGACCGCGAGGGTGGAAATGCGGCCCATGAAGATGCCCGCGTCGTTCTGCTTGATCTGACCGATGTTCATGACGTGTCTCCTGATGTCGTGCTGGACCCCATGTCCTCGACACCGATCTTCAATCCTCCTCCCCTCCCCGGCCCTTCGGCCGGGCAGGGCGCGATGAGCGCCCCTCACCGACCGCGTTCTTCACGCGGACGGTGGTGCGTGCGGGACGCGGATCGGGCTAGGTCAGGAGGATGTGCCGATGGCGCTGTTAGCTATCGGTCTCAGGCTTTCCCGGGACGATGGAGAGCGCAGGCGGTTTGAAGCCACCCAACCGGAAGTGCTCACCGATCGCGGCGAGGTCACCTAGAGCATTGTATTCCTGAAGCGTCAGCACGACGCTTTCGTTGTCGTCGGCCGAGAATATCGCGCGCGGACCATGACCTGGCCAGACCCGAACCTCGGGCGAGAACGACCCGGGCGAGCCTCCCGACCACGTCCTGAACGGAAGGTCGTTGGTGCAGCAGAAGTCCTCGATATCCTCGATATTGCCGTTCTGGACCTCGTGAGCATGGAGGCGCAGGGGTTCGCCGGATGTAACGGATTCAAGCGGTTCTCCCCCCCATTCGGTCGAGAGGCCGTAGAAATCGGCGAGTTTGTACAGTTCGGGCAGTCGATCGGCGGGAAGTTTCCCCCCGATCGTAATGGAGACGGAGACGCGGTCGGCCATGTCGGGACCTCGTGATGAAGTGGACGTGCCGGTCCCGCGAGCGGTGTCATCACCATTCGCCCGGCTATCCATTCATCACCCCCTTCCCTTGAGCGTGGCCCAGGTTCGAACTGCGATATCCTGTGCTTATACGGCGATAAAGCGAAGGAATAGCTAAATTATCGATCCGATACGGTGTTGAATCGGGACTGGAGCCCATGAAGCAAAAAAAGGGCGACGCCGTGTGCCGGCGTTGCCCCGAGTTTCGGCGTGCGGGAGCGAAAGGGGGCGCGCCCGTGCGCCATGCGGTGCCGTGAGGGAGTGCACGGCACCGGGGGTGGATCAGGCGTCCTCGGCGACGCGCTGGCGGCGACCGCGGCCCTTGCCGACCGGCTCCTCGACCGGGGCGGTGGTTTCGCCCAGGCCGTTGTCGGTGGTGCCCGCATCGTGATCGGGGCCGTTGCCGACCGGGCCGCCATCGGCGCCGAACGGCGGCGACAGATCGTCATCCGCCTTGACGCCGAGCGCGGCACCGACATCGCGGCGCTTCTGGGCGCGCTGCCACACGACGTTGTACGAGCCGTCGTCCTGGCGGAAGGCCGAGACCTGCAGCGGCGCGGCGAGCGACGGATCGTCGATGCGACCGTTGAGGAACGCCTCGCCGGTGTTGTTCGAGGTGAGTTCGAAGAACGCCCCGACCTGCACCCACGTCCGGCCCGGGGTGAGCGCGTGGATCTCGTAGCGCGGCGCGCGCGGGTTGGACGACTGGACCGGCTTGAGCGCGATCGTCATCGCGACGGCGAGGGTGGAAATGCGGCCCATGAAAATGCCCGCGTCGTTCTGCTTGATCTGACCGATGTTCATGACGTGTCTCCTGTGATGTCGTGCTGGACCCCATGTCCTCGACACCGATCTTCAATCCTCCTCCCCTCCCCGGCCCTTCGGCCGGGCAGGGCGCGATGAGCGCCCCTCACCGACCGCGTCTTCACGCGGACGGTGGATCGTGCGGCAGGCGGACGATGTCGGTGCTCAGTGGGCGAGCTGGTCGGTGAGCGCGGTGCCGATATCGGCGTGCGCCGCGGCGAGCGCGCCGATCGCGCGGCTGACGACGTCGGTCGCCTCGTCGCTCGGATCGATGCACCAGCATTTGCCGGCGTGGCGGATGTCGATCAGCCGGTCGGACTTGTTGTCGATCCCGAACGTGTAGCCTTGACGCTGGTCGAAGCCGGCGACGGTGACGTCGGTCGTTTTGGCCTTGATCGTGACGACGGGCGCGACCGCGGGGGTCAGCAGCACGGTATCGCGCGGCGTTTGCGCCTGTGGGACCAGCGCGGGTGCGGGCGGCTTGCCGAGCGTCGGCATCTTCGGGATCGGCACGAGGCCGTTCACCGCGTCCTGCGCCATGTCGGCCGCCATTGCGGTCGCCATGAAGATGGCGGTGCGCGCGAGATCCTGGGCGATGGCTTCGCGGTGCGGCTCGGTCAGCGTGGGCAGGAGGTGGCAGAGTTTGGTGTCGAGCGCGAAGGCGACGGGCTCGGCGTTGGGATCGATGCACATGATCGTGACCTTTCGGCAAAATGCCCGGACCCCATGTCCAGGATGCCGATCCGGTCCCTCTCTCCTTCCGGCGCAGCCGGTGCCGGCATCGTCGCGAGGCGATGCCGTGCCGTTCAGCGAGGCGGTCGCGGATGTCGCATGAGGCGCTTCCGGGCGGCCGACAGATGATCGATCGAGCGTTGCAGGAAGAAGGCGTGCGCGCTGTCGGATTCGAGTGTCCCCAACCGGCGTTCGAGCGCCGTGATACGGTGGTGGATCGCATCGATCGTCAGCATGATATCGTCGAACGAGAGCGCGACGACGGTCTGCGGATAGGGATAGGGCAGCGCCGGCGCGACGAAGGCGAGGAAATGGGGCTGCACGGGCAAATGGTGCAGGAGGGCGGTCGCGACCGCGCGGCGGATCTGGGAGGCGCCGTGGACGAGTTCTGCTAGCAGCACGTCCATCGCCATCGGGCGGACGATGCGCAGTGCGCCGGGGTCGAGGGTGACGGCGATCGGATCGGTCGAGGCGAGACCGATGACGCCCTCCGACAGGATGGCGAGAACGTCGCCTTCCTCGATGCAGGGACCGTCATCGAGACAGGCGTCATGCGCGGCTTCGCTGGTGTCGAAATAATGGACGCGATACATGGGCTGGTCCCTTTCTGCTGGGTCAGGAATATTCCGGGCGACGTGCGGGAAACCGCGTGGGCGGGAGGCCGGAGAAGCTGAAGGCGCGGAAGCGTCCGCCGGTGTAGGCAGCCGAATCCACCGGCGGGCGATGCCGCTGCAGGCGCTCGAGCAGCCGGTTGGCGCGGCGCATCGCCGCGACCGCGGCCTCGTCGTGGTAATGGAGGGCGATCACGCGGACGAAGGTGCCGGTGTCGTACCACCATCCCCCTTCCTCGGGGCCGCCCCAGGCACGGTCGATTTCGTAGAAGGCGAGGATGCTGCGCATGGGGTCAGCTCCGGTTGTCACCGGGTCGGATGATCCTCCCGGTTCATAACAGCCGGTCCCCCTTCCCCTTCCTCAGACGTCCGGTGCTTCGTCGGGACGCTGGTGGCGCAGCGCACGCGCGAGCGCCCGCTTGCGGGCGGTCGCCGCGGCGCGCGACGGATAGGCGCCCGAGAGGCGAGAGGGGTGTGACAAGCTGTTGTCGAACACGACCCAGCCCGTTGCGGTATGGGCGACGTGCATCCCGTCGCTGCGCGAGGGGGTGGTCATGACGGGCGCGCCCGCCTGATCGCGGCCTCGGCGATGAGCTGGCCGGCAAGCGTGTTGCGATGCGACGCGATCCGGCTGTCGGGCGCAGCCACGACTTCGGCCGCGCGTGTCAGCAGCGCAGCGAGGTCAATGTCCGACATCGGCGCCGGGTTGGTCGCGGATCGCGCGGGTTCTTCCCCGGCCTTGTCGAGCATCAGCACGAGGATCGAGGGCTTGATCTCTTCGTCGAGCGGTCGACTGTCGGCGACGAACTTGCCGCCACGCGTGATCGCGAACGCGTTGAAGGTGGGTGATACCCCGTTATCGGCGTTGGGGATCGTGGTGCCGCGGTCGTGGAACTGGATGTCGATGAAGCGGGGCGGGCCACCATAAGTGGATTCGAGAAAGCAGAAGGTGACGCGGCGACCCTCGCTGGTCTTCGCCGTGATCGTGAACGCGCCGTCGGGCACGTCGATTGGTTTGTGCGGCACGTCGTTGTAGCCGGCGAAGCCCGCGGCGATCGCGTCGGCGCGCGTCATGACGGGGAGATCGGTGATATCGGGCATGATGAAAGCTCCTTGCTCTGGATCAGGCGGCACGCTTCAGCGCGATCAGGTCGGAAAAGCGGTCTCGCACCGCGCCGGCATTGGGATAGAGATCGGCGAGACCGTGCCGCGAGAGGATCGGTGCGCGGGACGCGGCGATGATGCCGGCCTCCTCGATGGTGGGAATGCGCGGCGGCCAGCCTTTGACGTAGCGCAGGTCGGGCGGCATCGCGGCTTCGAGCCGTCGCCGCTCGGCGGCATCGGCCTTGGCGAGGGAAATCCGGTTCCTCAAATTACCCGGTATGTGACGCGGTGCGACGTCGGCGAGCCAGCGTGCGGGCTGGAACGAGAAGGTTGAGGTCGCCTCGAGGCCGACCAGGTGGAGCAGCGCGGGACGGTTCGCCGGTGCCGAAGCCGATGCCTGGGCGTCGCCGAGCGATTGAAGGACGCAAAAGCGGCACGACAGTCGTGACGACTGGTAACAGGTGTAGGCGACGTGCAGCGGGATGCCGAGCGTATCGTGCGCGGCGAAGACCTGTGGTGTCGTCCAGTGCGCGATCGGGTTCCACAGCATCATCGCGGTGCCGTGCGGATTGCCGGCAGCGGCGTAGCGCGCGTCTGCTTTCCATTCGGGTGTGCGTGACCGAGCGATGCTCTCGTCGCGGCGCAGTCCCAGCACGTTGATGATAGTCTGGCCGCGCAGCAGTCTGGCGAGGTGCGGCCCGATGACATGGGCCTTCATCTCTGAGGTGCAGAAGCGCAGCGCCGAGGATGACCAGGGACCGATCAGATTATAGGTTTCGAGTGCCTCGTAGCGCGCCTTGCCGTTGGCAAAGCGCGTGGCCCAGCGGTCGAACAGGTCGCCGGCGTTGCGCCGGACGATCGTCAGCGGGACGCCGGCGTGGGCCGCGAGATCCTCGACCGTCGCGGGCGTTTCGTCCCATTCGGCACGGCCGAGGTCGGCGTGAATGGCGATACGCCGCTCGCGCGGATGGCCGAGCGCATCGAGGATCAGGTTGACCGCGAACATCGCGGCCGAGCTGTCCTTGCCGCCCGAGAGGTTGAAGACGATCCATGCGCCGCGTTCGACCGCGTCGAGGATGGCGGGCGGCAGGGCGAGGGCCGGAAGGCCGGCGACCAGGCCGCGTCCGATGTCGATGAACATGGCCGTTCAGGCCGCGAGCGGCGCTGGCAGCGCCAGCCACTCGGGTTCGTCGTTGGCGATGACCGGATCGTGTGCGCGGGCCTCGGCTTTCGAGAACACGGTCGCGCTGGCGAGTGCCCCGAAGCCGTCGTCGTTGTTCCAGAAGACGGCGTGGCCGTCCTGGTCGCGCGAGGCGAGCACGAAACCGAAGCGACCCTCGTGACCATGGGTGTCGGGATCGGCTGCGGCGCTGCGCGCGGCGCGATCGAGGATGTCCTGGGTGCTGTGGAACGTCAGCCCCGCGTCGGTAATGATGACGCAGCCGCTTCCGAACTCGCCGGGGCGCAGCCGGTCGCAGTCGGAGATCCATGCGAACCCGCAGGGGAGCGCGGACTTGCAAGCGCGGAAGATGAGCTGGGCGACCTGTTCGACGCCGAATTGATCGCCGCTGAAGAATACGCGCGCGTTCCCGTCTTCGCCTTTCCAGTCGATGTCGATCGCGCAGTCGAGATAAGGGAAATGCCAATCGTCGAATATCTCGAGGAAGCTTTCGAACTTCATCGGCCCCTTCGCCGGGAACACGGCGTGAAACGCGGGATCGAGCGCGTCATATTCGTGGGCGAGGTCGGCATCGTCGCCGTTGGTGTCGAGGATATCGACTGCCTGTTCGGCAATGGTTAGCAACGCCGCGTCGGCGTGGCTCATGGTCAGCGTGAACGCGGCCTTGGTGTAGGTGTTCGCCATGGGAATGCTCCGAAATGATGGGAAATCGCTCTGTGCGGTCGCGCTCAGGCGTCCGCGGCCTCGGCGAGACGCGCGTTGGCGGCCGCGGCCTCGGCGGGGTAAGCCTGCGTGAGATTGCCGTGCAGGACCGCGAAATCCGGGATCGGGAAAAGACCGTTCGGCCCGGGCCGGGTAATCAGCAGCGCGCTGATGACGGCATCGGCCGGATCGGCATGGACGATGGTGGGCGTCTCGCCGTTATACTCGACCGGCGCGGTGAAGCCCGCCTCGCGCCAGGTGGCGAGTCCCTCCTCGACGCGTGTCGCATAGTCGGCGACGGCCTCGTCGAGCTCGTTCTCGATATGGAGGACGAGTTCGACATAGCGACCGAAATCGTGTCGGTTGGACAGGCCGGCGAGGCGGCATCCCGGGGGCGGCGGGCCGTAGCGTGCGATCAGCGCGGACTTGTAGACCGCGATTTCGAGGCGGTTGAGGCTGTCGAAGTTGGGCGACTGGCCGAGTTGCGCGCAATCCTCCTCGGCGGGACCGGCACCGAGATCGATAAAATATGGCATGGGGCTCTCCGTCGATCGTCATTGATCGACGCGCCCCATCCCCCTCCCCTTTCTTGTCGGGTACTCAGTCGCCGAAGAAGCGGCGCTTGATGGCGATCTGCGCCTCGCCATCGGACTGGCCGAGGGTCATCAGCCGGTCGGTCTCGAGCGTGATCGCGAGATCGGCGGGAAGATCGGCCCAGCGTGAGGCGATGGTGACCGCGGCGGCCGCTGTGGTCAGCTCGCCGGGGTGCGCGCCATGCCATGCGACGGTTTCGTCCTCACCCGTGAGATGCGGGTGCGGGCGCAGCACCTGGACGAAGAAGGTGCCAAGCGGGCGGTCCCACCCGATGCTGACGCTGGTGCCGGGTTCGATACCGGGAAACTGGTGGCGGCTCATGGCGATCCTTTCAGGGTCAGTGCAGCGAGATCCACTCGCCGTGCCAGGGGCGCGGGTGCGGGTAGAAGCGAAGAACGCCTGGAACATCGGTTTCGCCGCTGGCGAGGCGTTCTTCCAGCCAGAGGATGTAGAGCGCGGCGTCGGCGAGATCGCCGGCGAGCAGATCGTCGAGCATCGCGGCCTCGCGCGCGGTCTGTTCGTCGAGCGCGGACCAGTCCAGCGCATCGAGGAAACGGTCGCGTCGATCGGTGTAGCGCGCGATGCGGGCAGCGTCGGCCTGGACGCTGGCGATGGCGAGATGGATATCCACGGGCGGTGCTCCTTCCGGCATGTCGGTGACATGCCGCCCGCTCCCGCTCCCCTTCCCTCGCGCCGCTGGCGCGGGGATCATGCCGCGAGGATTTCGCGGATCGCGTCGCTCCGGCGCGGATAGGCAAGCCGGGGCAGATCGCGCGCGGTGCGCCGGGCGTCGCGCGTCAGCTCGAAGCAATAGGTGAATAGCGGGCTTTGCCGGTGCGGGCGGAGCAGATTGTCGGCACGGAGCCGCGCGAGCCAGTCGGCGGGGTGTTCGTGCGCCTCCGGCCTCGGCGCACCGAGCCGCACCAGCTGGTCGATCGCCCCGGCATGGCCGGATTCGAGGTTGCGGATCTTCGACAGCGTTCTCTCCGAGATCGTCTCGCCGGCGATGCGCAGCACCGTCCGCGGCCTCGTGCGGCCGCGATAGGCGCCCGACAGCGCGGCATAGACGACGCCGCAATGGCCGAAGGCGGGATCGGAGAAGCTGACGACAGCGTCGATCCGGGGCTTGGCGAGGCGCAGGAGGCGGAAGGCGCGCGACGTGAAGAAGCTTTCGCCGTTCGCGGCGACCGAGGGCAGGCAGATGAGCCGTTGCAGTACGCAGCCCCGAGCGGGATCGGCATAGCCGGTGTGCCGGGTGATGACCGCGCCGGTCGCCGGCACGCCGAACACGATGAGACCGACCAACGTGGATCTGCCCGGG
Organism: Sphingomonas sp. JUb134; assembly: GCF_004341505.2. NCBI lineage: Bacteria > Pseudomonadati > Pseudomonadota > Alphaproteobacteria > Sphingomonadales > Sphingomonadaceae > Sphingomonas > Sphingomonas sp. JUb134. The sequence goes on from NZ_SLYP02000002.1 coordinate 79,393, forward strand.
TCGCCCGGACCGAACAGCCCGCAGGCGAGCTGGGCGGCGGGATAGCGCGGGAGGTAATGATGGTCGGCGAGGAATGCGCGGGCAGTATCATGGGCGACGACATCGACGGCGTAGCGGCGCGGGTCGATCACGCTGTCGCCGGCAACGAACAAGCTGCGCCGGTCGCGCCAGCGCTGGGAGCGGTCGGTGAGCATGGTTACCTCCGTCAGGCCGCGTCGGCGTAGATCTCGGCCGCCCAGGTCTCGATCCATCCGGTGGTGATCTCATCGTGATCGAGATCGCCGCTCTCGATCAGGGCGCGGATCTCGGCGCGAGCCTGCGCGATCGCGCGTTCCCAGGGGTCGGCGGTTGGTGGCGGTGGAGCAGACGCCGCGGCCTCGGGCAGGTGGCGCGGTGTTTCGAGCGTTCGCGCGCATTGCGTGCGATACCAGCGTTCCATGAAGTCGGCGCCGAGCGCGTCGGTCTTGGCGATGCGATGCCTGAGCGCGTGCTGTCGCACGCCTACGCCCCATCCCTGGCTGTCTATCGAGGCGATCCAGCGTGCGAACGGCGTGAGGTACGGCAGGGCATCGCCTTTCACCCCGAAGAGGTGCGCCTTGACGCCGATCGGCAGGATGCGGGTCAGCCGCTCGACGACGGCGATCAGCCCTTCGGGACCGTGGATCGGTCGCCGGCACATGCTGCCGATGCCGACGACGGTGCCGGGCAGGATCAGACCGCCGATCGCGTCGAGTGAACGGACGTAGTCGTCGGGCACGCGGCCCTGCAGCACGGGCATCAGCCGGTCGCGGATGGCCAAGTCGTCGGCGCGGGCAAAGCATTCTCGGTTGGTGGCGGTGGTGCGCGCGATGCGGTCGAGCACTTCCTCGCGGTCGTGGGCAACGCCCTCTTCGCAGCAGTAATCGACCGACGAGATGCGTCGGAACGGCCATGACGCGGCGAGCGCCATGTAATCGGCGATGCTCCAGGGAAGCCCGCCATAGCGGACCATCATGGTGTAACCGGCGGAATCGAGGTCGACGCTGGCGAGCGGTCGCGCGTTGGCGAGCGTTCCGGTGCGCCATCCCGACCACTCGCGCCAGCCATCGGCCTTGCGCCAGCGCGACAGACAATTGGCCGAGATCAGCACCGGTGCTTGCAGCGCGACCGCGCGCTGAAGGATAGGCCCGTTTGCGAGATGCGGCAGGCCGAGGATGATCTCGATCGTCATCGTCTAGCGGCCAGCTAGCTGATAGCTGTCGGCCATTCCGACAATACGCATCACAGATCCTCGCGCAGCATGAGCGTGAGAACACGGCGCGTGATGCTGGCGTCGGCGGGGTCTTCCGATCCCCATTCCAGCGCCACGTCATAATAATCGATACGGAAGTGTATCGTCTCGCCTGACAGCTCGAACTGGCCGCGATCGCGCTCGGGACAGTCGGCGGGGAAAGTGTAGCGGCGCAGCGCCTGCAGGACATGCGCCTGGGCGACGGCTTCCGAGGCGAGCGTGCCGTTCGACAGCGCGCCGAGGCACGCGCGCGTCATGACGATCTTCGCGGTGCGGTCGAACCCCTGGCGGCAACGGTCGTTGAGCCTGGCCACGGCTTCGAGGCGCGTTTCGGTGGCGGTCGAAATCATGTGATGATCCTCCGTTTGGTCGATAGCGATGGTGGCGGGGACTTCAGGCGGCGAGCGCGTCGCTTCGTCCCCGGCCTCGTTCGGGAAAGGCCGCATGGAAGCGGTCGAGCCAGTCGCCCATCGTCGGGCGCTCGCCGAGCGGGATGACGGCCGCGACATCCTGGAACCGGATGAGGTCGAGCGGCGCATCGCGGATGATCCGGTCGATCTCGTCAGCCGGCAGGAGGTGCTCGTCGCGGATGAAGGCGGTCATCGATCCCGGGCGCGCGCGGGTCGATCTGCGCCACAGGCCCTCGACCGTGTGCAGTCGCGGGGCGGCGCGTGCCTCGACCAGCACGATGAGTCGCAGGCACCATTGCGGGAGGCCGCGGATTTCGCTCGGATGGTTGGCGATGCACAGCCAGCACGCCGATTTGGGTGGCACCGGCAGACCCTCGGCCTGGATGCGGGCGACGCAGTCGGGCCGGTCCCATCGCCATTCGCGCAAGGGGTACTCGCAGTCGTACAGCGGATCGTCGATCGACAGCGCATGGTTGGCGCGCGCGGTGTCGCGCGGTCCGGCGTCATAGCCGATCAGGCGAACGACGCGCTGCCCGCGCGCCCAAGCGTCGACCGCTGGTTGCCAGGTCGACAGGAATTTGTCCTGCGGCGCCTTCTTGTATTTGAGGCTGCAACTCGACCCGCCGAGCGACTTGCTCGGCAGCGTGGCATTGGTCAGGCACATCTCGAGGATGCCGTAATAGGGCGGCCAGTGCTTGAATCGCTTCGGGACATAGCTGACCAGCTCGAAACGGATACCGCGGTCGCGCATCCAGGGCCGGATCACGTCGAGATATTCGTAGGTCGCCGGTTTCTCGACCGAGGTATCGGCGGTCAGCACGAGGTCAGGCGCTTCGCCGCGCGCGTGCTTCTCGATCAGCAGCGCGGTGCTGTCGACGCCGATGCCGTAGGCCAGCACCACTGGTGGCGGCGGCGCCAGCGGCACGACCGGAACTGGCGCGCCGGTCATGGCGCCTCCTCCGGTTCTAGATAGGTGTCATAGGGCGCACCGGCAGACTCGATCCAGCTACCCTCCTCGTCGAGATTCTCGATCCGTGCGAGCAGCGCCGCCTTCAGCTGGCGCGCATCGACGTCGTGGCCCTTGTCGTCGTTCGAGACGAGGCTGAAGGCGAGCGTGTAGGCGTGGTTGTAGCGCGCCATGTCACGCGTCCTCCGCCGCGGCCTTGGGCGCGGCGGGAACCGCGCGGGGCGTGATCGTCACGTCGAGCCGGTCGCGATTGATGACGACGGTGACCGTCCGGTCCTCGGGGACGAGGAAATAATGCCCCGCCAGCTTGTCGCGAATGCGGTTCTCAAGCGCGGCATCGTCGCCTTCGAGCAGGCCGATGATTCGTTCGGCGGCATCGGCCTGGAAGCGCTCGAGCTGCGTATCGTAGCTGTCGGCATCGCTGTCGTCGCTGGCATAGAAGATCGCGCTTTCGAGGATGTCGGCGACGCCGAGCGCGGTGATTTCGCTGCCCCGGCGGACGAAGACGGACGTCTCGTCGACCGAGTTGCACGACCATTGGTCGGGTGCGAAGGCGACATCCGCGTCGGTCGATACCTCGATGAATGCGCCGGCGTGGCTCATCGTCGCCTCGAGCGTGATAGCCTCGACCCAACCGTTTTCCGCCTCGGCGGGGGCTTCGCGGCTGTCGGAGACGATGAAGGTGCGGTCGCCCTGGGTGACGCGGAACCGCATATCCTCGACACGGGCGAGGATATCGTACCAGCCATAGCCCTTGAACGCGTCCTGGGCCTCGACCAGCGGACCACCGAACGGATTATGCTTCGCGATCGCCGCCTGCGCGGGTTGGCCGATCAGCGCATCGAAGTCGGGCATCAGCACCATGCCGGTGTCGGTCACGCGTGCGCCGCTCTCGTAGTTGCGCGAGCTGTCGGCCGCATAGGCGGTCCATGCGAACAGATAGGGCTCGGCTTCGGGTAGTGCGATACCGAGCGAGCGCGCCTCGCGCCAGTCATGCGCCGACAGCCGGTGCGTCCCCGCGGCCTCGATCGCGCGGTAGATCGCGAGCCGGACCGCATCGCGCAGGGCGGCGATGCCGGTGTTCTCGACCACTTCCTTGCGCGCCGGGAGGACGAGCTGGATTTGCGGCGCGTCGAAGATGTCGACCCGCGCGATCCAGTGGCCGCCCCGGTCGACTTCCTGAACATACGGCAGGTCGCACGGGATGGTCAGCCCGTGGAAGTTGAGGCGTCCGTCGCGCGAGGAATAATGCGAGGGGTGTTTCTGGAACACGCCGATGCGCACGCCGTACCATTCCTCGACATGGACCGCGTCCTTCAGCCAGTCCTCCTGCGGAAGGACCGCGCCGTTCCAGGTCACGGGAACCGGATAATGTTTGGCGGCGCGGGCCACGTCGCGCTCGAGCGTCTTCAGCCACTCGTCGGGCACGCGCACGGTGATCGCGGTGCCGCGCATGATCGGATCGGGTTCGATCGCGATCGGGCGGCTCGTCTCCCACGCCGAGGCCGGGATATGCGCCATCCAGCCCTGGCGGTCGGGTTTCGAGAAGGAGCGGATGATGACGTCGCGGCCTGCGAGGCTGAACACGCCCATGCCGGCGGGATCTTCGGCGCGGCGCGTCTCGTCGGACCAGCCCGAGCGGCCGAGCGTGACGATGCTCACCGGATCGGCGATGCCGTGGCCGTCATCGGTGATGTGCAGGAAGTGCTCGGCGCCGGCGCCGTTCAGCGCGAGCGCGACGCCGGTCGCACCGGCGCGGCGCGCGTTCTGGAGGAGTTCGCAGATGACGTCGAACGCGGTATTGTTGAACAGGCGCGTGACCTTGGCGATCGTCTCGGGGGCGACCGCGGTCGCGATGGTGGCGGGAATCATGGGAGTGCGCTCCTGGAAAAGGGCTCAGGCGTCCGTCACGCCTTCCCTCCCCGCTCCCTCTCTCCTTCATCGGCGCATCGGGCCGAGCCCTGGTCAGCCTGCCTTGCCGTCGCGGAACGCGCCGACCACGGTGTCCGCGTCCCAGTGACCGCTGAGGATACCGCGACGCGGGACCGAGTTGATCGCATAGCGCCGCGCCGCGAGGAGGCGGGCACGCCGGGTGTCGCGGTCGATCGGCGCGCCGGTTGCGATATCGCGGGCGAGGCGAAGCGGCGTCATGGCTTTTCCTCATCGATTGTGCCGGGGATGGCAACATGGTCGGTGACGCCCGTTCCCGAAGGATCGAGCGCGATAATTTCGGCGAGCGTCCAGGGGGCTGCGCGGCGCGGGCGACGCGAGAAGCGAAGCTCGTGCTTTTCGGCATATTTGTGGACCGCTGGATATTTGCGGCCGATCGCTGCCGCAACATCAGGCAGCGCGACGCCGAAGTCGTGCGCGATGCGCAGCGCCCGGATCTCCTCTTCGGTCCATTTCCGGTGATAGCCGTGGACAAGGCCGAGGATGTTCGCGCGCGTGAACAGCGAAGCCTTGGTGCGACCCATCTTCGTCGCCAGGGCGTCCATCGGCATCGTGCCGTAAAGGTCGCGCAGCCTTTCCAGATCATTGTCGCTCCACACCGGCCCGCCCCGGAACCCGTCGCGGTTGGCATGTGTGCCGCGCAACCCGAGATAGTCGGCGCGCCAGCGGATAGAGCATTTCGTGCGGCCGAGCCTGGTCGTGAGCGGGGTCAGGCTTGCCCCGTCGGCATAGGCGCGGATGAGCAGTGTGTCTTCGTCAGGGGTCCAGTTGCGGCCCCATCCCCGGCCATAGCCGAGCTTGCGCAGGTGCGGCCCGAAGCCAGCCTTGGTCCTGCGCGGAAAGCCCTCTGTGGCGAGAATGTCGATGATCGCGATATAACGAAGCCCCTCCCCGGCCAGCGTCAGCGCCCGCGTCGCCTCGGCCTCGGTCCAGTCAGCGGGCTTGTTGGGATGGCGCAAACCGAGCGCGTTGGCACGGGTCGCGGTGCCGGACAGCGGGCGTCCGATCAGCGTGGCGATCTGTGCGATCGGGATCGCCTGCGCGTAGCCGGCGCGCAGCTGGGCATCCTCCCAGTCGCTCCATTTTGGAGGATTTCCTTCGGTCAGCCCGAGCACGCCCGCGCGGGCATAGACGCTGGTGCAGGCGCGGCCGAGATCTCCAGCGAGATCGGCCGTGGGGCGAAGGCCATATTCGCGGGTGAGCCATGCGTCTTCGTCGGTCGACCACGGACGCGACGAATTGCGGCGCAGGCCCAGTTTGGCGATCTTGTCGCGCACGCCGGCGCGGCCGCGACCGAGCGCGGCGACGATGTCGTCGATCGCAGCGTCGTCGCAGAACATGCGTTCGACCGTGGCGATCTCGTCGGGGGTCCAGGCATCGTGCCGGAACGGCATCTCGCGCAGGCGCCCGCACGGCTCGGGCAGCTTCGGACACGCGACCAGCTCGACGATATCGGGCGCGAGGTCGGTCACAGCGACACCACGGCGACGTCGCTCAGCCGCGCGCGCAGCCGTGCATGCAGGCGGGCGATGCGGTCGTCGCCCTTGGGCATGGTGTCGACCGCGGCGATCGCCGACAGGAGGTTGAGCGCGCGGTCGGTGCGCTCGGCGTCGAGCGACAGGTGCCGTGCGAGGTCGCGCGCGGTGCTGGCGTTGGGGGAGATGCGCTTCAGCGCGTCCATGATCGCGGCCGCGTCGGTCGCAGCGGGATCGAGCAGGAACGCGTCGAGCGCGCGCGTGCCCTTGAGGGCGATGGCGGGGCCGTGGTCCGCGACCTCGGCCAGGCCCGCGAGATCGAGCAGCTTCGCCGCCTCGTCGGCATCGACGGACGCGGCGGCACGCAGTTCCGGGGTCTTGCCGAGATGTTCGGTGATGGTGGGATCGATATGCGCCAGCACCGGGGTTGCCGACAGCGCCGGACCCATCGCGAAGAAATCGCCGGGGGCGAGGTTGCGCAGCAGGTCGGCGTCACGCGCGGGAAAGCCGAGCAGGTCGGCCGCGCGCGCGATGTCGCGGTCGAAGACGTTGAGCCCGACCAGCACGTTCTGCAGCTCGGACACGACCGAGGTGGAGAGCTTCGCGAGGCGCTGGGTGGCGATGACGGGGGCGAGACCGCGCTTGCGGCCGCGCGCGCACAGGTCGGTCAGGGTGGCGACGCCGAGCCGGCGGGCATCGGCATCGAGCGCGGAACCGGCGACATGCGGTGCGAGCAGATGGCCCTCGTCGATGCACACCAGCATGGTATGCGCCCAGTCCTCGCGCGGTGCGCCGACCAGGCCGGCAAAGAACGCGGCTGCCTTGATGATCCGCTGGTCGGGATCGAGGTCGGTGAGGTCGATGTGCATCGACAGCCGATGTCGCCGGCTGCGCGTCGCCGCGGCCGTCAGCCCGTCGGCGGTGAGTTCGACCGCGCGGATCGTGGTCGCGCCGATATGGCGGGCGAGGTTCTCGAATTCCCCCTCGGGGTCGACGATCGCAAGCGTCGTATAGTCGAACGCCTCCTCGATGATCCGGCGCAAGGTCCTGCTCTTGCCCGCCCCGGAGCTGCCCTGGATGAGCAGGCGTCCGGCAAGCAGGCGATCGAGGTCGAGGCTGAGCGTGCCGGTCGAATGATGGCCGAGCGGTACGCGATTGTCCGCGGCCTCGGGCGCGCGAATCGGGGTGACACAGGTCATGGCGTGGTCCTCCGGGTCAGGCGGCGTCGGCATCAGGGGGCGCCGGATCGTTGGCTGGGATGGCGGGAGCGTCGGGATCGGGAGCGGGCGCACCATCGAGCGTCCGCCATTCGAGCATGTCGTCGCTTTCGCGCTCGCAGTCCTGGCAGGTGGTGGAATCGTAGGTGCTGAGCAGCACCCAGGCCTGTTCGGGCTCATCCCAGGCCGCGACGGCGTCCTTGGTGACGTTGTCGCTGCCGCAGTCGTCGCACACCGGCTTGACCCGGGAGGCGGCAGGCGAGCACAAGCGATCCCCGGTGCAGATCGACCAGTCACCGTAGAATTTGCCGTCGTAGGGCAAGCAGTCGCCGGCGAGCTGAATGGCGTGTTCGCCGTAGCCGTCGTGGAAATGAATTTCCGAATTCGGGAAGAACTTTTCCAGGACCGCCTTCGCGCCGCGGATCTTCACCTCGCTGCCATAGGTGGTGTGGACATAGTCGAGCGGTCCGATCGCGGGGCCTTCGCAGCCCCAGTCTTCGACGTCCTCGTCGGGCGTGGCGCGGCCGTGGAACAGATAGAGATAGACGCTCATCGTGGCGGTCCTTTCAGGCGCTGAGGAGGAGGTGCGCGAGCGCGCTCGCGTCGACCTGTTTGGAGATCGGGGCGGTGCTTTCGACGCGGACCGCGTCGAGGCTCTCGAACGTCTCGGGCATCTGGCGGCGTTCGTAACGGTCCTTGTCGACGAGACCGTGGATCGGCGCGCCCTCGTGGCGCGCGAAGCCGAGCGCATCGACGCTGACGACACGGCGGAAGACGCAGCCGACCTTGCCCTCGGGCACCCAGTCCGCCCAGGAACCCGACGCCGAGACGCTCTCGTACTGGCCGATGATCACCTGATAGGCGGCGCGGCGGCGGACGACGTGGCTGTCGTGGATCGACACTTCCTCGCCGGTCAGCGCGGTCCAGCGGTCGGGATGCCAGCAGCGCACCGAACGGCGCGCGTTCTCGACCTGCAGGGCGATGCCCGGAATGGGCAGGCGGCGAAACTCGCTGCCGAAGGCGTAGAGCACCAGCGCGTAATCGACGTCTTCCTCATAGTAAGGATCGTCGCGGCGCAGCGCCTCGGGCATCGCGGCCTGGCGTTCGTCCGACAGGACATATCCGCCATGACTGGGTGTCGATACGCGCCAGATGCCGGGCAGGACCTGGTCAGCGCGGTCGGGTGCGTCCCAGGGTGTCGTCTCAGGGCGTGGGCTGGGCTGGAACCGGGTCATCTGTCGTCTCCCTCAATGGATTCGACAGATTCCCTCTCTCTCTCCTCCCCCTCGGCAGACCGGGATGATGGCGGCAGGCAGGGTCGTTCATGGTGCAGCCGTGACTGGCCGCACGGATCGCGCTCACGCGCAAAGTGTTCTCAGTCCTGATATTTCACGACAGGAGATCGATCATGGGTGAAGCAACCGACAAGCTGAAGGCGGCAGGCAACAAGCTGGCCGGCAACGTCAAGGAAAGCATCGGCAAGGCGACCGATAACGCCAGTCTCGAAGCCGAGGGCAAGGCGCAGAAGGTCAAGGGCGCCGGTCAGGACGTCAAGGGACCGGTCAAGGGCGCGCTCGGCGACGATATCTGACCCCCCCGACCTTCGATGACACGATCGGGCCGCTTCGGGCAACCGGGGCGGCCTTTTCCTTGCGCGCCGGGAATCCGGGATTCCGAGCGCCACCTTTGAAGATCGACTTGAGGCTGCGCGGGCGCTCGGCTAGCCGTGCCGCGACCACGGTCATCCAGATCGCATCGCACCCCGTGGACGGCCTCGCGCCGCGCGCCTGATTGCAGCGCAGATGCTTCAGCAGGCCGTTCGACAGCGATCGCCGTCCACCCGCGCTGCGCAGCGTGACATGGTCGAACGTCGGGTAATCGGGATGATGGCGGGCGAGGCGCCGCGGGCTCGGCAGGGGCATCCCGCATCCGGCGCACAGCGACGACTGCGCCCAGCGCAGGATCCGCCGCTGGTTTCTGGCTTGGGTGGTCGATGCCATGATGCGAGAATGGTGGCCCTGGATTAAATTCCTGCCAACGACGTCATCCGATGTGCAGCTGGTCAAGCACGGCGGTTTCGAGACTGTCGCCTTCGAGATCCTCGGCATGGATCGTCACGACGGGGGCGATCTCGCGAAGTTTCTCGACCTGGCGCAGCTTCAGCCCGAGCGCATCGGCGTCGTCGCCGGTGACGACCTCGAGCGCCGCCTCGATCACCTCGCCGGTGGTGAAATCACGCAGGTCGAGAAGGAGGTCTGGACGCATCTCGCCGATCGACGTCGCGATATCGAACAGGAGCCGCTTGAACCCGACGCCGATGCCGCGCCGGCGAAGCCGGTACTGGAGATCGAGCAGGCCGACGATCGTCTTGCGTTCGGCGAGATTGTGGATCGCGACGAAATTGGCGGGGCGCGCGATCGGCTGCGCATAGGCGCGCAGGCACGCATAGCCCTCGCGCGGGTTGTGCTCGCCGACGACGGCCAGGACCAGATACGGCGGTCCGATGTGGCGCTGGTGGACGCCGATGTGGCGGATGCGGTTCTTGACGATCAGCTCGCGCCCTTCGGCAAGCGTGATGGTCGAGCCGGAGACGTCGATCGCATACAGGAGGAGGAAGGCCTGCGGGGCGTGCTCGCTCGGCCATTTCTTCGCCGCCTCGCGCAGTTTCGCGAACACGACGCCGCGTTCATAGGGGTCGATATGGGTGTAGAGATGGCGCGCGAGCGGGATGCCCGGTGCGATCTGGACCCGCTCGGCCGCGGCGCGCATCGCCGCGAACTCGCTCGCCATCGATGTCGTGCGCGGCTCGCCGACCTCGAGTGGTTCGACGACGTTGACCTGCGCCATTTCCATCAACTGCCACAGCAGGCGCGCGAGGCGCGGGATCGCGACGCCGCGGGTGCGATCGTCGGGTTCGCTGTCATCAGGGAGCTGCGCCAGCTTCTCGGGGGCGAGCCGGTGCGCCGAGAACAGCCCGTCGGGCTCGTTGATCGTGCGCGGGGTGGTGGTCGCCTTCTCGCGGATGCGGGGCGGCGCCTGCTCCCGGAAGAACGGGCAGTCGACGTCATGTTCGGGGCGACGCTGGCGGATGCTGGTGAGCCGGCGCAGGTAATAGGTTTCGGCTTCGGAGAGATAGGCCGGCGAGAGTAGCGGCGGGTCCGTCCCCTCCCCCAGGCAGTCGCAGGCTATCCACTGGTGATGATCGCGTGCCTTGACCACCATGATGACCGAGGCGCGGTGATCGCTGTCCTCGCCTTCGCCTGTGTACCAGCGCACCAGCGCCTCGCGCACCACGTCGGGTACGGGCGAGCGCAGGGTAAGACCCCGGGTATCGCGTGGGACGAGCCACATGGTGGTGAAGCTACTCCATAATGCTTGCCTTGTCGCCTTTGTTCACGTTACGTTCAATGAACAAAGGAGCTGGCCATGAAGCGTTCGGAATTTATCGGAGAGTTCGACCTCGATGCGGTGCTCACCGAATTGTCGGTCGATCTGGATATTCGCGTTACCCGGCGCATGCTCGCGGGGGCGTGCATCGGCAGCAATCCGGAGGATGCGTATCTCTCGGCGCGCGAGTTGCGGGAATCGCTCGAATGGATCCACGAGGGCGAGAACGAGGGCAAGGTCAAGCTGACCACGATCCTCAGCACCGCGTGCGACGATTTCCAGCGGTGCCTCTATTATTGCGTCGCCGGCAAGGGCGTCGTGACCATGCTCGACGATCTCGTCTGGCTGGAGAAGCTGCTGGAGGCGCGCGGTCGCATCGCCGGGCACATCTATCGCAACAAGCTGCCGGTGAAGCCGCTGGTCAATCCGTATGTCGCGGCCGAGCCGGATGGTCCGTTGGGCCGCTTCGACCCCGCGTTCGCGATCGGCGCGTCCTGGTCGCATGACCCGGGACCCGATTACGATTCCGACGATCGTGGCCCCGGTCCGAAGCTCAAGGGCTGACGACAAAAAGAAAAGGCGGTTCGGCAAGGGAGCATGCCGGACCGCCTCTTCCAGGGGGGGATATCAGTAACGCGCCTCGCACGCGAGCCGTTCCCCGCGCCGCCAGCGCGCCGGATCGATGAATTCTCCCGCATAGGCGCCGCGGCCCGCTGATCGCGCCTGTTCGGCCGCAGCGACATAGCGCGCGGCGCGCTGCGGATCGCCGCGCAGATATTGCGTCGCCGGCACCGCCAGACCCTGCAGGATCAGTTGCTCGCCCAGGTCGTAGCCGTCGACCGTGACGATGGCGATCGGACGGCCGTAGCTGCTCGCGCCGGTCATGCGGATCGTGGCGACACTGCTCTTGAGGATACGCGAGGCGGAATCCTGCGCGAACTTGCCGCACGGATAGCAGGCACCGTCCTTCGAGCACATCTGCTTGCGCTCGAAGGCGTCGGCCCCCGACAGGCGGAAATCGACCGAGACCGTGTCGCCGTCGATCGCCCGCCCCTCGCCGGTGATCGTCGCCCCGTCGCGGCCTTGGGGTTCCCCTGCCCCGCAGGCGGCGAGCGCGGCGATGCCGAGGAGCAGGGCGCCCCTCATGCGTAGCGCAATTCGACTTCGACGTTCGGCCCGTCGACGATGACCGGGAGGACGCGGAAGGGTTGCAGCGGATCGCCGGTGCGCACGATCGAGACCTGGCGTGCGCCGGCATCGAACATCCGCATGGCGACGCGCTGGGCATGGGCTCGGCTGCAGAGCTGCGACCGCTTCGGGCTGGGTGTGACGGGCGGATACGGGGCGGACATGGCGATGATCCTGACGTGGGGGATGTCGGCGATCAACCGAACACCGTCTTGTGGACGCGAGTTTCGGGCTTGGGCGGCACGAGTGTCCACGCCCATTTGCGAAGGTTACCGATCCGATATTTCGGGTAGCTGTTGCCGGGGATCGCGAGCGAGATCTTGCGGCCGCGCTTGTGGACGATGAACTCGTCTCCCTCATAGCCGTCAACGAAGGTGACCTTGCTCGGCAAGCGGATGTGCATGCCGTGTTCGAGCGGGCGTACCGGGGTCGCGAGCCGCTCGAGGCAGCGTCGGCGCCAGTCGAGCGCACCGGGATCGTCGGTATCGCCGAGCAGCGAGAGGATGCGCTCGGGGCATTCGGCCTCGCAAGGCCCGGCGTGTTCGGTCAGTCGGGTAGGATTGGTGCTGCTCAGAGAGTCAGCCCTGATCCCCCCGCCGAACCGCACGTGCAGCTTTCACTGCATGCGGCTCTCCGCTGCGATAACACCATTCATGTTTCGGCTATCGGGCAATTGGCCTCGATGGATGTCGGCGTGACACAGATCGCACAGGACTTTCGTCTTACGCGCCCGTGCGGCCTTCATCATCGTGGCTAAACCACAGTGCTTAACATCGGCGAGCCCTTCGACATGATGGACGTGACACGGCCGGTCCGTCCGCCCGCATGCCTCGCATTGCTTGGCATTCTGGCGATCGACCCAGTCGGTTCGTGAATGCGAATAGATTTGCGTCCAAGGTGGGGTATCCACCTTGACCGGGTCAATCCATTCACGCTTCAGATCCATCAGCTTCCAGACTCTGACCGACCGGGGCTGGCCGTCAGCGACGTAGCCGACGCTATATTCCTGCCCCGACCTCATACGGGCGGCGACAACACGCACGCTACTTTTGTGCTTGCTCGCCAAGGTCTTGAACATGCTCCAGCGCTGGATGAACTCAAGCCGGTTAAGCTTGAATTTCACGTCCCGTGCCAAGGCGTAATAGTTCGCGAACCCCCGCAGTTCGGCGTTGTAGGCAAGGACGATCTCGGCATCGCTACAGCTAAGAAGGGTGTTCCGGTGACGGGCCTTCAAGACAGCCATATCCCCGTAGCCCTTCTTGGAGGCGAACTCGAACACCTTCTCCCACGGCACGTTGAGTTGCATCACCTCCGAAGGAGGCCGGCGGGTGAAGTGCTGTGAGCCACGCCGGCTCCGCACTGTCCACTGGCGACCCGTGTAGGTTCGCACCTCGTAACCGAGAAAGGCGGTGCCATCGCTCGCCTTGCGGATACCGCTCTTCTCCTCGGACACGCTAAGGGCCAATGCGTTGGTCAGGAAACCCTCAACCTCGGCGAAGACCTGTCGCGCATCTTCCTTGCTGCCGATCACCCCGAAGAGAAAATCATCGGCATAACGGCAGTAGCGAAGTCGGCGATACCCGGCGTCCATGCCGTCTCGCGACGGTAGGGTACGCATCTGTTTGGACAAAACGTCGATCTTGGCCAATATGGCCGCCATCGTTGCCTCGTCAGCGTTGCCGCGTGCCTGATGACTTTTGAGCCGCTTTCGCTGTTTCGCGATGCGCGCTGCCAGTCGCCCATACTCCGGGTTCGTGGCGCGGGCCTTTCCCTTCTCAAAGGCGGCAATCCGTTCTGCGACGAACTCATCGAGCTCGTGCAGATAGATGTTCGCCAAGATCGGGGAGACGATCCCGCCCTGTGGAGTGCCGCTGTAGGTCGGATTGTGCGTCCGCCCCTCCATTACCCCTGCCTTCAGCATGTCGCCAATCAGGCCAACGAACTTCTCGTCGTCGATCCGTTTCCGCAACAGCCTGAGCAGGACGTCATGGTCGATGTTATCGAAGAACCCAGTGACATCCACGTCAACAAGCCACTTCACGCCCGTCCAGACGGCTTTAACATGTTCAAGTGCCGTGTGACACGATTTCCCCGGTCGGAATCCGTGCGAGGCGTTCGAAAACACCGGCTCATAGATCCTTTCGAGAAGCTGACGTACCACTTCCTGGACGAGACGGTCGTCGCGCGTGGGTATCCCCAGCGGACGCCGCTTTCCCTTGCTTTTCGGGATGAACACCCGACGCACTGGTTTCGGCTTGTAGGCTCCGGTTGTGACGCTGGCGATCAACGGAGCGAGGTCCTCGGGACCGAAGTCCGCGAAGGTCTCGCCATCGACGCCCGGCGTCATCGCCCCCCGATTGGAGGCGACCTTACTCAGTCCCTGCTCCCAAAGAAGCCGAGACCCCATCAGACGGTGAAGCCCATTCACCCGTTTGCCCGACGCTGCCAGCGTCGGAATGGCCTCCAACCGGGCCATCACAGTTTCAGGTAGCATCAGCACACCCCATGATTGCCGATTGAAGTGTCGCAACTGCCGCCCTTCTCCCGATGGTCCCCGTTTTCGGCCCGGTCGCCCGTTCCTTATGCGGATGCACCGTCTCCCCCGTGGAGGAGCTGTCCCGGGCATTACCCCGGGCATTTGAATACTATTGCGGCTCCGTACCCATGCAGGTCGGCCAAAGCCGCCTGTTTAGGGCATCCCGTAGTTACACTGATTGGAGATACGACGCGGTTAGGTGTCCCGTTCATCCACTGAACCCCTCGACGAGAGGCGCGCCGGACGGGCTGAGGAGCAAAGGGCCAAGACATGAGACCCTTGCCATCGTCCGGAATGGCGTATCAGTCGCTTTCGCCAATTTCCGCTATATAAAACGCTGCAGACTGGGATTTAAGCAGTGTAGCCTTCACCATGCGCGTCTTGCCCTGACCGGCATCGCCCCTTTACGACTGGGACGCGTTCGGCCTTGCTCCAAGCATGCTATTGTCCCCCGTCCGTTTCCGGATTTCAGATCTTTTAGACCCGAGGTTAGCTTGGCGGGCAGAGGCTTCCTCAACTTACCTCATCATTGCTGATACTCCTTTCAGCGCCACAACGGCGCACTATCCTTGTAGGCGAACACGAATCCGTCCTTGGCCCGCGGATTCCAGCTGACCAGGCAGACGGCCGCGAAGGCGGGTTCGTCGGTGCCGTCGGTCGACGGCACCACGGCCGCGTACCAGACCTTGTTGCGCAGGCAGGAAGAGGCGATGACGCGCAGCGCCTTGCCCTTCCCGTCGGCATCGCGGTTGTCGTAGGTGAATTGCGCGTCGAGATAGGCTTTGGGGCCTGTGTGCGGGAACATCGACGACAGCGGCATGCTTAGCCAGCCCATGATGGCGGTCCTTTCGCGTGTGTGGACGGGTGATCGATCAGCCGAACAGGCTGACCGGCTCGGCGACCGGCGGTGTGAGCCGCAATTCCTTGCGCAGCCGCACGGCGAACCGCTCGGGCGCGAGCAGGTCGCGGATCGAGGCGTAGCAGTCGCGCTCCCCGAGGTGATCGTGACGACCGCTGACGCGGCGGTAGATGACCTCGCGGTCGGCCATGGTGCCGTGGAGCGATAGCTGCATCCACAGCTCCTCGCCGTGGAGGGTGATCTCGCCGGACCGGGAGGCGTGGCTGCGGTTCGAGCGAAGGTCGTAGTGCGCGGGGTCGAGCCCCAGCGTTTCGGCGAGCCGGCGCAGCGCCTTGCGTCCGTCGCTGTGGAAGCGATCCTTGGCGGCCGCATCGTGCGCGACGCCGCGCACCGCGAGCGTCAGCAGCGCCGGGTGCTGTCGCAGCTCGGCGATACGGTCCATGCAGCGCCGCTTGAGGAGCGCGTCTTCGGACTGCCGCGCGGTGACGCTTGCGAGATGGCGGGCGAGCAGGATGACCGCGGGATCGGTCTCGAAGGCGATGCCGGCGTTGCGGCAGTCGTCGATCGCGCGGGTGATGGCGTGAAGGCTTGCTCCAATCGTGACCAGCGCGCTCGGGTCGAGCGCCTGCTGGTGGCGGAAGGCGACATCGTAGGGCATGAGCGATCTCCCGAGCGCCTCACGCGCTCAGAAATTCGCTCCCCCTCCCCTTCACGATAACCAGTTACGTAATTGCTCCGGTATTTCAGGATCGATGTCCTCGCCCGGTTGCATAGGCCGCAGACCCTGCTCCGCATCGACCGCGGCCTGCAGATGA
The DNA here is from genome assembly GCF_004341505.2 of Sphingomonas sp. JUb134. Taxonomy (NCBI): domain Bacteria; kingdom Pseudomonadati; phylum Pseudomonadota; class Alphaproteobacteria; order Sphingomonadales; family Sphingomonadaceae; genus Sphingomonas; species Sphingomonas sp. JUb134. The sequence continues at coordinate 95,467 of NZ_SLYP02000002.1, forward strand.
CAGGCGGCAACGGTCGCTCCGTCGTCGGTCGCGTCATAAAGCGCGAGCGCCTGCCGCATTAGCGCGAGCCGTATATTATCGCTCATGCCAGTCTCCCACTACGGTCTGCCGCCATGATTGCGTTCGGGGCAAACGAAAGCAGGCCCATAATGGTTGTAACGGCCGTGCGCTCATCGCAGCCTCCATCGGCCGACAAGGTCGACCATTGCGTCACGATAGCCCCACGCATCGGGATAGATCGCAGGCTCCTGCGCGAGCCAGGCCATGACAATTAGCATGTCCTCGGAAATGATCGCGTCGCAGTTGCTGAGGTGGAGGATGGGGAAGTGGCCGTTGTCGTCACCATTCCACCACGCCAGCAGGAAGTCCGCGACGCGCGCGGCCTGCCCGGTATCGGACGAGGCGACATCCACGAGGCGGCCGATCGCGGCGCCGACCTCGTCGAAGGCGAGTGCGCGGATGAGGGGGCGGCGTTGCGGTTGCATGGTGCGTATCCTGTCCTATCGGGTGGAAGCTGTCATGCGATCAGGATGGGGCGTGCTTCCCGGCCTGGGCGATCATCACGGCGACCGCCTCGTCGAGCGCGGCGTCATCGCCGTTGACCATGCGCGCCGACGGGGTGAGGCGTTGCACGCCGGCGAACACGATGGCGGGTGTCCTGCCCTTGAGCCGATAGCAGAACACCTGGTCGCCCTCGATCGTCACCAGCTTCGTCCGGCATTGCCGGCGCAGCCGCTTCGCCTCCTCGATCCGGGTGATGAGCGCCGCCACCTCGAATTCGAGGCAGTGCGGCATGACGCTGTCGCCGAGCCGCGAGACGGGCCGGTTGGCGGCGAGCCAGGCATCGACCGCCTGTTCGGTGACGCTGCCGACGGCATGGTAATCGTCCGCGGCGCCATGACCGCGGTTCGAGGCGAGGAAGGCGCGCTGCCCATCGATCCAGATCTCGGCCGAGTAGCAGGTCGTTTCCTCGGACAAAGCGTCGACCACCTTCAGCTTGCGCAATTCGATGTGCATGGTGCGATCTCCAGGTCATGCTGCGAGGGCTTCGGGTTGGTCGATCCCGGGCGCGCCACCCGCGGCGGCGTTATGGAGCCAGGTCACCGCCTGCTCGGCTTTCGCCGCGGCCTTGATGATCGCGCTTGAATCGCCCTTCAGGATCTTCAGCCAATGATCGACGTAGCTGGCGTGGTTGTCGTGCAGCTCGCCGGGCAGATTGAGGTCGGCGCACACCAGACACTGGCCGATGCAGGCGACCAGCTCCTCGAACGCATAGGCGTTGTCGCCGAACTTCTTGCCGAACTCGCGGTTGAGGCGCTGCGGCGCGCCCGAATAATGGACATATTCGTGCGCGAGCGTGCTGGCGTAATGATCGTCCGAGCGAAACGCGCCGCGCTGCGGTAGCTGGATATAGTCGCCGATCGGCGAATAGAATGCCTGATCGCCGCCATGCCGCACGGTCGCCGGCAGGCCTCCGAAGAAGGCATCGATCGCGGCGCGGTGCCGGCTCTCGATGCGCGGTTCGGGCGGTGCGGGCACCGGATAATAATACGCCGGGAGACCGTCGATCTGATCGACGTTGAACACCGTGTACGAGCGCAGGAACCGGATATTCTTCGTCGCCGCCTCGCCGGTGACGCGGTCCGCCTCGGTTTTCGAGAAGGTCGAATAATAGACGCTGTGCGCGCCATGCTCGCCGCGCCGTACCTGTCCGCCCAACTCGGTCGCCTGTCGGTAGGTCATCCAGTTGCGGCCAGAGAACCCCTGGGCGTCGCCGATCGCCCAGAGATAGAGCGCGTTGATGCCGGTGTAGGGCGTGCCGCAATGCCGCAGCGGTCGCCCCCCTGCCCCGGTCAGTCCCCAGGGGCGCGACCAGGGCAGGACGCCGGCTTCAAGCTTGGCGATTATGAGGTTGGTGATCTCGGCCGCGACATCGCGGCGTGGCGCAGTCGATTTGCGGTGAAAGGTCATGGGAAAGCTCCCTCGATGCGCGGGCCACGCGTGACGGTCCGCGGGTAAAAAGAAGGCGGCCGCCCCGGTGAGGGACAGCCGCCAAGGTGTGCCCGGGAGACGAACGGGCCGGGGGTATCGGGGGGCTATTCGGCCGCGATCAGCGCCTCGTCGCTGTCGATCCCGGCATCGTCGGCACCGAGATCATCGGTGTCGCCGTAGTCGTCGTCGTCGAAGCCCTCATCGCCGGGCTCGTCGTCGATTGCCTCGTCGGCACCGGCGACCGACACGAGATCGAACCGCATCGCGTCGGGCACCCAGGCCAGCGCCGCGTCCTTGGTCTCCGCCTCGGTGATCGCTTCGCCGGCGAACAGCTTCTCGCAGCTGGTCGAGATCTCGCCCTTCTTCGAGGCCATGTAGCGGGCCGCGAGCGGCGCGCCCCCGACGTTGGTGAGCAGCGCCAGCAGCGTACCCTTCGACACGCGGTCGAAGAAGTTCGCCGAGGTAGGGCGCCACCATTTGGCGGGTTCGATCTCGAGGATCGAGGCGAGCCGCGCATGGAGCGGGTTGGTGGTGACCGAGCTGTAATCGGGCTTGGCCTCGAGCGAGGTCGCCACCACGACCGCGAGCCAGGCCGCCTTGGCGTCGTCGCTGAGCGCGCGGAACGCCTCGAACCGCTCGACCGGGTTCGACCCTTCCGTCCACGACGTGTCGAGACCCTCGCGGGCTTCGGCGATCGCGACCTGCGCCTGCGTGGCGGGCTGATCCTTGGGCATCTGCGGGTCCTGCGGACGCCCTGCCCGAACCGTCGTCCCGTAGCGGCCGTAGCCGTGGCTGGGGTCGGCGAGGCAGAACAGCATATAGTCGAGCGCGAGCCCCGGATCGCCGAGGATCGAGGCGGCGAGGATGTCGCGGCGCTGGACCGCCAGTTCGTCATGGAGCCGCGCGCTGAGCGGCTTGCCGCCAGGAGCGACCGCCTCGGGCGGCAGGTCGGCGGTGCGACGCGACGACGGCGACGACGGCAGCGGCCGATCGTCCCCGGGCAGGCGGATCGGCGTTTCGCTGTAATAGGTCGTGTCGAGCGTCATCTTGCCGTCGCGGCCGAGCGTCAGGAAGACGCCGACCTGGCCCTTGACCTCGTCGGTCAGCTCGGGCGCCTTGTCGTGGATCGCCTGATATTCCTCGCGCAGCCGATCCGATTCCGCATCGAGCGCGGCATAGGTGTCGTCATCGATACCCTCGTCCTCCATATCGCTCTCGATGACCTGCACGCGCTCCTCGATCTTGTCGCAGCGCGTCTGTTCCTCGTCCGTCAGCGGCGCTGCCGGCAGCGTCACGCGGTGGAGGTCGGACGTGATGCCGTAGAGGCTGGTCGTGGCGACGGGGCGCACCCATGCGACGCCCAGTTCCTCGCCGAGCCGCTTGGCCTCGGCCTCCATCAGCGAGGCAGCGAGCGTCTGCGCGAGTTCCGGGTCGGTCCAGCGGTCACCGTCCTCGCTGAACAGTTCGCGCTCGATGCGGCCGCCCGCGGCGACATAGGCATCGGCACCGACCAGGATCGCGATCGGATCCGTCGCCTTCATCGTGTCGTTGGCGATCGCGCGACGGATCTGGTCGGCGTTGACGTAGGACGAGTGACCATACTGCTCGAACACGCGCTCCTGCTTGGCCTTGTCGGCCGTCGAGCCGTAGGCCTTGGCCATCTCGTAGGAGATCTTGCCCGCGGCCAAGGCTTCGAAGATCGGTTCGGCAAGATCGGCGAGGCGCAGCCGTCCCTCGATGAAGCGGCGGGTCTGGCCAAACCGTTTGGCGACCGCGTCGACGTCACCGTCGGTCTTGAGGAAGTGCTGGAACGCGACGCATTCCTCGGCGACGGTCATCTGCTCGCGCTGGAAATTCTCGGTCAGCGACACCTCGCGCAGGTCCGCCTCGTCGCCGGTGATGATCTTGACCGGCACGTCATAGTCGGCGGCAACGATCTCGCCGGCTTCGGCCAGCATCATCGCACCGAGATAGCGGCGATCGCCGGCGATTATCTCGAACATGCCCTTCGGGCGGGCGGCGGTCACCAGCAGGTTCTGCATGATGCCGCGAGCGCGGATGCTGGCGGCCATCGCCTCGATATTCTTGGGCGGGGTGGTGCGCACGTTCTTCTCGGAACGCTTCAGCTTCGCGAGTTTGACGGTCTGGGTCATCTATCGTCTCCATGAGCGGGAAAGTGTCCGGTGCACGGGTGTTTCCCCCGACCCGGACACCCTCCCCGCTCCTTCTCCCCTCTCGTTTCCCGCTTGGGCGGGAGGGCGACTGGGGCTCGCCGACAAGCGGCTACCTTGCTGCTAGCTGGCTGTTATCGTGCCGGTCAGGCCATCAGCTTTGCGAGAACCGCATCGGCCGTCTCGACGGGGATGAAGACGCGCGTCTTGTAGGCGATGATCTCTGTGAAGCAGCCGATCGACTTGAGCCACGCGAGCTGGTCGGCCGGTGCGCCGCTGATCTCGATGCGCGGCTTGGCGTTGACGCGTACGCGCTTCACCTCGCACACGAACGGTCGCCGGATCGTGACCGTCCCGCCCTCCATCGCGGCGCGCGCGACCTCGGCCGGGCTGAGCACGTCGTTGCTGTCGAGGCCCATCTTCGAGAACAGCGCCGGCACGTCGCCCGGGAACACCATGCGCCCGAGCCAGGAGCGACCCTCGGCATCGACCACGCGGTTGACCACGAGATGGTCGCTCGGCAGCGCCGACCAGATCGGCAGCAGAAGGCCGGTCGCGAGCCGGATCGTCTCGACGTCGAGCTTGCCGCGGATCTCGTCGACCTCGGCCGACCATTCCGCCTCGAACCGTGCGCGGCTGCATTCCTCCCAGGCCGTCTCGTAGAGATCGTCGAGTGCGAGATATTCGTGCCGGGTCGGACGTATCAGTTCGATGCGCGACACCGCCACCCCGTCCTCGGTCAGCCAGGAGCGCGCGTTGGTGCGCAGCGCGACCTTGCCCGACTTGCCGTTGCGCACGAACACGGCGGTCTGGTCGGTATCGGCGATGCGCAGCACGCGCTCGAGCGACATGGGGTTGCGGCGCCGGGTCACCTCGATCGTCAGCAGGTGCGAGGTCGCCTTGCTGACCGGGTCGGTGCGCAGGATCGTATCGTCGAGCACGGTCGCGGTCTCGACCGTCATCGTCTCGACGCCGACATCGAGTGTCCCCGCCTCGCGCGCGGCCGCGACCCGTGCCTCGACCAGCGCCAGGAATTCGTCAAAGATGCAGTTCTGGAGCCCGATCGGCAGCGCCAGCAACCGGTTGAGCCAGCGCTGGATGGGCGGGAGATCCTCCTTCAACACGCCGTCGGTATCGAGCAGTTCCAGGCCGGTGCGATGCTGGAAATCGGTGAGGTTGGTGCTGGTCAGCTTCCCCGCGACGAGCAGGTGATACCAGCTGATGAGCGCCGCCTTGGCGTAGTCGCTTTCGAGATTATCGGCCGGGTCGAACAGATTCTGCCCCCCGGTCTGGCGCTGGCCGCGCGTCAGAGCGCCGAGGCTGTCTAGACGCCGCGCGATGGTCGAGGTGAACCTGAGTTCGCCCTTGCAGTCGGTCGTGACGGGCCGGAACAGGGGCGAGCAGGCCTGATGCGTGCGGTGGGTACGTCCCAGGCCCTGGATCGCGCGATCGGCCCTCCAGCCCGGCTCCAGGAGCAGATGCGCGCGTTGCTGCTGGTTCTTCGCATCGAGGCTGGCATGATAAGACCGCCCGGTCCCGCCGGCGTCGGAGAAGACCAGGATGCGCTTGGTGCCTTCCATGAAGGCGGCGGAATCGGCCTGCGTGGCGCGGGCCGAGCGCGATTCGAGCTTCTGCCCTCCCCCGCTCACCGTGATGAGGCGCTTGGTGCGCCCCGTCACCTCGGCGACCATCTCGGTGCCGAACCGGGTGATGATGGCATCGAGCACGGCCGCGATCGGCGGCAGCGCGCAAAGCTGCTCGACCAGATTGTCGCGCTCGGCTTCGGCTTCGGGGTTGGTGACCGGGTGGCCGCTCTCGTCGAACAGCGGTCGCGAGCGCACCTCGCCGGTGTCATCGCGGAAGAAGGTCATCTGCTGGACCGGGAATGCCCGCGTCAGATAGTCGATCACGGCTTCTTTGCAGTCGCAGTTTATGTCGAGCGTGGCGGCAGGAGGCGCAGGTTTCCTTCGGTTTTCCATGATTTCACTCCAGATAATATATGAGGATCAGGGGAATGTCTGGGGACGGGTCAGGCCAGTCTTCGAACGTCGGTAAGCATGGTGATCAGAGCGTCGGATGGCGGCTTGAAGCGTCCGGGCATGATGGCGGGGGCGCCGTGGGCCGCGAGAATCTGCAGCTTCTCCTCGGGATCGGCGCGCAGATAGGCCTCGGTACTTTGGATGCTGGCGTGGCCGAGCCACAGCGCGACTTTGCGAATGTCACCTGTCGCCGCCAACGTGTGCATGGCGCAGGAATGGCGCAGCACGTGCGGCGTGACCCGTTTTCCGAGGATCGAAGGCTGCTTGATTCCGGCAATCTTAACGTGTTCGGCCAGTCGGAATGCGAACCCGTCACGCGTCATGGGCTGCCCGTTCGCGTTGAGAAATATCTCGGAAACCTGCGCTTCGGGGCGGATCGCAAGCCATGCGCGCAATGCGATCTGGGTCTCTTTCCAGAGCGGCAAGACCCGTTCGCGGCGGCCCTTTCCCATGATGTGCATGGTGGACAGCGAACGGTCCGGGAAATCGCGCTGTTGCAGCGATACGAGTTCCGACACCCTGAGCCCGCCAGCATAGGCCAGGTGCAACATAGCGCGGTCACGAGTGCCGAGGCGGGTCCGGGGATCAGGTGCATCAAGCAAAGCCTTGATCTCTGCCCGGTCGAGGTAGTCGATCAGTGCCTTGTCGGTCTTCTTGGTTGGAATCGCACGAATGCGCAGGGCCTGATCGAGACAGGCAGGCACGCGATACTCGATGTACCGGAAGAATGATCGGATCGCTGCCAATCGGCCATTGCGGGTCCTCACGCAGCTGCCGCGTCCGTTCTCAACATGGTGGAGGAAGGCCAGGATGAGGTCCGTGCCGAGATCCTCGACCTCAAGATCGGTTGGCCGACGCTTCAACCGGTCGGCAGCGAACCGGACCAGCAGCACGAAGCAGTTGGCGTAGGTCTTCACCGTGTGCGGGCTGACGGCGCGGTCGCGCGGAAGATGTTCGCGCAGGTACGCCGAGAGATAAGGGGCGAGTGCCGTCATGCCGCTTCTCCCAGGTAAAGGTGTTCGCTGGCGACCGCGATGTCGCGCAGCAACACCGGGGTGGCCTCGACATACCAGTAGGTGTTGGCGACCGACGCGTGTCCCAGATAGACGCTGAGGCCGGCCATGTGATGTGCCACGGCCTCCCTGTCCGGCGGACAGGACTCCAGCGAGCGCACGGCGAAGGTATGGCGCAAATCGTGCATCCGCATACCCGCTGTTCCGGTCGGTCCGCGGTATCCAAGCTGTCGTGCCAACCGGACGAACACGATGTGGGCGCGAACCTTGTGGGGTGCCCGTCCTCGGATGGTGACGAACAGGTCATTGCCCGTGGCGCCGAGCCTCGCTCGGGTCGCGAGATATGCTTCGAGCGCCTGCCGGGTCGACGGTTGCAACGCGACGAGGCGCTGCTTGCCGAACTTGCCATTGCGAATGATCAACCCGTCTTCGCCCAGATCGTCACACTGTAGCGCGAGGGCTTCGGAAATCCTCAGGCCAGTCGCTGCCAGCAATCCGAACAGGCAATGGTAGGTGTGGGGGCTGATTGTGCCTTTGGGCGGCAGGTCCAGCGCCGCGGCCATGATGGCGCGGATCTGTTCGGGCTCGATGATATACGGGGTCGGGCGTGGACGCTTACCCCGGCCGAAGACGCCAGCAGGAGGCACTTCGTGGGCGGGTTCCTCGGCATGGGCGAAAAGGCTGAAGTTGCGAACGGTGTCGAAGCGGGTCTGTGCCACATATTGCGAGCTCGCCGTGTGGCACCAGTCGTAGATGCGCTGGACCTGGGTGTGTTGGTCACCGAAATGCCCTGCGTAGGCTGCATAGAGGCGGAGCAGCCGATCCTGTTCGTCATACTTCCGGCCAAGACTGCGGTGCAGTGCAACGTAGCGGGAAATGTGCGTGTTCAGCATGACGGTTCTCCTGGCCATGGCTGGGCGATCTTCATGAGCATCGGCAGATCGACCTTGGCGTAGATGGCGGTGGTCTCGGGTGAGCTGTGGCGCAGGATGGTCCCGACGGACTCCAGCCCCGCGCCTGCGCGCAGCAAGTTGGTGGCAAGCGAATGCCGGAAGATGTGCGATCCGGTCGGCACGCCCTGGATCCCGCCGCGTTCACGCGTGCGCGCAACTATGCCGGCAATCTCGGCGGACGAACGGAATGGCCGGAACGGGGCTTGCGCGCGTACGAACAAGTGCGGATCGGCGGCCTTGGGACGGGCCGTGGCAATGTAGTCCAGGATCGCGTCGCCAACATCCTGGGGTAACGGCAGCCGGTCTGGCCGTCTGGTCTTGCCCTTGACCGTCAGATGACCGGACCGCCAGTCGATGTCTTCGAGGTGCATATCCTGAATATCGCCGGCACGCAGGCCGAGCCTGGCGAGCAGAAGAATGATGGCCTTGTCCCGAACTTCCACTGGGCGGCCTGTCGGACAGGCGTCGATGATCTGCTCGACCGTTGCCGGGTCGACGTGGCGGGGCAGCGTCGACAGGCGGTATCGCTGGACCGAAGGGATCGCGTGCAACAGTGCCGGTCGACACTCGCCTTGCCCAATCAAAAAGCGGATGTAGCTCCGCATGATCGTGACGATCAGCGAGACGGATCCCGGCGTCTCCTTGCTTCGTCGTTCAAACGCCCGCCTGAGCGCCGCCGCATCCCATTGCGAAGGCTCGCCCAGCATGGGCATGAGCCGACGAATGTCGGCCCGGTAGCGGCGGATCGTCTCTTCGGTGGCGCCGCGATGTTGCCGAAGCCAGGCAAGGTAAGCCGCCATGTGCGGGTCAGCATCCGCCACCGGTTCGACTGGTGGGATGGCACCCTGCCGCCGCAGAAACTCGACGAAGTGCCGAGCGCACCGCCGTCGACGCTTCGCACCTGATGCAACGAGCTTGCCTCGCTTGCGCCAGACCGGACAGCGACAAACATGCGCGCCGTACTGGTCGATGATCGTGTCGTCGATATCGGCCCACCGCCGCCGCACAATGCGAAGCCAGGCCGCGAAATGCTCGGCCTCGGATCGATAGGACTGGGCCGGTCCTTGCGCGAGTTGCAAGCGATCGATCCCATCGAAATAGTCGGCGAGGTACCGTGGCAGATCGTCCATCCCGTCGTCGACATCGACGTAGCCTTGATCTTCCAGGAAGCGGACGAAGCGCCTGACCCGCGCTGCAATGTCCGCCTTATAAACTGGCTGCTGCGCCGAATACCGGTGGCAACGGCACCGATGCTTCTCGAACCGCCGAACGGTCCGATCGTCGATCGTGCGGATCGCGATCCCGTGCAGTTCCATCCAATGCAGGAAATGACGGGCCGCAGCGCCAAACAGAACCGCACTGCCTGACCTCTCGTCGAGCGACAGAGAGGAGAGGAATGCGGTGAGTAGAGCGTCGTGACTGGGCGGGTCGTCGACCCGGAGCGGGGCCGCTCGAAACGGCAATGATGATCTTGATCGCATGTTGGTTCCTTCGACTTGTTGAGGTCGAGGGAACCGTAATTATCTGGAGTGAAATCATGGAAAACCGAAGGAAACCTGCGCCTCCTGCCGCCACGCTCGACATAAACTGCGACTGCAAAGAATTTCTGTAATGTTGAGCTCAACATTACACCGCCTCGCGCGGGGAGAGATCGATGTCGAGGTCGGCGCGCTCGTCGGGCGACAGTTCGCCCAGGCGGCGGTCGAGGATCGCCTCGGCGGTGCTGACCAGCTGCAGCACGACCGACTGATCGGCCGCCAGATGCTGTTCGATCGCCGCGATGACGGTCGGGAGCTTCGCTGACAGGAGGAGCGCCCCGAAGAACCGCTGCTTGCAGCTTTCGAACCGCGAGCGCGCCGCGGCCTTCGCGCCCGAGTTGAGCGTCTTGCCCTCGTTGCCGTCGACGACGCCGGTGAGTTCGAGCGCCTTTTCAAGGCCGCGATGGATGATCGCCCAGGCATCGGCATAGGTGTCGTACACCGCGATCTGTTCAGGCGTCAGCTCGTGGCGGAGGATGTCATATTCGACCCCGGCGAAGCTCAGCGCGCGCGCGGTGTAGAGGCCGGTCGCCTTGAGATCGCGCGCGACCAGTTCCATCGCCGCGATCCCGCCCTGCCGGATCTGGGTGATGAACGCCTCGCGGTTGGCGAAGGCGGTCTCCGGCCCCCACAGGCCGAGCCGCACGGCATAGGCGAGGTTGTTCACCTCCGACGCGCCGGTCGCCGAGGCGTAGAGCACGCGGGCGTCGGGCAGGTGGTTCTGCAGGAGAACGCCGGCGATGCCCTGCTGCGAGCCCTTCTTGGTGCCCATCGACCCTTCGCCACCCGCGACGCCGCCCATCTCATGCGCCTCGTCGAACGCGATGACGCCGTCGAAGTCGGCACCGGCCCAGGCGATGATTTGATCGAGCCGGGTGGCGTCGCCGCGGTTGGAGCGCAGCGTCGGATAGGTCACGAACAGGACGCCCTCGTCCATCGTGACGGGCTCGTCGATCTTCCAGCGCGAGAGCGGCTGCACATCGGCCGCGAGACCGCCGAGCGCGGTCCAGTCGCGGATCGCGTCGGTATGGAGCGCCTCGTTCTTGCTGATCCAGATGTTCTTGCGACGACCCGCCAGCCAGTTGTCGAGGATGACGGCCGCGACCTGCCGCCCCTTCCCTGCCCCGGTGCCGTCGCCCAGGAAATAGCCCTTGCGGTACGCGCGTCCGTCGTCGGAGAGCACCAGCCCCACGCCCTCCTTGTCTGGCTTGCTCAGGCCCGGGATATACTGGGTCCAGGCATGGCCGGCGTAAACGACGGTCTCGAGCTGCGAGGAGGACAGGAGGCGTTCGGTGACGGTGCGTTCGGGCAGCGACGGAACATGGACGGGGATCGGCGCGGGGATCGAGCCCATCGCGATCGATTCCACCAGCGCGGTCGGATGCTCGCCGGCAGCGTCGAACACGATACGGCTCGGCCGATAGGGCAGATAGACGCCGGACTGCTCGGCGAGTGGCGCCGGCGTCTCGAGTACCTGGTAGCCGACCGGGAGAACCTCGTTCCTGGCGAGAGCGCGGAAGATGCGCGGGGTGGCAGCGGGCTTCGATCTCACGCTGCGCAGGAGGGACAGCCCCCCGCCCCGCTTGACCGGCGCCGGAGTGGCGGCCTCCGGGATCAGATCCTGCCGGGGCGGGATGACCAGCGCCTCGACCAGGTCGCTTACGGCGCCGCGCTGGAGCGTGACCGTCGTGGTATCACCCACCGTCTTGTCGATGACATAGAGTCGCACCGCGACTCCGGTGCCGTGCTTGCCATAGGCATGGGTCAGCCGGATCGAGGTGCGCAGCGCGACGCTCGCCAGCGTCGTCGACCAGATCGTGCCCATGCGCGCGGAGTTGAAGAACCAGTCGGGCATGATCGCGACGACGCGCCCGCCAGGCCGCACACGCTTGATCGCCGCCTGCAGGTGGCGGACCGCAGCGAGCGCGTCGGCACCGCGGCCGAGCGAGCGCGAGAAGGGCGGGTTCATCAGGATGAGGCTGGGGCGCTCCGCGGATGCCATGACGCTGGCGATCTGCGCGCCGTCGTGGCCGGTAACGCTGGCTTTCGGGAAGGTGGCCGACAGCCGCTCGCGGCGCGCGGGATCGATCTCGTTGAGCTGGAGCGCCGCGATCGGCGGGAGGCCCGCTACCAGGAGACCGTTGCCGGCGCTCGGTTCGAGTACGATGTCATCCGCGCGTGCGTTCGCGAGCATGACCGTGATCGTGGCGAGATCGAGCGGGGTCGAGAATTGCTGCCAGTCGATCTGCTCCTCGCTGCGCACGGTCTGGGTAGGAAGGCGCGCCATAAGCCCGATCGCGGCGTCGACCGCCGGCGTGGTGCCTGCTGCGCATACCGCCAGCGCGGTCGCATGCTCCAGCACCTCGAAGCTCTCGCGCTGGGTCCAGCGACCATCGGCGTCGGTGCCGCCATAGGCGCGGATCATCGCGTCGTTGAGCATCGCTCGGGTGATCTTCGCGTCGCCGGCGATCGCGGGGAGCAGCAGGCGGGCGGCAGCGGTGGCATGGTCGGCGCGCGCGGGCGCAGGGTCGAACAGGTCGGTCATGGGGGTCTCCGGGTCTGTGGCTGCTCGTGCAGCTCACGACCCCGACCCCCCTTCCCTCTCAGGCTCCGGGTTTCACGACGTCGGCCCAGTCGCCATAACGTGAGGGTGGCGGCATCCGCTTCAGCGTCAGCCCGCGCGGCCGATAGGCGGCCCACGCCTTGCGTCGTGCGCGTCGGCCCTCGAAGTCATTGTCCTCGGCGAAGATCAGCGTGGTGACGCTATCGGGGATGTGGACACGGTCGAGCCGCGCCGCGCCGAGCGTCGCCCAGCACGGGATGCCGTGGATCTGGGTGAAGGCGGCCGAGGTCTCGAACCCCTCACCAAGCGCCAATGTGTCGGTGACGCGCATGCCCTGCCAGGTCGCACCTCCCGGCGTGCCGAGCGTCGCCTTGTCGAGATAGCCGCCATGCGCGAGGTCGAGGAAGATGCGCTGAATCGAGCGCAGCGTGCGCCCCTCCCGCGCCGCGATCAGCAGCGCCGGGAGGAACCGGGTATGCGGTTTCGGTCCCCACGGACAGCGCGGGTGGTAGCTCAGGTCGTCGAAGGCGCCGGTGATGCCGCGAAAGCGGAGATAGGCTTCCGCGGGCGTTCCGGCGATCGGCAACCCCTCGTTCCACAGCCGTTCGATGTTGGCGGGTCTGCCGGTGCGCTGTTCAGCGGGTGGGTCGTAGGTGCGTCCGGGTCTGATGCGCGCGATCTCGCGGAGCACGTCCTCGGCGGTGCAGCCGGCGAAGCAGTGAACGAGGATGCCGTCATGGCCCTGCCGGATCGAGAGGCTGGGATCGCTGTCGGCGTGGGCCGGGCAACGGCACATGGCGTTGTAGCCGTGCCAGGTGCCGCCGAGGGCGCCGACGATGTCCACGATGGTCTGGGTGGGTTTCAGCGCAACGAGGGGCATGACCGATCCTTTCTCGCTGCCTCTGACCCCCTTCTCTCCCTTCCCAGGTGACTCAGTAGCTGCTGGCTAGCAGCTAGCGGAAGATCCCCGTGTTAGCAGTTAGACCTCCGCTATCTAGCGTTGAGATGGCTGGTATCTAGCGGCTAGCTACCTTTGAGCTAGCAGTTTCTCATAAGCGTCGAGTGCCTTCTCGAGCACTTCTGTAAGAAGCAGACCCTCACGTTGAGCTATTTCGCGGATTCGATTGTCCCATTCGGGTGTGACCCTAGTCGCAAATTGTTGAGTGCGGTTAGTCTTGCGCGAACTGCGGGCATCAATGCGGGTTGCGGTTATCAGCGGTGCAGCCGGAGGGGCGGGGGCTACTTCGGGTGCATCCAAATTCTGGCTCGCCTCACTGATTGGTGGGGGTGAACCCAAACGAGTAGCCTTCTTTAGCTTCGAGATATCGGCCATCATTCACCCCGCTACTTTGTCGATTAGGGATTGGATCAGAGTATCAGCACGCTGGTTAAGGCCGGAGAATTTGGTTTCGGTAATTGACAGGCCTTGGTTCTGCGCTTGCCGGTATGCTGGTCGTTCCACGATCGAACCGTCGAGGACATTATACCCCGCTTCGGTCAAATACGCCCGCGCGTCATTTTCTTCAGCCGAAGTTCCAATGCGGTTGAGCGCAAAAACGAGCCGTCCAGTCGGGATACCCTCCTTAACAAGGGCATGGTATTCGCGGACGGCAGGCCTGAGATCGTCCAAGGATGCGCCGGTGGGTTGAACCACGAGTGACGATGACCGTGCAATTTCAAGTGTAGCTTTGCTGGTCCGAGCGGGGCCGTCGATGATAAGCAGATCGAAGCCGTCTGCAGCGGCCAGGGCCTGAGACGCGGTTTTGAATGCCTCAACCGACACAATCGGCTCGATGGAGATGCCAAGGCGTGCTCGGTGCCAATCGACCGAAGTGCCCTGTTGAGTATCGAGATCGGCGATTTTAACCCGCAGTTCGCCTGCCGCCGCCTCGCGAGCAAGGGCTCTTGCCAAGGTGCTTTTTCCTACACCGCCTTTTTGTGAGACGAATGCTACGACAGCAGCCATGACCGATCCTGTGATAGTTCGAACGACTGGATAGCTAGCCGCTCTCTAGCAGTTTGGCAACCGCTACCTATGTGATAGCTAGCTGATACCCAACCAGCAGATATCTGTGAGCTAGCTGCTACCCACGGGGTTTGCCTGACCTAGTCTGGATCAAGCACTGGGAGATAGTGGAATTTTTTTCCACGTTGTGCGGTTGATCGAAACATGATGTTCAATGATCGATGAACACGCGATCGAACTCGAGCTTATGCGTAGTGGGTAGTGTTATGGCACTGCTATGGGCGCAAACATCGGCAGCTAAGCAGGCCGAGGTAATGACATTTGATGGGCAGGCAGTTGAAGCCGTCATCGATGTGGGCCCGAGAATGCGGGGTATGCCAACAGACGGAACGCCGCCAGTACCAAGCATGGAAGCCGTTTTAGGCAATGACTTCAGATCATTCGGCAGCCCCGTAATGGAACCCCAAGAGGAGGCAATAAGCACGTCGCATATATCGGTGCCCCTTTGGATGCAGACTGGCCAGGTTTCGGGGGGAGCTCGCCGGGCGGCGATGTCCGATATGGCAAGTTATCTCTACACCCCACAGGCTTGCTCGATCACGCCCTACCATCCACGCGGCGATTTTCCAGGCTGGCTCGAAGCTCGGCGGGCTCAATATTATCCTTTGATCCAGGCCGTGGCGTGCGAAGCTGGTGTGCCAGTCGGGCTTTTCGATGCACTGGTGGCCCAGGAAAGCCGCTATGACCCATTGATCGTATCACCGAAGGGCGCCGTTGGCCTTACCCAATTGATGCCCGGTACAGCGCGTGGACTTGGAGTTTTCAATTCGAGAGATCCGTTGTCGAACCTGAGGGGAGGGGCCAGATACCTCCGCGCGCATCTGGATGAGTTCAAGCGGGTCGATCTAGCCTTGGCCGCATACAATGCAGGTCCAGGACGCATTCGATCGATGCGCCGTATTCCGCCGTTTCGCGAGACGATGGACTATGTCACAGCGATCACTCGAGGGTGGAGCACCGGATCGTTCAGGACAGCATCGATTCAGACCGCCGGTTTGGCAGTGGATCGACAGGAATTCCGGGGCAGGGGGGTCCAGTTACTCGCTTACACGTCTACAAGAGTATCGAACCCGAGGTAGTGCGCGTAATAGATCGCAATTCCGAGGATCGCCGGCGCGCCGAGCAGATAGTTGATCTGCCAACGTATCCATAACCGGGGTGCAACGAGTACCTTGTCGAGGACGGTCGCGGTGGGGAGCTTACTGGTTCCCGTACGATAATCGTGGGCGGTCTTTATCATCGCAAGGACAGCGCACATCGCCACCATGACGCCGACCGCGGCATAGAGTGAAAGCCAGGCCTGAAGTGTCGCTTGGGGCATGCCGACCACCTAGCAGGGGGCGTTTGCGGGAGGGGGCGGAATCCTACGCCAAGCTCGCCCAGATAGCCGGCGCGAGATCTTACTTGTTGCTGCCTTCTACGGTCGCGCCAGAAAGGCGACGGCTCAGTTCTATCCGGCGATGGCTACGCATTTTGAAGGTGTCTGGCCCAACGCGCCGATACTCAACGAAGCCGAGAGAACGCCAAAATCGCTCTGCCGCTTCATTCGCTTCCAGCACGGCCAACCGAATCTCTGTGGCACCTCTCGCAGCGGCCCAGCTTTCGACCGTCGAGTAAATTGAGCGTCCGACGCCACGACCACGCTGTGCGGCATCTACGATCATGAAGCCGAGATACCATGTGCCATCACGCGGATAATCGCGGAGGATGGCCGCGATTGCATATAGGCCGCCAGGCCCCTTCCATCCCAGGACAGCTTGATTGTGGGCGCTCTTTTCGGGCGGCACATCGGAGAAAAGCTCGCGAGCATCGTCCAGCGTGGGCGCGGCCCCGTCCTGCAACAGGAAATAGTCGCTGCAACGGTTGTACAGGTCTGCAACGTCTGCGGCGTCCGCTTGGGTAAGTTTGATCGGGGCTCCCGTCATCATCATCGCGTTTTGGCAGCAAGCACGCGCTGACCGTAATCCCGGAGTTCCCCGTTGGGACCGACATAGCGGTAGAGAGTGACGCGCTCGATCCCGAGTTCCTTGCAGAGGTCGGAAACGGACGTGTCGCGTTGGGCCATAGCAGCCTGAGCGAGCCGCACCTGGGCCTTGGAGAGGGCGAACTTGCGGTCACCCTTGCGTCCCCGCGCGCGGGCAGCGGCCAGGCCAGCCATGGTGCGCTCGCGGATCATATCCCGCTCAAACTCCGCCAGTGTGGCAAAAATGCCGAACACCATCCGGCCCGATGGCGTCGTGGTGTCGATCTGCGCGCCCTTGCCGGTGAGCACCCGCAGACCGATACCGCGATCCGACAGATTCTGCACCGTGCTGACCAGGTGGGTGAGCGTTCGGCCGAGCCGGTCGAGCTTCCAAACGATGAGGACATCGCCGTCGCGCAACGATTTCAGGCAGGCGGCAAGACCGGGGCGATCATCACGGCTACCGGATGCACGATCATCATAGATATTGCCTGGCTCGACACCGGCAGCGCGAAGGGCATCGTGCTGCAGGTCGAGCGACTGCGAGCCGTCGGCTTTGGACACGCGGGCGTAGCCGATCAGCATGGATCACAAACGAAGGAGACCGTTGAAAAAGGCTTGCGCGAAATCGGCGTGGCGGATGGCTGGTGACGCCGGCCACCGGGGATACGCCGCGTATCAGGCCGCCGCGGCCTGCCGGGCGAGCAACTGAAGGTTGTATGCCGCGGCAGCCATGGTGAACTCCTCGGCGGCTCCTGACAGGCCCCGCAGCTTGAGCGTTCGTAGCCCCAGGTTGCGTTTCAGATGGCCGAACACGCGCTCGATCCGCTGTCTTCGACGCCGTGCGTGCACATAGGCGTCGGTGCCGGCAAGGGCGCGCACGGTATCGCGGGCTTCCTCGCTGACGAGCCGGGTGACACCCCGCTTCGGACCGATGGTGCATTGCGGCTTCAGCTCGCAGGCGGCGCAATCGGCCGGCCGGCTTCGGTAGACGCGCACCTGCTTGGTCCGGTTGGTGCCGCAATAGCCGAGCAGCTTGTCCGCCGGACAGCGGTAGGCATCCGCTTCCCGGTCGTAGCGGAAGGCATCCCGGGTGAAGAAGGCGTCCCGCTGGCGGGTCCGGTCGATGACCGGGATGTATGGCGTGATGTTCCGGTCGATCAGCCAGCGGAGCAGCGGACCGCTACCATACGCCTTGTCGGCCGAGAGACTGGCGGGTTCGATGCCCAGCCTGGTGCCGGCGCGTGACACCAGCGTCCGGGTCGCCGCCACCTCGGCTGCGAAGCGGGCGGGCGTGGCCTCCACGTCGAGGATGCAGTCGGTGTCGAGGTCAAGCAGGGGGTTGATGGCGTATGCGTATCGCGCCGGTCCGTGCTTGCAGGTGAGCGCCGCCTGCGGGTCGGTCGGCGATATGCTGGTCGGATCGACGGGCGCCGGTTCGTCGGGGCCCGGCGGCAACGCGGCATCGAGCGCCGCCAGGTATTCGGCGACGGGTCGCGATATGCTTTCCCTGCCACGAAGCTCGTCTGCGGCGTCGGCCCCCTTCAGCTTCTTCTCGCGGCTGGCGTCGGCCATGATCGTGCTGCCGTCCACCGCCACGTTGCGCCCCGCCACTAGCCCGGCCACGGCGCATCGTGCGACCACCTGCTCGAACAGCAGGCGATGCAGGTCGCAGGTGCGGAAGCGGCCGTGCCGGTTCTTGGAGAAGGTGGAGTGGTCGGGCACCCGGTCGGCCAGATCAAGCCGGCAGAACCAACGATAGGCGAGGTTGAGGTGCACCTCCTCGCACAAACGCCGTTCCGAGCGGATGCCGAACAGATAGCCAACCAGCAGCATCCTGAGCATCAGCTCCGGGTCGATCGAGGGTCGCCCACTCGCGCTGTAGCTCGACGCCAGTGCCTCGCGCACGAAGCCGAAGTCCAACACGCCGTCGATGCGTCGGAGCAGGTGGTCAACCGGCACATGCTCATCAAGCCGGAAGCCGTAGAACAGCGCGCCCTGTGCCACCTGCCGTCCCATCATGTCCGTGATCCCTTGCCGTCTGCCAAGAGTGAATCACGCCTCCATCGCCGTCGCAAGCACGCGTTTTTCAACAGTCTCGAAGGTTTGAGGCGGTGACGAACATGAGCACATAAGATTGGGCTATTGTGTATCTTAACCAGCATCTCAATCAAGCTATCTCAAACCGTAGCTCGGAAAGAATAAGGAGCATGTATGCCGCGTCGCGTGACCCTGACCGATCGACAGCGCGAGGCGCTGCTTCACTTGCCGGTCGATCAAGGTGAGCTGCTGCGGCACTATACCCTCAGCGATGAGGATCTCGGGCATATCCGCCAGCGCCGGCGCGCCCAAAATCGTTTTGGCTTCGCGCTGCAACTGTGCGTCCTGCGCTACCCGGGCCGGGTGCTCGCACCTGGCGAGTTGATCCCGGCGCAGGTATCGGATTTCGTCGCGGCCCAGCTCGGCCTGACCAGCGACGATCTACTCCTCTATGCCGCGCGCGAGGAGACCCGGCACGAGCATCTGGCGGACCTTCGCCGAATCTACGGCTATCGCTCGGGGCTGTTGAAAAATGCGCCGCTGGTGGCCGGGTCCGGTTGGGGGCGGAATGACACCCCAACGCATAGCGATCCCGTCTCGCATGGGATGGCATTTCAGGAAAAACCTACCCGTCCCACAGCCTGTGGGCCTTGCATTTGGGACCGGCTTTCGAGCTACTCGCTACACGAGATCATCGGAACTGCCTCGGTCGTTTCACAGTTAAAACGAGCGAAAGCGGGAAAGTCGGCATGATCGCGTGCCTGCTTCGCTTCGCGATTCCGAAAAGGGTCGAAGCCGGCCGACATCGAAAGCACGCGCATGAATGCTGGCCTCCGCCGCCTCGCTGATTATCTGGGTTCCAGCTACTGGTTCGTGCCCACACTCATGGCCTTCGCCGCCATCCTGTTAGCCGGTGGGATGGTGGCGCTGGACAGCTACATTGGTTCGGCATGGATGGACGGCTACGTCTGGCTCTACGCCTCGCGCCCGGATGGCGCCCGCCAGGTGCTGTCCTCGATCGGCGGTTCGATGATTACGGTCGCTGGCACCGTCTTCTCGGTGACCATTGCGGCTGTGGTGTACGCATCCGGTCAGTATGGGCCGCGCCTGCTCACCAATTTCATGCGCGATCGCGGCAATCAGGTGACGCTCGGCACCTTCATCGCGACGTTTCTGTACTGCCTTCTCGTCCTGCGCACCATCCATTCGCCGGAAGAATCCGACGGGGCCGGCTTCGTACCGAACCTGGCCTTGCTCGTCGGCGTAGCGCTCGCACTCTGCTCGATCGGCGTGCTGATCTATTTCATTCACCATGTGCCATCCAAGATTCACATCAACAGTGTGCTCGAGGATGTGGGTGATCGGCTGCTGCGCGGTGTCGACGACCGGTTTCCTCGCTTCGTCGGCGAGGCGCCGGACGATCATCAGGCTGCATCGTCCGACATCCCCGCGACGTTCCGCGACAATGCGGACGCAGCGGCCGGGCGGGAGCGGCAATCGGTCAAAGCCAAAGATACCGGCTACATCCAGTTCCTAGACGACGAAGCCGTCATGCGCCTCGCCAAGAGGCATGATCTCGTGCTGCGCCTGCAATATCAGCCGGGCGACTTCGTCCATGTCGGGCGCACACTGATGGAGGTATCGCCTCCAGCGCCGTGTGACGATGACTGCACGGACGCTCTGCGCGGGGTATATACCATCGGCTCTCGGCGCTCGGCGCTGCAGGATCTGCGGTTCCTCATTGACGAGCTAGTCGAGATTGCCGCCCGCGCCCTGTCTCCGGGCGTGAACGACCCTTTTACCGCCGTAACCTGCCTTGACTGGCTGGGGGCGGCACTATCGGATCTCGCCGAGCGGTCGCTGCCCTCGCACCTGCGCGTCGATGACGAAGGCACTTTGCGCGTCATCGCCCATCCCGTGACATTCGGCTCGTTCATGGACCGGTCGTTCGGCGCGCTGGCGCAATATTGTGCGACCGACATGATCGCCGCCATGCGCTACCTCAACGCATTGGGCGAAGTGTCGCTGGAGTGCGATCAGCCTGATCGTCGCGCCGTCGTCCGGGACTATGCCGACAAGCTGGTCGAGCTGGCGGCAGAGGGCCTGAGCGGCTTCAATCTCGCCCGCGTCCGAGAGCGTGCCGACGAACTGCGCCGCGCGCTCGACGCGCCCGACTTCAAGCGCCGCCTGCGGGACGGCACCGCCTGGCTTGCCGGAACGGCTTGATCCCCATGCTGACACCCTTCGATGCCGCCGCGATCTTGATCGTGCTTGCCGCCACCCTCGGCTATCTGAACCACCGCATCCTGAAGCTACCATCCTCGATCGGCCTGACGGTCATGGGCTTGGTCGCGTCGCTGCTCGTCATCGGCCTCGATCATCTTCTGCCCGGCAGCGACGTCGGCGAACAGGTGGTCGGGTTCATCGCCGGCATCGACTTCCATACGACGCTCATGGATGGCATGCTGTCGTTCCTGCTGTTCGCGGGTGCCCTGCACGTCAAATGGGACGATATGCGCCGTGGACGCTGGCCGATCATCGGGCTGAGTACCGGGGGTGTCCTGCTCTCGACGGCGGTGATCGGCTTCGGCTTCCACTATGTCGCTGGTTGGCTGGGCCTCATCGTGCCTTTGATCTGGTGCCTGGTGTTCGGAGCGCTCATCAGCCCGACCGATCCGGTTGCGGTCATGGGCGTGCTCGGTCGCACCGATGTGTCGCCGACGCTGAAGGCGACGGTCGCCGGGGAAAGCCTGTTCAACGACGGCGTCGGCGTCGTGGTGTTCGCGATCCTGCTGGAAGCCGCGCTCGGCACCGAACCGCTGTCGATCGGACATGCGGGTGCCCTGTTCTTGCAAGAGGCGGGGGGCGGCGTGCTGCTCGGGCTCGCAGTCGGGTGGATCGGTTACCGCGCGATGCGATCGATCGACGAATACAATGTCGAGGTGATGATAAGTCTCGCGGTGGTGATGGGCGGCTACGCGCTGGCCTCGCAGCTCCACCTCAGCGGCCCGGTCGCAATGGCCGTCGCCGGTCTGCTGATCGGCAACAAGGGCGTGGCCGACGCCATGAGCGATGTCACCCGCGACTATCTGCTCAAATTCTGGTCGCTGATCGACGAAATCCTGAATGCGGTCTTGTTCCTCATCATCGGCCTTGAGGTGGTGGCGATCCCTTGGGATCCGCGTCTCGTCACATTGGGCGTGGCGGCCGTGCCGCTGGTCCTGCTGGCCCGGGTCATAGCCGTCGCTGCACCGCTGACGTTGCTCAAACCCATCCTGTCGCTTGGCCGTCTGGCGCCCGTGACCCTCATCTGGGGCGGGCTGCGGGGTGGCATTTCGGTCGCTTTGGCGCTGGGACTGCCAGACGGGCCGGCACGGTCGATCGCGCTGGCTGCGACATACGTCGTCGTGCTGTTCTCCGTCATCATCCAGGGTGGGACCATCGAGCGGATATTGCGCCGGATGGATACGGGGGAACGACAAGCCTAGCGGATCGGCACCAGCGTATTGACGTTCGCGTCGGCGTCCGTCTCGCCTGAGGGCGGAGCCACGCCGCGATCACGATAAGAGGGAAGGTCGGGTGCACCAGCGGGAACCGGATTTGCCTCCAGCCTCGCAATCTCGCGCTTCATCTCGGCGATTTCACGAACCTGTGCATCGATGATCCGGTCGGCAATCAGACGGACGCGAGGGTCACGGATATGCGCCCGCTCGCTGGTCATGATGGCGATGGAATGATGCGGGATCATCGCCTTCATCCAGGCAACATCGTCCACCGTCTCCTGCGAGCGGACCAGCCAGAGCGCACCACCAAAGACCAATATTGCTGCCGCGACGATGCCGATGTTCGCGCGGGCGTTTTTGTACATGCCCCACATGAAGCCGATCATGATGAGCGCCATGACCGCACCCATGACAAGCGCCATCCACATGCGGGTCTGGCTGAATTCGATGTGGCTGAGGGCGTAGGTGTTC
Source organism: Sphingomonas sp. JUb134 (assembly GCF_004341505.2). Taxonomy (NCBI): domain Bacteria; kingdom Pseudomonadati; phylum Pseudomonadota; class Alphaproteobacteria; order Sphingomonadales; family Sphingomonadaceae; genus Sphingomonas; species Sphingomonas sp. JUb134. The sequence goes on from NZ_SLYP02000002.1 coordinate 117,739, forward strand.
AGGTACATCAGCCCGAACATGACCACCGTAGAGGTGGCTATCATGCCTGCGAAACGTGCGTAGCCCATGGTCGATGACCTCCCGTTTCGCAGCCATTGTAGCGCCACGGAACCCCGAGGGCTCGTGGCGCGCCGATGGATCAGGCCTTCGCTGCCTGCGCTTCTGCCTTGGTGACCTTCAGATAGATGCGATTGTCCTCGACCCGATCGACCATGTCGAACGGCAGCGTGTGGTGCTGGTGGTCGGCCGAGTCCGTCTTCGTCAGCTTGATCGTCTCGCCCTCGACCTTGTCGACGGTGCCGACATGCTCGCCGTCCGAACCAGCGATTTCCATATGTTCCTTAATCCGCAGCTTCTCGAACATGCTACCTCCTAGTTGAAGCAGTCCGAACGTCACAGCAACCGGACGGGTTCATCGCTTTTCGCAAAACGTCGACGACAAACGGTCGAACAGGCACAACACTGACGACCAAATTTGCCTGTCGCGGGGGCAATCGGTTCGCACGCGCGTTATCGAACGCATACCTGAGAAAAGCGGGAGGGGGTTTGTTCGACGTCGTTGCTACGGTGCTTCAGGCGCATCAGCCGGTGATCGGCTTGGTGTTCATCGTGGCGCTGTTCGCCGCTTTTGCCAGCGAACGCTTTCCGCCGGTCACGATCGCGATCGTCGGCGCCGGTGCTATGATCGTCTTCGGTTGGCTGACGCCTTCGCTGGTCACGGCCGCCTTCGCCAATTCGGCACCGATCACGATCGCCGCTTTCTTCGTCTTGTCGGGTGCGCTCGTCCGCACCGGTACGATCGAGGCGCTTGCCAGTATCGTCGTCCGCCGAGCGGCCGCGGCACCGAGGCGGACCGTAGCGGAAATGCTCACCGGCGCTGCGACTGCACCCGCCTTCATCAATAACACGCCAGTCGTGATCGTCCTTATCCCGTTGGTGCGCCGACTGGCGAAGACCGTGGGCATACCGGCGACCCGGCTGCTGATCCCGCTGTCCTATCTCTCGATCCTGGGGGGCACGCTGACGCTGATCGGCACCTCGACCAACCTGCTGGTCGACGGTGTCGCTCGCGCGAACGGGCAGGCGGCGTTCGGCATCTTCGAGATCACCGGCGTCGGCCTCGTCGCGATGGCAGCCGGCATCGCCACCATGCTGGTGCTCGGCCCCAAGCTGCTGCCCTCACGGCCGGACAACGACATCGCGGATCGTCACCAGCTCCGCTACCTGACCGAATTGACGCTGTCGGACAATGAAGCGGCCAAGTGCCCGACCGTTGCCGACCTGGCCTTCCTCAAGCGTGACGCCGTCCGCCTGGTCGCGATCAGGCGCGGCAGCGAATTGCTGCGCGAGCCGGCCCCCGACCTACGGATCAATCGCGGCGACCGCCTGGTGGTGGCCAGTTCGGCTGACGAACTGGATGGGCTTGCCCGAAGCCAGGGCGTGATCGTCGGCCTCCAGAATGTCGGTCGCCCCATCCGCCTTGCCGATAACGAGCGCGCCGACGACGTGCGGCTGATCGGCCTCACGATCGCGCCATCCCACCCCGCACTGGGGCGCGAACTGCGCGACATCCCGTTCCTGTCCAATCTGCCTGCCCGCGTGCTCGGGATCGGTCGCGCGCGGCATCTGCCCGGCCCCGATCTCGGCAGCGTACGCCTGCGCGCAGCCGACAGCCTGCTCGTCGCGGCCGATGCCGGAGCGATCGCGGCGCTGCACGAAAACACGAACCTCATCGCCGAAGACACCAGCCACGTTCGCCGCTTTCGCCGGCGTCGTGCTCCGATCGCGATCGGAACGCTTGCGGGCGTCATTGCTCTCGCTGCTTTGGGCGTGATGCCGGTCGTGCTCCTCGCCCTGATCGGGGTAGGTATCGTCCTCATAACCGGCTGCATCGATCCTGAAGAGGCGTGGCGGTCGGTCGACGGCAGCGTTCTCGTCCTCATCTTCGCGATGCTCGGCATCGGCAGCGGGCTGGAGGCGATCGGCACGGTGCAGCTCGTGGTCGACACGATCGCGCCGTGGATCGGCGGACTGTCGCCGCTGATGCTGATCCTGGTCTTGTATTTCCTGACGTCGTTGCTGACCGAGACGGTCACCAACAATGCCGTCGCCGTCATCATGACGCCGGTCGCGATCGGAATCGCGCAGGCGACCGGCAACGATCCCCGCGCACTGATCGTCGCGGTCATGTTCGCGGCATCCGCCAGCTTCGCCACGCCGATCGGCTATCAGACCAACACCATGGTCTATGCAGCAGCCGACTACCGCTTCTCCGACTTCGTGAAGATCGGCCTGCCGATGAATATCGTCGTCGGGGTGGCAACCTGTGTGGCGATCACGTGGCTGTTCCCATGAACGTAACCATATCGCTTGCGGAACAACGGTTTTGACATCCCGTTCTTCAACAATGCAGTCCGTCACGCCCCCGCCGGCGAAAAATCCGCTCGACCTCATCACGGCAAAGCTCCACGTCGCCTCGAACGACTTTTTCCTGCAGTTGCCGAACATCATCGGCGGGATCGTCTTCGTCATTGTCGCTTGGTTTGCCGGTAAACTCATCGCCAACGGGGTGCGACGAGCTTTCCATCACAAGGGGCTGATCGATCTTGGCGGCGTTCTCGCGTCGCTGACCTTCGGTCTGGTCGTTGCAGCGGCTGTCCTGATCGCCTGCGTTATCGTATTCCCGAGCGTAAAGCCCGCGACGATCATCTCCAGCCTCGGTATCGGTTCGGTCGCGATCGGCTTCGCGTTCAAGGACATCCTCCAGAATTTGCTGGCCGGCATCCTGCTGCTCATCAACCGTCCCTATCGGCGCGGCGACCAGATCGTGGTCAAGGATTTCGAGGGCACCGTCGAGCACATTCAGAGTCGCGCGACCCTCATCAAAACCTATGACGGTCGCCGGGTTATTATCCCCAATTCCGACGTCTACACCTCGCCTGTCATGGTCAACACGGCGTTCCCGGTGCGACGTGACCAGTTCGACATTGGCATCGGCTATGGCGACAAACCCGATCGGGCAATGACCGTTTTCGCCGAAGCGATCGCGAACGTAGAAGGCGTCGAGGCGGACCCAGCGCCGGAAGTGCTGCCTTGGGGATTGGATGCCAGCTCGGTGACGCTGCGCGCGCGCTGGTGGTCGGAATCCAAGCGCACCAACATCGTTCATCTGCGCGCGCGGGTCATTCTCGCGATCTGGCAGGCCGCGGCGGACAACGGCATCGACCTGCCGTTCCCGACGCAGCAGATCCTCTTCCACGACCAGACCGAGGAAACCGATGGCGACCGGACGCGGCAGCGGGAAGGCTGGCCCGCCGGTGCCAATCCGCCCCGCCCGCGGCGTAGCGAGCGCCAGCACGATGATGATCGAACGGCGGATCAGGCATAGGTGAATGGCATGAGCGATGTAGCACCTGCGCGGACCGACCTCAGCACCCGGTTGGCCCGCCTGGCGCTCTATCGATGGTGGCGGCGCGCGATCGTCGGCCGCGTCGATCATGAAGCCGTCATTGCCCGTATCGTCGAGGAAAGTGGCTGGAGTCCGCGCTTCGCCTTCATGACGCCGAGAGCCTGAAGGACACGATCGGGCGCGTGCTGCCCTATTGGGAGGCAAGGATCGCGCCGGAGCTCAAGGCCGGCAGAAGAGTCGTGATCTCGGCGCACGGCAATTCGCTGCGCGCGCTGGTGAAGCATCTGTCTGGCATCCCGGACGATGAGATCCCCACGATCGAGATCCCGACGGGTGAGCCGATCGTGTATGAGCTCGCGCACGATCTTACGGCAACAGACCGCTATTATCTGTACGAGCGGTAGGGCGACTACTGAAATGCCACTCGGAGCCCGCCTGTCGCGTGGAGCCCAGCGCGGTAGCCGATCCAAGTCAGCGCAGCTTGGGGCGCTCCGAACCCTTCGCGGAAAAAGGTGCCGGCCTTGTCCCGCCTCCCTTTCTGACCGGAGTTCGTTCGCTCCATTTATCGACCCAATGCGTGCCATTGCCGGCCATCGCGGGCGATCAGTGCGTCGGCGGCGCGAGGTCCGGAAGTGCCTGGCGTATATTCCTCCAGCACCCCCTCGCCCCGAGCCCAGGCGTCCAGGATCGGCTGCACAACGGCCCATCCCGCCTCGATCTGGTCGGCACGCTGGAAGAGCGTCTGATCGCCCATCATCATGTCATACAGGAGGGTTTCGTACCCCGTCCGGTGCGCGACGGCGAACTTCTCTGCATAAGCAAAATCGAGCGCTACGGGGACCGCCTCCACTTGCGGACCCGGCCGTTTGACCAGGAAACCAAGGTCGATCCCTTCGTGCGGCTGGATCTGGAATATGAGCTGATTGGCCGGGAGATGAGCGACCGGGGTCTCCCGAAACGTCGCATATGGCACGGGCTTGAAGGTGACCACGATCTCGGTGTCCCGTGCGGCGAGCGCCTTCCCCGTGCGCAGATAGAAGGGCACGCCGGTCCAGCGCCAGGTGTCGACCATGAGCTTGAGCGCCACATAAGTTTCGGTGGCGGTGTTCGGGTCCACGTGCGGCGTCTCGCGATAGGCGGGGATCATCTGGCCGTTGACCTGGCCGGCTGCGTACATGCCCCGCACCGCGTCGCTTCGCGCCTCATCCGGGGTAATGCGACGGACGGCCCGAAGCAGCTTTGCCTTTTCGTCGCGGATGACCTCGGCGTCGAAGCTGTTTGGCGGCTCCATTGCGATCATCGACAAAAGCTGCATCAGGTGGTTGGGAACCATGTCCCGGAGCGCACCGGTTGTGTCGTAGAACGCCCCGCGGGTGCCGATGCCGATCGCTTCGGCGGCTGAAATCTGGATGTGGTCCACGTAGCGGTGGTTCCATACCGCCTCCAGCCAGGCGTTGCCGAACCGCGCGACCAGGATGTTCTGGACGGTTTCCTTCCCCAGGAAGTGATCGATCCGGTAAACTTGGCTCTCGTTCACTCGCGACAGGATCCGCTGGTTGAGAGCCCGTGCGGATTCGAGGTCGTGACCGAAGGGCTTCTCGATCACCACCCGCCGAAAGCCGCCGTCATGTTCCTCCGTGAGGCCGGCGTCGGCGAGCCTGTCCACGATGACCCCGAAGAACTGCGGCGGCGTGGCCAGATAAAATGCCGCGTCGTCCTCGCCCAGCCGCTGCTTGAGCCTTTCGTAGACAGTCCCAAGCGTGAAGTCGCCGGGGAGGTAGCTGGTCCGCTGGCGCAATCGTTGCCAGCACTGTGTCTGCGGCGCGAACTCATCGAGGCTCACGCGCAGACTTTCATCATCGCCATCCCGAAGGGCTATGCCGATGACGTTGAGCTCTTCGCTCAAGAGTCCGTCGAAGCAGAGGTTGGCCAGCGCCGGAACCAGCAGCCTGCGGGTGAGGTCTCCTGTCGCGCCGAAGATGACGATCGTCGCCGGGCGCCCCGGCACGGTCACTCCATTCACTGCGGGATCTCGACATGCCCGCCGAACCCGAAGCGCATCGCGGAAAGCACCTGGTCGGCGAAGGTGTGCTCGACCCGGCTCCGATACCGGGCAAACAGCGCAGCGGTAAGGACCACAGCGGGAACCGCCTCTTCCATGGCCGCCTCGACGGTCCAGCGCCCCTCGCCCGAATCCGCAACCCGCCCGGAGAACTGCGAGAGCATCTGATCCTTGGCGAGCGCCGCCGCAGTGAGGTCCAGAAGCCAAGAGGATATGACAGAGCCGCGCCGCCACACCTCGGCGATGTCGGTGAGATTGAGAACGTAGCGCTCATCCTCGGGAAGCTTGCTGGACTGCTTCGACTTCAGAATGTCGAAGCCTTCGGCATATGCCTGCATCAGGCCGTATTCGATGCCGTTGTGCACCATCTTGACGAAGTGACCCGCGCCGGCGGGCCCGGCGTGGATATAGCCCTTCTCCGCGCGCGCATCCTCTCCCTCATGCTCCATCCGGTTCGGCGTCCGCGGAATGGTGCCGATGCCCGGCGCGAGCGCGTCGAAGATCGGATCGAGATGGTCGACGGCCTCCTTCGGTCCGCCGATCATCATGCAATAGCCGCGCTCGAGGCCCCACACGCCTCCCGAGGTACCGACATCAATATAGTGGATGCCCTTGTCGGCCAGCAGCTTCGCCCGGCGAATATCGTCCTTGTAGAAGCTGTTGCCGCCATCGATGACGACGTCGCCAGGTTCGGCGATCGTGCGGAGGATCTGGATCGTCTTCTCGGTCGGCTCGCCCGCGGGCAGCATGACCCAGAAGACTGCCTCCGTGCCCAGCTTCTTCTTGATTTCCTCAAGCGAGTCAGCCGGCTCGAATCCTTCAAGCTCGAGTTCCGCCACCGCCTCAGGATTGCGGTCGAAGACCACTGGCTGATGTCCGGAGCGTTGAAGCCGACGGGCGATGTTGCCTCCCATCCGGCCGAGGCCGATCATTCCGATCCGCATATTTCCAGGCTCCCGCTCAATTCCGGAGTGCTTCGTCGAGCAATTCTTCAAGGTCGCTCAGACTGGCGCTTTGGAGGTGGACCCGCAGGACGCGCTGGCCCCGGCTGGCGAGCACGTCGAGATCGCCTCGCGCTTGGGCGAGCTGGACCGTGCCGAAGCTGGCTTTACGTCCTGGGATCGGGACGTCGGGATCGGGCGTGCGGGTGATCTCGAGAAACACTCCCGAGCGCGGCCCTCCCTTGTACGCCTGACCAGTCGAGTGGAGGAAACGCGGCCCGAAGCCCGCGGCGGTGGCGACGTGTCGCGCCTTCACGACCCGTTCGCGCATGCGTGCGACGAGAGCCTCGTTCGCCGGGTTGCGTTCGACGTAAAGAAGGAACCCTACATAATCGCCGGGGCCGGGACGCGCTAAATGGGTGCGCAGGATCTGGACCGCGTTGTCGCCGGAATGGCCTCGGTCGGCGGGCCCGAAGAAGGCCACCCTGCCATCCTCGAAAAATGGGGTCTCGGGCGCCAGGCTGCCGGTGGCTTCGTAGGCGTCGATCAGCACCCGCGTCCTGATCTTGGCATCCTCGACGTCGGGCTGGTCGAAAGGGTCGATCCCGATCACCGCGCCGGCTACCGCGGTAGCGATCTCCCAGCGAAAGAACTCCTGCCCGATCATCTCCTTTGACGAGAGCGCTATCCGCACGACCGGCTGGCCGGCGGTAACGAGCGCATCGGCATGGGCGTCGAGCCTGGCGTGATCGTCGCCCGTGAGCGACAGCAGTACGAAGAGGCGGTCCGATCCATAGTGCGCCGGCGGTACCGGCGGTTCCAGGTCGACGGGAACGATGCCCCTGCCCTGCTTGCCGGTGGACTCGGCCAACAGCTGTTCGAGCCACGCTCCGAATGCCCGAAGCGCGGGCGAGGTCAGCACCGTCACCTTGTCGCGCCCGCGGTTCGCCGCTTCCCCCAGGATCGCACCGAGCCGCACGCCAGGATTGAAGGCGGGCGGCGCGTCGGGCGCGCAGCTCTGCACCATCGGCGCAACCCTGGTGAAGAACTCGGCCACGTCCATGCCCATCACGGCCGCGGGCACCATCCCGAAGACGCTGAGAACCGAATAGCGGCCGCCAATCGTTGGATCGCCCAGGAAGACGCCCGCGTAGCCATGATCGTGCGCGATCTTTGCCAGGCGCGATCCCGGGTCGGTGATGGCGATGAAGCGACTGCCGTCCTGGCCCGCCAGATTCCAGAAATAGGCGCGCAGCAGTTCCGGCTCCATCGTCGAGCCCGACTTGGAGGCAACGATGAACAGCGTGTGCTCGGGGTCGATGGCCGCCGCCACTGCGGCGATTTGCTTCGGATCGGTGGTATCGAGCACATGGATCATCGGGCTGCCGCTCCGCGGCCCCACGATCTCGGCCAAGACCTCCGGGCCGAGGCTCGACCCGCCCATGCCGAGGAGCACCGCGGACCGATACTGGGCTGCCTGAGCGCCGAGAGCTTTCAATGCCTCGGGGTCGATCTGCTCGCCCTTACCTGCGGCAAGCCACCCGAGCCACTTGGCTTCCTCGCCGCCGGTCCATAGCGTGGCATCGCCTGCCCATAGCCGTCTGGACCAGCTTTCCTGACGCATTCGCTCGAGCCGCGCCTCTACCGCCTCGTCGAGCTCCCGCGGCAGTGCCTCGTGCATGCTGTTCAGCCCGTCTCCGACAATGGCGGAGCGCCTGGCAGCAACGGCACCAAGGAGCGCATCGGCTGCGTCGGCGAACTGCTTCACGCCGTCTCGCACGAGCTCGTCCGCGACCGCTGGCAAGTCGAGCCCGAGACGGTCTACCTCGCGGAGAATCCGACGCGCGCTTTCCACTTCGGCGGTCAGGGACGGCGCGAGCGTGCCATGATCACGGAAGGCGTCCATCGTCTTGGGCGGCAACGTGTTGACGGTTTCAGGCCCGATCAGGTTGTCTACGTAAAAGGTGTCGGGGTAGCTCGGATCCTTGGTGCCGGTGGAGGCCCAGAGGAGCCTCTGCGGCATCGCCCTGCGCTCCACGAGCGCCTGCCAGCGTTCCGAAGCTACCAAGCCGAGATACCATTGATAGGCGAGCTTGGCGTTGGCGATGGCGACCTGTCCGCGCAGTCCCGTAAGCGCCTCGGCCTCCGCGTCAGCGCTTTTCAGGCGTTCGGCAATTTTCCTGTCGATCGCGGCATCGATCCGACTGACGAAGAAGCTCGCCACGCTTGCGATACGGTCGATCGGCTGGCCTTGGGCGAGCCGTGCTTCCAACCCCTCCACGAAGGCCATCGCAACCGCGGCATAGCTCTGCTGGCCGAACAGCAGCGTCACGTTGATGTTAATGCCATCTTCGATCAGCTGGCGGATGGCAGGGACACCCGCCTGGGTACCGGGCACTTTGATCATCAGGTTGGGACGGTCGATCTGTCGCCACAGCCGCTGTGCTTCCGCGACCGTCTCATCAGTGCTCTCAGCGAGATAGGGGGAGACCTCGAGACTGACGTAGCCGTCCCTCCCGTTCAGCCGGTCATAGACCGGCTGCAGCGTGTCGGCCGCGTCTTGGATGTCCTGAACCGCGAGCGCCTCATAGGCTTGGGTGATGCTCGTGCCGGGCCGGCTCTGGAGAAGAGCCAGGAGTTGCGCGTCGTAGGCATCGCCATGCGCGATCGCCTTCTCGAAGATGGATGGATTGGAGGTCACGCCGGTGACGCCGTCTTCCTCGACGAGCCTTTGCAGCCCACCTTCCTTGAGGAAGCGGCGGTCGACAAAGTCCAACCAGGGCGCCTGGCCAAAATCGTGCAGCTTCCTGACCCGGCTCGCCATCGTCACGCCTCCTGCAAGATCATCGAGCGCGCTGCCTCGACCACATGGTCGACGGTGAAGCCGAACTTCTCCTGGAGTTTAGCAAGCGGGGCAGACGCCCCGAACGTCGACATCGTGATTGTTCGACCGCGAGCACCGACATAGCGGTCCCACCCGATCGCGCCGCCCTGCTCCACCGCCAGGCGCGCCTCTATGCCGGGGGTTAGGACCGACTCCTTGTAGGCGTCGTCCTGCTCCTCGAAGCGGGACCAGCTCGGCATCGACACGACGCGTGCGCGTACGCCCTCCGCTGCCAGCTTCTCATAGGCGCCGACCACAAGGCTCAGCTCGCTCCCGGTGCCGATCAGGATGAGCTCCGGATCATCGGCGCCGGCAAGGATGTACGCGCCCCTCGCGACCCCGGCGGCGGCGGCATAGCGGCTCCGGTCGAGGGTCGGCAGCGCTTGGCGCGAGAGGATCAGCGCGCTCGGCCGACGGGTCTGGCGGACGGCAAGTTTCCACGCCTCGGCCGCCTCATTCGCATCGCCCGGGCGGATGGTGTCGAGCCCGGGCATCGCGCGCAGTGTCGCCAGATGCTCGATCGGCTGGTGGGTCGGGCCGTCCTCGCCCACCCCGATGGAATCGTGCGTAAAGACAAAGGTGACGGGCAGCTCCATGATCGCCGCAAGCCGGACCGGCGCTCGCATATAGTCGGCGAAGACGAGGAAGGTGGCGGCAAAGGGCTTGATGTAGGACAGCGCCATTCCGTTGGCGATCGCGCCCATCGCATGCTCGCGCACGCCGAAGTGCATTGTGCGCCCGCTAGGATTGTCCGCCTGGAACGAGCCGAATTTCTTTAGGTCGGTCTTGGTGGACGGCGACAGGTCGGCCGATCCGCCCACCAGCCAGGGCACGTTGCTGGCGAGCGCATTCAGCACTTTGCCGGCGGAATCGCGCGAGGCGACGCCCTTGGGATCCGGGTCGAAGCTCGGCAGGCCCGTCTCCCAGCCCGGCGGCGGCGCGCCCTTGCGCATCGCGTCCAGCTCGGCCGCCATGCCGGGATAGGTCTCACGATAGCCGGCGAAGGTCGCCTCCCACTCCTCGCGCAGCGGGCGCCCGCGCGAGGCGATCGCCTCGTTGAAGCGCTTGGCGACGCCGTCGGGCACGTAGAAGGTCTTGTCCTCCGGCCAGCCATACGCCTTCTTGGTGGCGACGATCGCGTCGGCACCAAGCGGTTCGCCGTGAGCCTTCTCGCTGTCCGCCTTGGGGCTGCCCCAGCCGATGATTGAGTGGACGACGACGAAGGTGGGTCGGTCGTCGGTCGCCTTGAAGCTTTCGATTGCGTGCGCGAACGCCTCAGTATCGTTGGCGTCGTCGACGTGGAGCACGTTCCAGCCATAGGACTGGAAGCGCTTGCCCACATCCTCGGTGAAGGCGAGGTCGGTATGGCCCTCGATGCTGATACGGTTCGAATCGTAGATCCAGCAGAGGTTGGAAAGCTTGAGATGTCCGGCGAGACTTGCCGCCTCGCCCGACACGCCCTCCATCATGTCGCCGTCGCCACACAGCACGTAGACGTCATGGTCAAAGAGGGTGAAGCCATCGCGATTGAAGTGCTGGGCGAGCCAGCGTTCGGCGACCGCCATTCCGACGGAATTGCCGCAGCCCTGGCCGAGTGGGCCAGTCGTGGTCTCGACGCCGGTCGTCACCCGATACTCGGGGTGGCCCGGCGTCCTTGAGCCCAACTGGCGAAAGTTCTTGATGTCGTCGAGGCTCACCGCAGGCAAGCCAGTGGCCCTGCCTTCCGCATCGACCTCCTTGATGCCGGCGAGGTGGATAAGCGCGTAGAGAAGCATGGAGGCATGCCCAACCGAGAGCACGAAACGGTCTCGATTGGGCCAGTCGGGCACGTCGGGATCGATCCGCAGGAACTGCGCCCACAGCGTGTGTCCCACTGGCGCCAGCGCCATGGGGGTGCCGGGATGGCCGGACTGCGCCTTCTCGACGGCATCCATGGCGAGCGTACGGATCGTGTTGATGGCTAGACGATCGAGGGCCTCGGACGCGCCGCGTGCGCTGGCGGGCTGGCGCAACATGTTACCTCCCGTGGGGCGTTCGCCAGGTTGAACGCCCCCTTGTGCTTGTGGTGACCAGCCCGCCGCGCGGGAGACGATCGAATGCTGAGCGCTGCCTAGCGCGGGCGCTGGCTCGACCGCCTGGCCTCGTCGAACTTGGGACCAAAGGGATCGAGCAACCCCTTGGCGTATTGCGAGCCGGCGGTCTTACGCTCGAGATCGTCGACCGAGGCGATCAGGTCGGTCATCTCGCTGTCAGTGGCATAGCCCAGCGCCTTGCCGAGCTGGAGCTGCGTGCGGGCCGTTCCCAACAGCTGGCGCATGCGGGCGCTTTCCGCATCGGTCCGCTTCCTTTTCTCGAGCAGGCTGCGCGCGTCCTCGAGCGCGAGCTGCGCGCGAACGAGAGGGAGCGGGATCACGATCTGGTCGATCACGATCGTGCCCAGTGCGGTCTGAAGGACCGCCTTGGCCTCCTGCGGCTTGCCCTGGTGCAGCAGCGCGGCCGCCTGCTTGAGTGCGGCGGGGTAGGTGCCGAGCGGGAGCTTGCTGATGTTCACGACCGTTTCGGAACCCAGGTCGGAGATGAGCTTGCGCGCCAGCTGCAGGCGACCTTGGGCGATCGCGGCGCCCACCTCTCCGCGGATTTTCTCGACGTCGGCCGGGGTTCCGATCACGTCGTGCGTCACGACGCTCACATCGACCGGAGCGAGCGCAAGCGTCGGTGTGCGGGCGAGGACGATCTCGAGCTTGCCGGTCGCGCGCTCCAGCGCCGCGATCGCGTCGTCGTTCTTGTTCTGGTCGATTGCGGTCAACGCGTTCTGCGTCTCGCGCACCGCGGCGACCGCCTCGTCGACGAGCTTGTCCCGCTGCGCCTCGGGTGGATTGGTGGGATTCGACTGCGCTTGGGCTCCGCCCGGCGGAGCCGCTTGAGTCGAAGTCTGCGGCTGCGTTTGCTGACTGGCTGCAGAAGCCTGGGCCGCCGCGGCGCTCGACCACGCCGAAATGGCGAGGGCGCCGAGGGCTGTCGAGATGATTAGGTGTTTCCGCATCGTCCATCCTCCGTTTGTGAGTTAAAGTTCGGATTTCACAACGCGTGCTGCCGAGTACGGCGAAGTGCTTTCGGACGGGACGGCAGTGCTTCGCTGCCCCTTCGAACCGGCAAGTTGTTGCGGCCTATCGTCGTCACTCGGCACCTGCTCTTGTTTGCAAAGCATCGCGCGAGCATTGCTATGGAGACGCCGTCTGCTAGCTGCGCTGACATATCTCAGCCCGGTTTCGGCAATCTCGCCGTGGTCAGGAAGCCGGCGCGCGCCTTGTTTTCGGCGCTGCGAGCTCCCGGGTTCAGCCGGCGACCCGGCCGATTTGCCGCACGGCGTAGATCGCGATCGCACCCGTCAGAGGGATGGAGTCCACGACAGTGTTCGAAATGGCCTAGGCGATGAGAGCGACGCCTGGGCCGGGTCTTTTCCGCGTGGTCAGCGCGCGCTCTCGCCGTGGCAGGAGAGTTTCAATGCCTGATCTTGACGCGCGATCGAAGCGGCGGCTCGTGCCCTTTGCCGTCTTGATGGGCATCCCGAGAATATCAAGTTCGAGGGTAAGCCGATGTGGAGGAGCTATCTCAGCGGCGCCAGAACAGCGGTTGAGGCGGCGCTACCGCACATCCGGTCTGCGGATGATCAAAGCCCATGATCACCGCGGCCCTGGCAGGGTGCGGTCCTGTCAGTGGAAGTCATGGCTGCGGATGGGCAGAACCTCGGCTTCGTCGATCGCGGTTCCGAACGGCGCCGAGGCGAGCGTGCGGGCGCGCGCAAAATGCGGGTCACGCGGATCGGGGCCACCACCGTTCTTCGCCCCGTCGGCATGGCCGGCCGGAAAACGGAAGTCCATCCGGCCAACGGACCTCAGCAACTCGTCGTGGTCCGTGATGCGGTCGCAGATGATGTGGATGACCTCGCCCTCCTTCTGCAGCCGACCGCGCATCGCGATCATCGATGCGGACATCACCGGATGCCGGTAGATGTCGAACCGGTCAGGCCACAGGATGCCGTTGGCGATGCCGGTCTCGTCCTCGATCGTCACGAACAGCACGCCCTTGGCCGAGCCGGGGCGCTGGCGCACGAGGATGACGCCGGCGACCTCGACATTGCGCCCGTCGCGGATAGCGGCGAGATCGGCGCACCGCACGACCTTCATCCTATCGAGCTGGTCGCGCAGGAAGCTGACGGGATGCCCCCGCAACGAAAGCTGGGTCGAGCGATAGTCCTCGACCACCTCGCGGCCGTCGGTCATCGGTCGGAGAGCGACCACGGGCTCCAAGCCCTCCGGCGAGAATTTCGCTTCCCGCTCGTCAGCCGCGGCGAACAACGGTAGCGGTGCCTCGCCGAGACCCTTTACCTTCCATAATCCCTGGCGCCGGTCATGCGCGATGCAGTGGAACGCGTCGGCCTCTGCGAGCCGTTCGATCGCGGCGCGGGGCACACCGGCCCGGCGCCACACCTCCTCGACGCTCTCGAATGGCGCCGGCCCGCGCGCGCCGACAATCGCCGCGCCATGGACATTGGCGAGCCCGCGCACCTGCCGGAACCCGAGCCGCACCGCCCTGTAGCCGCCGCTGCCGTGCTCGAGCGTGCAGTCCCAATGACTGGCGTTGATGGACACCGGCCGGACCTCGACACCATGCTTACGCGCGTCGGCGACGATCTGCGCGGGCGCATAGAACCCCATCGGCTGAGCGTTGAGCAGCGCCGCGCAAAAGACGTCCGGATGATGGTGCTTCATCCAGCAGCTCGCATAGACGATCTTGGCGAAAGAGGCGGCGTGGCTTTCGGGGAAACCGTAGCTGCCGAACCCCTCGATCTGCTTGAATGTCCGCTCGGCGAAGTCCCTGGGATAGCCGCGCTCGACCATTCCGCCGACCAGCTTGTCATAGAAGTGGCTGACGCCACCGGTCAGCTTGAAGGTCGCCATCGCACGGCGTAGTTGATCGGCTTCGGCCGGGGTAAAGCCCGCTCCTACGATGGCGACCTTCATCGCCTGCTCCTGAAACAACGGCACGCCCAGGGTTTTCTCGAGCACGGCGCGCAGCTCGGCCTTCGGATATTCAGGCTTTTCCTTGCCCTCGCGGCGGCGAAGATAGGGATGCACCATGTCGCCCTGGATCGGGCCAGGCCGGACGATGGCGACCTCGATCACGAGATCGTAAAACTCCTTGGGCTTGATCCGCGGCAGCATCGACATTTGCGCACGGCTCTCGATCTGGAAGACGCCGAGCGTGTCGGCCTTCTGAATCATCGCATAGACGTCGGGGTCGTCATCCTGCAGGTCGGCCATACCAATCTCGATGCCCTTGCAGTCCCGCAGCAGATTGAAGGCGCGATTCATGCAGCCCAGCATGCCGAGACCCAGCACGTCGACTTTCATGAACTTCAGCTCGTCGATGTCGTCCTTGTCCCATTCGATGATCTGCCGGTCCTCCATCCGCGCCGGTTCAATCGGCACGAGATCGTCCAGCCGGTCCTGCGTGAGTACGAAGCCGCCTGGATGCTGCGACAGGTGCCGCGGCGTACCGATGAGCTGGCGGGCGAGGAGCAGGGTGAGCTTCAGCCGATGGTCCTCGGCGTTGAGGTTGAGGCTGGCGATCTGCTCGTCGGTGATGCCGTCGACCGACCAGCCCCAGACGAGGCCGGTCAGCAACTTGGTAAGATCGCGAGGGAGCCCCAGTGCCTTGCCGACTTCTGCCACCGCGCCGCGCGTTCGAAAGCGGGTCACGACGGCAGTCAGCGCCGAGCGGTCGCGGCCGTAGGTCTCATAAATCCATTGGATGATCTCTTCGCGGCGCTCGTGCTCGAAATCGACGTCTATATCGGGTGGTTCCTTGCGCTCGCCCGACACGAAACGCTCGAACAGCAGCTCATGCTTGATCGGATCGATCGACGTGATGCCGAGCACGTAGCAGACACAGCTATTGGCGGCCGACCCGCGGCCCTGGCACAGAATGCCGCGGCGGCGGCTTTCCGCAACGATCGAGTTGACGGTCAAGAAATAGGGCGCGTAACCGAGCTGATCGATCAATCGCAGCTCATGGGTAATCTGATCGCGATAACGCTGCGGCACGCCCCCGGGAAATGCGCGGGCGGCCGCCTCCTCGGTCAGAAAGGTCAGCGCCTCCTGAGCGCTACGGCCGGCCATGGCTTGCTCATAAGGATATTGATACTGGATTTCGCCGAGGTCGAATGTGCATTGCGCGGCGATGTCGGCGCTTGCCCGAATGGCATCGGGATATGCGGCAAACCGCCGTTCCATTTCCTGGGGCGACTTTAGGTCACGATCCATGAACCGCTCGCGGCGGAAGCCGAGCGCGTCGATCGTGGTCTTCTCACGGATCGCGGTCATCACGTCCTGCAGCGGCCGCGCCGCCGGTGTGTGGTACAGCACGTCGCCGGTCGCGACGCTGCGCGTGCCGATGCGCCGGGCCAGCTTATCCAGTTCGAACAGGCGCTGGGCATCATCGGGGCGGCGACGCAGTGACAGGGCTAAATAGCCACGCGGCCCGAACGTCTCGTGCAGCTCGGCGAGTTGCCCGGCGGTGGTGTCGTCGGGCACGTCCGGCACAAGTACCGCGATCAGTCCCTCGGCATGCGCGACGACATCGCTCCAGTCGAGAATGCAGCAGCCCTTGCCGCCGCGCGCTTTGCCGACCGAAAGCAGCCGCGTGAGCCGCGGCCACGCCGCCCGATCTGTCGGATAGACCAGCAACGCGCGGCCATCGGTCAGATCGAGCCGCGCTCCGGCAATCATCCGGACGCCGGTCGCTTTCTGGCCGCGCCAGCCGCGCACGACGCCGGGCACGCCGCCCCAATCGGTCAGGCCCAGCGCCTTGTGACCTAGCAGCGCGGCGGCCGAGAACAGCTCCTCCGGCGAAGACGCGCCGCGCAGGAACGAGAAATGGCTCGTGACCTGAAGTTCGACGTAGGTCCCCATCAGCCGAACAGCCCGTGCATGTACCAGCTCAGATCGCCGGTGCTGCCTTCGACGCCATCGCCGCGACGGAACAGCCAAAAGCGTTCGCCGCCCTCAACCTCGACCCGGAAATAGTCGCGGACCGCCCACATTTCCCGCTCGGTTCGCCACCATTCGCCGTGGATGCGCTCGGGGCCATCGCCGGCGACCACGCGATAGGGCTGGCCGCGCCAGACGAACCGGCGCGGCGGATGATCAGGGAGCAGCGCCACGACGCTGGACAGCAGCTCAGGGCGGCGCAGCAGTCGCGCCGGCCGCTTCCACTTTGGCCAGCCCGCCGGGCACGCCAGCGCGGCGGCGCGCAGCGTGGCGCGCTCGGGTACGTCGCTTTCCTGCGCCCCGATGCGGAACAGCGCTCCATCACCAGCGCGGACGGTGAGCTGGTCGACCAGCGGCGCCAGATCGGGAACGCGGGGCTCGGCAAGCCCAGCGCCGAGCGACACGGGCATCAAATCCTCGACCCGCGGCGCCGAGAGCGACATCGCCTCGATACCGAGATCGGGTTCGATCCGCTCGACCCGCATGGCGAGCATCCGCTTGAGATGCTTGGCCTCCCGCGTCGCCTTGGCCGCGCCGAGCCCGATCCGCTGTTCGACTCCATCGACGCGAACGCAGGTGAGAACCGCAGCCCTCAGACCGAGCCCCCGCGCCTGCAGCACGCAGACCAGATCGTCGACGAGGTCACCGATGACCTGCGTGAGCGTTTCGGCCGTGCCGATCGGTTCGAGCAAGCGGCGCTCGACGCGCGGCACCTCAAACGGCATCACCGGCACGATCGGCTCGGCCACCAGCCCGCGCGCTTGGTCGAGTCGGGTGACGGTCTTCATGCCCAGCCGCCGGGCAAGTGGTCCGCGCGCGATCGGATAGAGATCGGCCACCCGCTCCAGCCCGAAGCGTGCCGCAGAAGCCAGGGCGTCGGGCTCAAGCCGCAGCGCCGCCAGCGGCAGGTCGGCAATCGCCTGGGTCTCGGTGCCGGGCGGGAGGATGGTGACGCGTTCGCCGCCGTAGCGTGCGAGCGCATGCGCCGCGCCGGGCGAGCCGGCGATTGCGATGGTCGCTGTAAATCCGAGCCGGTGCAGGAAGCGGAGCAGCCGTCGGCAGAAGCGCTGCTCACCACCGAACAGGTGGGTCGTGCCCGTGAGGTCGAGCCACAGGCCATCGGCTCCGGCGACACTGGCGGTCGGTGTCCAGTGCCCGACCGCATGCAGCGCGAGGCGGTCGAGCACGCCGCGATCGTTCTTGGGCTCAGCGTCGCGCACATCGAGCTCGGCGACGAGCGCGCGGGCGTGCGCGGCTGCCATGCCGGAGCGTAAGCCGAGGTCCAGCGCTTGCGGACAGGCGGCGGTGACGACATCGCGCTGGCCGACACGTTCGACCAGGATGGTCGGCCGCGCCCATGTCCCGATGAGGGCGGCAGCGACGGGCGCATCGCCGCGCGCGCCTTCGTCGGGCGGCATTGCCTTGAACGGATTGTCGGCGGCTTCGCTGCGTCGTCCCATCTCGCGCATGGTCGGCCGCTTGTGCGCCGGGAGTGCACCGCTCTCGCCCTGGCTAGGCTTGTCAGGCAGCGCGCCAATGCGCGGCCAGGTTGCGCCGCCGTGACTGGCGAGCGCCCATCGCGCGCCCGGCCGCCAGCCGCCGCCGCGCGGCACCGAGCAGGCGCCGGGATCGTCGTCGACCGGCGCTCGAGGTATGGGCTTTGATGGGGCCGGCAGCGCCTCAGGCGGCTTGGCTGGCCGCTCCAGCCGTCGCAGTCGCTCTATGGGCAGTTGCGGCAGGTAGAGCGAGGCGACCCTGATCATCACATGCGTCGAGTTCGAGGGAAAAAGGATTGCCGTTCCGCTGGCGGACCAGCTCGACGAACCAGCGGGCGCGGCCGACACCGGGATAGGGCAGCCGCGCCGACGACGCACAGCCGATCCGCCAGCGCGTCATCGCCGACGAGGGCTGATCGAGCGGGCATCGGTCGCGAGTGCGGTGTCGGTGGTAGAGCAGCATCGGCGTCTTGCCGTCCGATGCCGCAAGCTGGAGGCGGCGTGTGGCGGTCTGATCCGCCGCCCTGACTTCGGCGATCACGCAGGCGACCGAGCCATCGCGCAGAGCGTCCTCTGCCATCGCCAGCACCTCGGCATCCTTGCGGCCTTGGGCATAGAGGATGCGATCGGGGCCGAGCCCGACCTGTTCGAGGCCAGGCGCGTACAAGTCGAATTTCGAGAGCGCCCACAGCACGGTGAAGCCGGGTTGCGATGCGAAGCGGGCGGCGATACCCGCTGCGAACAGCGTCGCGGCAGCGTCGTCACTCAGCGACGGCCGCGCCGGCGCGATCTCGTGGAGGCCTGCACCATCGAGGCCGTGATCGGCTAATCGGTCGTCGAGCGCCGCCAGCCCGAACGCCAGCGCCGGCCCGTGCCGGCTCTGGGCGTGCGCAAGCTGTGCGCGAAGCGCAGCGATTTGATCGGCGCGCGGCCGATCGAGAGGTGGCGGTTGGGCAAACATCGGGCAAGCTAATGACTCATTTGTTCGCCCTATGTTCCCCCTCTATCCGATCTTCGTCAAGCAGAGTCAGACGCCGCCAAGCAGCCGTAGCGTCATCTCGTCACGCTTGCCGCCGAACCAGCGGTCGAGTGCCGCCGCCAGCAATGCCGCCGGCCGGGCTGCCTCGAACAAGGTCAGCGACGAGCGCAGCTTCATCGCGTCGACTTCGCCGAACACCGCTACGGGGTCGCTGGTCGGCAAATCTTGTAGCGCGGCCACGCACTCGAGATAGCGCGCTCCGAGCACCGGATGATCGAGATATGCGGCCGCTTCATCGGCCGAGCGGATGCCGAAATGCTTTGCTGTTGAGCTTCGACCGAGGTCGGCGAGCTGCGGGAAGATGTACCAGATCCAATGCGAACGCTTGGCGCCGCGACGGATCTCGGCAAGCGCGCCGGCATAGGCCAGTGTCTGTGCTTCGACGAAACGGTCGAGGGAGGTCGCGTCGGGCATCGTCAGAGCAGTGCCGGCTCGCTGGGCGGGAATACGCGCGTGACCGTCAGGGTGCCTTTCGGAAGCGCGGTCAGCACATCCGATGCCGGCACCGACGGGTCCAACCAATCCGCCCATTGATCGCGCTTCAACGGGATGATCTGGCGATGATGATACGGCCTCACGTCCTCGCCCGGCTCCATCGTCAGCATGGTGAAGGCTTCGCCGGCCTGGGGGTGCGAGCGCCAGATGCCGGCTATGCAGAACCAGTCATGATCGTTCATCGTGAACAGCCACTTGGTTTTCCGCTTCTGGCCCGGCTGGGGATCGGTGAATTCATAAAAGCCATCGGCCAATATGAGGCAGCGACCGCTGGTGAACTCGCGGCCCTCCGAGCGGAAATTATAAACCGGCCTGCCGCCTTGGCCTGGCCAGCTCCACTTGCGGTTGACCACTTCGCCAGCGCGGCGCTCGCCTTCGACGCTGCGCACAATCGGCGCGGTATCGCTGATCTTGATATCCTCGCGTGCCGGCACGTTCGGCGTGCCTTCGGGCATACTGATCTTGATCTTCAGATTGTCGAAATCCTCGGCGATCGAGGCGATATCCACCTCCAGGCGATAATCGTTGCACACCGTTCGTCAGCCTTCCTTGCGACGCTTTATCGTTCCCATTATGTTCTTTGGCGTGGAACCGCCAACACCTTTCGATTCGGACGCGCCGCTGGGCGCTCGCCGCGCCATCATCCGGCGAAATCCGGACGATGCCAGCGAAATCGAGATGGTCGAGGCGACCTGGGGATCAAACCCGCGGTTCAGCGACGGCGACAGCTACCGCTTCGTGCGGGCGGAAGGGCGGACGTTCCCGGCCCATCGCTGTCTGATTCCGGCAAGCGAGTTCCATATGACCGTCGGACGGAAGCGCTATCGCGTCATGCTCGACGGCGGCAACCACTTCTATCTCGCTGCGGTTTGGGAGCCGCCGATGGGCGATTGGCCGCTCTGCTATCGTGTCGTGACCGTCGCCGCGAACCCTGAGGTAGCGCGCTACCAGGAACGGCACGGCGCGATCATCCATCGCCGCCAGGTGATGCAGTGGCTCGACCATAGCGTGCCGGAGATCGATCTGCTTGAGACGCCCGCGGCGCGAACGTTCCTCATCGAAGAGATCGGAGCGGGACCGGTCCAGGAGATGCTGGCGCTGTAAGCGTGGTTGATCGGCTGCGCGCGGCTCGCATCCCGAGGCATCGGTTCAGCGTCTAAGGCAGCGGCGTTACAAGCGCCTGCGCCGAGAGGATCGCAGCCGTGTCTTTCCACTGCCCTCGCCTCTTGATCTGGTTCAAATCGCTTCCAAATCTCGGCGATAAGCTGAGCCTGAAGCTAGCCGCGACGAAGCGAAAGGAGGTATTCATGTCGCAGCCTGTTTCCCGATATCTCCATCCGTTCGAGGTTGCGGGGCACCCGACGCTCGAACCGGAGGTGAAGCGCGCCATCCTCGCGTCCTGGGCATCCGATCGCGTCGCGGTCGAGGGCCAGCCGGCGCTCCGCCGGCCGCCAGGGGCCCGACAGCCCGTGTCCGTCGACGAGATACTGGCGGCCCTACGATCGTTGGACGGTGAGGATGCAAGGCCGACCTTGCAGTGAAGCGCGGTCCGCTTAGGCGCTGGCGCGAGCGGGGCGGACGGGTCGTACGCCTCCTGCTGCCCTTCGAAGATATCATGGATGTCGCGCTCGCGCTCCTCGCACTCACGCCGGATGAGCTTGCCGCGCTGGGCTGGAGCTTCGCCGCCCGCAAGCGTCTGCTCGAGCACTTTCTCGTAGCCGGCAAAGAGGCGGATGCGATTGATCCGTCCGCGCTGGACCGGACGATCCTGACGTTGCGCCTGCCAGTGCGGGATGTGCGGCGGCTCCAGGATTTTGCGCGCCGCGAACTCCCCAAAATGGCGAGCCGGGCCGCAGTGATCGATCGACTTGAAGCGGCGCTCGATGCCGCCATCGGTGGGGAGCGCTGAACCGCGCCGGCTCGGCGGGTCACCTCCCCTTCCCCTCGGCGGGAAGCAAAGGCGGCGGGTCGCCTATCTTAACCCGGGTCTTCAACGTTCCATCGGGGCGTCGATGCAGGTCTATCCCTCCGAAATGCCGTCGGGTGAATGTCATGAGCTTCACGACGCTTTCATAAGTCGTCGATGGTCCGAAGAACTTCACGGGCCCATGCCATTTGTCGCCCTCGATGACACGCATCCGATAGGTGCCAGACGGAACCGGGACAGTGACGTCATCGTCGCCATGAACGTAGACTGAGATGACGTGGTGGTCGGATCCGGGGTCGAACAGTTGCACGACAGCATTGGCCGATGCCGTCACCACCCGCATGCGCGATGTGGCATCGTGCGGGTCTATGGCCGCGTTCACCGTGACGCTTCCAGAGGGCGGAAAAGGCAAGGCTGCTTCCTGATCGGGGAGCCAGCCACTGCGCCTCGCTTCCCGGTACATCGGATAAAGGAAGGAGGCGGCGGAGAGCAGAATGATCCACTTCTGCATGGGGTGGGGACCGAACTGCACCTTGCGGCCCTTCTGATAGTCGAAACCCCGGTTGGTACCATCGAACCACGGGGCGCCTCCGAAGCGTCCCTCCCTGCGCCGCCGTTCGCGCATATAGTCCCTGTCATCGAGGCCCACGGCAACCCTCCCGTGGTGAGGTTCGGGGGACACGGCCGCAGCCGGCGCGCTTCGATATCGGCAGAGGCGCGGGGCGCATGCAAAAGGCTGCCGTCCGGCTCCAGTGGATGCAAGGGTGCCGAAGCAACAGGATCGCGGGGCCGGGCCCACCCATCGCCTTCAAGTGTCGCTCCGATGGCATAGCGCGTGGCCGTGGGCGCGGAAGCTCAGGGGTCGCGGTAGGCTCGCGAAAACTGGTGCGCCGAGCGGGGAGCTTCGTCGGCGCCGGCCGCTGATCAAGCATCGCCCGCCTGCCGGTCTTCAGCCGCCGAGATGCTCGTTCTCGACTGAAGGAGGGGCGCGAGCGCGAGCCGGACATCTGGAAGGGCCGGCTTGGCCCGGGCCGGAATGCGGATCGTCGTGTAGCCCGCGCGCTGCGTCATCGCATCGCGTTCCCGGTCGCGACGCGCGACGTGAGAGGAATCGTCGACCTCGACCAGGGCGACGACGGATCCGCTCAAGCGATCCTGCACGACGAAATCGACAATCTTTTGCGAGAAGCTGTTGCGATCCGCCGCGCTGGCCTTGCGTCCATCGCGGCGGGGTGCCCGCAGGAGCGCTCCCATGGATACTTGGGCGTGGATGCGATGGCCGGGCAGTATCTGCTCGATCGCGGCCAGCATGGCCTCCTCCCTTTCCGTTAGGAACTGCCGCGCGACCGGTTCTGCTTGCGCTGGGACCGGCTCGGGCTGACCATCGGGACGCGACGAGCTGCTGTTGAGCAATATCAGCAGCGCGAACGCGCAGCCGAGGAATATGATCATCGCGAGGGACGATCCGATGAGGCTGGGCATATGTCAGGCTCCCTCATTGTGGGCGATGTCCAGGCGCAGCCGCGCCCGCTTTGAAAGTCAGCTCCAGCCGTCGCGGCGGCCCTCGCCGCTGTCCTTGAGCCCGCGCCGATCGAGGCTCGAGCGCCGGATCTCCAGTTCGACACCGTCCCGGGTGTCGCGCGTCCGGATGTCCCGCGGATCGACATCGTTGCGCTTGGCAAAATCCTCGGCGGCCTTGGCGCTCCCGAACTTACCCACCTCGTCAAAATCCCATCCACTCATCGTCGTCTCCATCATCAAGCTCCGGCGTCCGGCCGGCCGGTCTTCACAGGTCGAGCCCCAGGCTCCGTTCCGGCAGCGGCGGCAGAGCGTCGCCACGGTCCGGCTTGAGGTCGGGCGGTGACTTGGAAGCGCCGGCAGCAGCGGCGGCGGCGCCTTGCGTGTGGGCCGGGGACGGCAGCTCACCCGGCAACGGCGGCAGGTCCGCCAGGTCGACCGGGCCGACATGAAGCTTCTCGCGGGGTCCGCTGCTCTTGCCGCGTGTGCGTTCGTGATCAACGTCGAGGCGACCGACGGTTTCGAGTGCCGACGTCTTGTTGCCCGGATTGTTGTCGAGCTGGCGCTCGAGCTTCTCCTTGTCGTCGACCACCATCGTGAGCTCATCGCGCACGCGCGTCACCCCGACATTGAACAGGCGCTGGTTGGAGAGATTTCGCTCCTGGCTCGACATGACGGTGATCGCCTTGTCGGTCGTGATGCCCTGCGCCATGTGCATGTTAAGCGAGTAGGCAAGGTCGAGCCGCGACAGCATCGGGTCGCCGAGATCGAGCGTCAGCCGCTCCTTGCCGGCGGTCTCGACGGTCACGCCGTCGGCGTCGACCGCGAGCACCCGCGCCAGAGCCGAGTTGTGGAGCCCGCGTTCCTTGTCGTTGGCGGTCCAGCGGATGCGGTCGCCCTCACGCAGGTGGAGGTCCTTTTTCTCGCTGAGCTGCAGCCGGTCGCGCTTTTCGGTCGGCGACAGCTTCTGCGGATCAAAGCGTATGGACCGGTTGCCGAGCTTCAGGTCGACCTTGCCGTTCGGGTGGACCTTGGCGACGTCATAGCGGCCAGCGGCCAGGCCGACGTCCTGGCCGCCGCCGCGGCCGACCTCGAGCGTCTGCCCGGCCTGATAGGTGGCCGCATAGCGCAGCTCCTCGCGCGTGGTGTTGACGCGCTCGTACACCGTGAGGTGGATGCCCTCCCCTCGCACGCTGCCTTCGGTCGCGAGGCCGTCCTGGATGCGCTGGTTGATGACCGCTCGCGCCGCGCGCCCCGAGGCGAACACGGCCGTCGCGTCGCGATCGGCCGGCGAAAGGCCGAGCCACATCTCGGCCGCATGGAGCGCCGGGCTCTGATGCTCGACGACGCTTTCGCCGAGCACCTTCATCGCTTTGGACGCTTCGCCGAGGTTGGCGAGCGCCGCGACGGTGCGGAGCTGATCCGTGCGCTGCCGGATATTCTCGTCCATTCGCGCCATCGTGCCTCCACCCGCCTGGATGAGCGCGAACGACTTGCCGGCGTCGATTGAAGAGAGCTGCTGGCGGTCGCCCACGAGGACGAGCTTGTCGACGCCGAGCGCGGCGGCGATCTGGTGGAGCTTCAGCATGTCGTCGGACGAGACCATCGAGGTTTCGTCGACGATGAGCATGGAGCCGGCGAGCGCGGCGCGAGCTTCGTCGTATGCGGGTCCCCCGGCCTGAACGTGGCGCTCGTTGGCGAGGATGAACGAGGCGATCGTCCGGGATCTGATCCCTGCCCCTTCCGCGAGATCGGCGACCATCTTGTTCTGGAAGGCCAGGCCTATGACGGCGCGGCCCTCGGCTTCCGCGACGCGCGCGACCGCCTGCAGCATGGTCGACTTGCCGGCGCCGGCGATGCCCTGGATCGCGACGGTCCTGTCCTCAGAGGAAAGGATCAGCGCGGCCGCGCCGAGCTGGCCGGCGTTGAGCTCTCTGTCTGCGACCGCCTGGAGCCGCTCTGGAGCGTCCTGCGCGGCCAGGATGGGCGAGGCGAGCCCCCTGCCCTCCTCGACCGCCCCGAGGATCCGCTCCTCGGTCAGGAGGGCTTCGCGGGTCGTGACCATCCGCGGGCGCGTGTCGCCGATCCGCGCCTCGCCCGCGATGAGCTGGCCACGCCCGACAAGCTGCTCGATCCGCCGCTCGACATGGTCGACTGTCACTCCCTTCAGCCCGAGGTCGAGCGCGGTCTTGCCAAGCTGGTGGACGCTGAAGGCGGCTTCGCGTTCGGACAGCATCCGGACGGCGGAGGCGACCGCCAGTTGCGCGCGTGCTTCGGCCGGCGAGGTGGTCACTCGCGCAAGGCCGCGATCGACGAGAGGATCGTGCGCGCGCAGGGCAGACCCGAGCTTGTCCCATGCCGTCGACACCGCTTCCGATACGGCGCGGTAGCCGCGTTCGAGCGCGCTGCCGGGATCGCGTTGCGCCGCCCGGGCGAGGGCTGCGTCGAGGAGCGACTTGCCGTCGAAACCGAGCGCTGCCGCCTTGTCGATCCATGCCTGCCGCAGCGCCTCGCGATCCTCGACGTTGAGCTTGGGATCGCGCGTGTTGGTGGTGACGCCGTCCCGCCCCTTGGCCGATACAATGCCGAGCTCGGCCGCCTTTTCGAGTATCGCCTCGCGGCGCTGGCTGAACGCGTCGAGCACCGGCTTGGGCACGCCGGCGATCTCGAACGTGCCGTGCTTGCCCTTGAGCTCCACCTGGTAGCCGAGCTTCTCGAGCTCCTCGCGCAGGAAGGCATGGTAGATCGAGCCGATCACGGAGTTGTTAGACCAGATCTTGTCTGCGTGGAGCGCCTGCCACTTGCCGTCGGGCATTTTGGTCAGGTTGGCGATGACGGCGTGGACATGGGCCTGCGGGTCGAGGGCGCGGCTCGTGTCGTGTTGGAAGAGCGCGTAGACGAGGTTCCCGCTCCGCATCGGAACCTTGCGGCCTTCGATGTCCTTGCGCCCCTCGGCGAGGTTGCTCTCTACCCAGGCCATTGCGCGGGTCACGGCTTTCATGTTGGCGCCGTCGGGACCGAGGATGCGCTTGTCGCCGGCGACATAGGCGAGCACCGAAACGGATTTCGGGGCCGAAAAGGTGTGAAGGGCGGTGACAAACCAGGCCACAGGACCGCCGGCGCAGTGCCGTCGGGGGCGGAGTAAAATCCGGCCAGTTGGTAAGCTGCTCCCTTTGCGGAGCGGCGGGGATGTTTGTCGTGGAGAGCTACGCAGCGGTCAGACGGTTTGTATTTGTCGAGGGGCATAGTCGCCGGGAAGCGGCGGAGGTGTTCGGGCTGAACCGGGATACGGTACGCAAGATGTGCCTGTATTCGGCGCCTCCTGGATACCGCCGGACGAAACCTCCGACCAAGCCGAAGCTCGGGACGCTGCTACCGGTTATCGACGCAATCCTGGCAGCCGACCGCGAGGCGCCGGGCAAGCAGCAGCACACGGCCAAGCGGATCTTTGAGCGGCTGCGCGACGAGCATGGCTATACGGGCGGCTACACGATGGTGAAGGACCATGTGCGGCTGTGCAGGGCCCGCGGGCGCGAGACCTTCGTGCCGCTGGCGCACCCGCCGGGGCATGCACAGGTCGACTTTGGCGAGGCGGTCGCGGTCGTCGGCGGGGAGCGGATGAAGATCCACTATTTCTGCATGTCGCTGCCGCAGTCGGATGCCTGCTTCTTCAAGGCGTATCCGCGCGAGACGACCGAGGCGTTTCTTGACGGGCACGTGTCGGCATTCGCGTTCTTCGGGGGCGTGCCGCTGTCCATCCTCTACGACAACACAACCATCGCCGTGGCAAAGATCTGCGGCGATGGAACGCGCGAGCGCACACGCGCCTTCACCGAGTTGGTCAGCCACTACCTGTTTCAGGACCGTTTTGCGCGTCCAGCGCGAGGCAACGACAAAGGCAAGGTCGAGGGGCTGGTGAAGTTTGCGCGCAACAACTTCATGGTGCCCGTGCCGGTCGCTGCCAATTTCGATGTCCTGAACGCCAGGTTCGAGGAGTCCTGCCGTACGCGCCAGGGCGAGCATGCCGGTCAGCACGCGCAGACCATTGCCGAGCGGCTGGCGGCAGACGTATCGGCATTGCGCACGCTGCCGTCCGTACCACTGGAGCCATGCGAGAAACGCGCGGCGCGCGTGTCGTCGACCGCGATGGTGCGCTACCGGACCAACGACTATTCGGTGCCGACCGCGTACGGCTACCGCGACGTGATGGTGAAGGGGTTCGTCGACGAGGTCGTCATCATATGCGCGGGCGAAGAGATTGCCCGGCACGCGCGTTGCTACGACGAAGGCGTATTCGTCTCCAACCCACTGCACTATCTCGCGCTCATCGAGACCAAGCCCGGTGCGCTCGACCAGGCGGCAGCCCTTCAGGACTGGAACCTGCCGGACATCTTCCAGCATCTGCGCCACCTGCTCGAGGCCCGGATGGGCAACAAGGGTAAACGCGAGTTCATCCAGGTGCTGCGGCTGCTCGAGGCGATGCCGCTTCCCATCGTCACGGATGCCGTGACCGAGGCAGTCCAGTTGGGCGCACCTGGTTTTGACGCGGTAAAACTCATCGCGCTGGCGCGTATCGAGCGCCGTCCGCCGCGCCTGGATTTAGCGGCGTATCCGCACGTGCCCAAGATGGACGTCAAAACGACGTGCGCGGCCGACTATGCGGTGCTGGCAGCATGACGGACAAGGACGCCATGCCGGTGGGCACGACCGCAGGTACGCCACAGGTGCTGCTCGCCCATCATCTCAAACAACTCAAACTGCCAACCGTTCTGCGCGAGTACGAAAAGGTCGCGCGCGAATGCGCGCAAGGCGGGGTCGACCACACGCGCTACCTGTTGCGGCTTATCGAGTTGGAGCTCATCGACCGCGAGCGCCGGACCATCGAGCGACGGATCCGCGCAGCCCGTTTCCCGGCTGTGAAGAGCTTCGACACCTTCGAGTTCACCGCCATCCCCAGCCTGAACAAGATGATGGTGGTCGAGCTCGCACGGTGCGAATATATCCTGCGCCGCGAGAACGTCATTGCGCTCGGCAACAGCGGGACAGGCAAGACGCATGTAGCCCTCGCGCTCGGCCTGGCGGCTTGCCAGAAGGGCTTCACAGTCGCCTTCACTACCGCGGCCTCGCTGGTGAACCAGTTGATGGAGGCGCGAGACGAGCGACGGCTGCTCAAGCTCCAACGCGAGATGGCGGCCGTGAAGCTGCTCGTCGTCGATGAACTCGGCTACGTCCCGTTGTCCCCGACCGGCGCCGAACTGCTCTTCGAGGTGCTGTCGCAGCGCTACGAGCGCGGCTCGACCATCATCACCTCCAACCTGCCGTTCGAGGACTGGACGCAGGTGCTCGCCTCCGAGCGGCTGACCGGCGCACTGCTCGACCGGCTCACCCACCATGCCACCATCCTGACCATGAACGGCGACAGCTATCGCCTCAAGCAGTCCACCGGACGCAAACGTCGCGGGGCGGAGCAAAACCAGGCCAGTGCCCTGTCCGACCCGGACACCGGTGAGATATTATCTTCCTGACCATCAGGCCGAGGACGGCAACGATATGAAAAGGGCCCCGATCGGGGCCCTTTTCATATCGTCAGCGCGCGCCTCAAGTGGCCTGCTTTTACTCCGCCCCGCTGGCCTGGTTTTGCTCCGCCGTTGACATCCGCCTCAGAGATGGTGCCGCGTTCTGCCAGGAGGCGCAGCGCGCGCCAGCGGCGGCCCCCGTCGAACACCTCGAAGGTGCCGCGCGGCTTCTTTGCCGGCGTGACGAGAAGGTTCTGCAGGACACCCTTGGCCTCGATGCTCGCGGCCATTGGGCCGATCTGAAGCTGCTCGTCCGGCGCGGTACGAACGTTGATCGGCGAGAGACGCAGTTTGCTGAGTTTGACGGTCTGGATCACGGGGGGAACTCCTCATGGCGCCCGGCAAAATCCGGACACCATCCCCGCTTCCCCTTTCCTCTCGCCCTGATGCCGAGGCGGCACGCCGGCCGCCGTAGTGCCTACGGGAACAGCTTCGCCAACGGCACGAACGGCTCGCCCGTCTCAGCGGCATGTCTGAACTTGGCGCGGAGAATCTCAACCCAGGGGATTTGCCGATCGAGGCCTTCGTAAATGTCGCGACCCTCGACGCAGAACATGCGGCGGGCGGGACCAAACGCTGCGAGACCGACTTCGGTGAAGCCGTCATAACTGATGAACACGCCTCGGGTCCAAGCCGCTTTCTCGAGCTTGCCGTGGAAGGCGCGAAGATCCGCGACGCCGATTTCGGAGCGCGTCCACTTCGCCTCGAGAAGGTAGACCTCATTATCGAGGACGAAGCTGCCGTCGATTTGCTCGCCCACGTTTCGGAATGGCTGACGGGGAGCGAGACCAGCCTCGGCAAAGATGCGCTGCAGGAAGCTTTCGAAGGCATAGCCGCGACGCTGGGGCTCGAGATCCCGCAATTCGTAAAGCTCAGACCGAAGTGCTTCGATCTTCGCCCGGTCATGAGCCGGCCGGGGTGGCTCCCCTGTGCCGGACGATGTGCCGTTAGCCAGCTTGCCCACCAGCGTCAGATAGCGTCCCTCGGCATTGTGCACCGGATCGCTGTTGCCGGTGCTGGCGAGAAACTGGACACGGTGATCCCATAAGGCTTTGAGCGCACGAGCCGCGGCATCGTCATCGACGGTCGACAGGAAGGTGCGCAGTCGCTTGCCCTTCGAGCCGCCGTTCACGGCGTATATGGGATCATCGATGTCGACGTTCAGCTCGTCGGCAAAGAATTCCGAAAACGTCGCATCGGAGAGATCAAGCACGTAACCCCGGCCGCGGATGAACTCGACCAATTCCTCGATAAAGCGGAAGTCGGCCCGGTTGATGCTGCTCACGAGGCCCTCTCGCCGTAGCCTATGGCTGCCAGCCATGCCTGGACCTGGCCCAACGCGTCCTGCTGCCATTCGTCCGGGGACCGGTCTTCGAGAATGTCCGTGCCCTCGACGAAACGTCGCACGCTGGTGGGACCGAAATCCTCGAAGCTGCGGAACTTGCCGGCGATCTTAGCGAAGCCTTCGGCCGCGCTGCGCTCTGATAGCAGGGGAACGCACGCAGCGGCCAGGGCCTCGATACCGCCTGGAAAGTTCCGGATTGAGAAGTAGACATCGTAGGCGTCTTTCGGCTTGTCGCGACCGTCGAGCGCATGTCCCTTCATGGCGAGAAGCGCCGGGATGGAGGCGACGGCGATCATCACCCGGTTGATGCCGCCGTTGGGCATTGCCCCTTCCACCGCGACCATTTCGTAGAAGCGCGTCGCGAGGTCCGCGCCGAAAGCGCGCTGGGTGGCGAAATCGGTCGTGAGGGGCGGCCTGTTCTTTTCGATCACCGAGTCATAGGGCCGCAAGAAGTCGACGACGATGGTGATGGGAGCCCCCCCATCACCGGGGTCGACGGTACGCATCATCTGGAAGTTCTTGAGGTCTTCACCCGGCGCATAGCCCTGCTTATGGAGGGACTCGACCAGACCGGCATATTCGGCGTCCTCGGCCAGCGCTTCCGCATCGAGGCTGAGGTCGATATCGGCGGTGCCGACATGGCGCATCTCGCTGTCCTCAAGGAGGAGCCATGGCACCGCACCGCCAATGACGGCAAATTTGCCGCGATAGCTGCCGAGCGTCTGGCCGATCTCGACGAGGACCGATCTCACCGCATTGCTGGTGCGGTCGTCATACTGGTTTGCAGACTGCAGATCGTCGGTCATGCGCGCCAGCCCAGCAGGCGGTGACGCAGTTCGGCCGCACCCTCGCTACCGCGGTCGCCCATCTGCATGAGGTCGAGGTAGGTCTGGACCGGACTGGTCACGAGGATGCCCTCGCCGACATGGACGGCGTCGTCGAGGACTCCGTCCTCCTCGGGGACCACTATCGTGACGTTGGCGCCCTTTGGGGCATCGCTGGCACCAAGCAGATCGTCGAGCGAGGCAAGGCCCATCTCGTCGGCGTAGAAATAGGTATTGGGGTGGCGGACATAGGGCGCCAGTTGCTGCGCCGCTGAGAAGGAAGCGAGCGCGACCCGCCCTTCCAAACTCGACAGCCCCTCAAGACGGTCCGCCAGCGCCTTGCCATGAAGGCTGGTGTAGCGACGATGTTCCTCGCCACGAGGGGGCTCGTAATTGTCCGCCCAGCTGTCGAGCAGAGCGTCAGGGTCTATCAATGCGAGCCCCTCGTCGGTCTGCTCCGCCCAACCGCGTTCGCGAAGCGCCGATCCGACATTACTGACGAGCCCGCTGCTGACCCCGGCCGCGTCGGCGAGTTCTGCGGTGCGCCAGCGACGATCTGGTTCGCGCAACAGCCGACGAAGAACGCGCGCTGACTTGGGCTTGTAGAGCGAGCGAAGCGCGCGCCGTTCCGGCTCCGGCTGACCAGGTACCTCGCGTTCGATGTAGATCGTGCCCGAGGCAATCAGAGCATTGCCCATGAAATCCAGGTAACCGACGCCCTCTTCCCGACACACGTCTCGGGCCTGCTTCGAGAGATACGGCGCCATCACGACGGGTACAGCGTGCCCCGCATGGTTGCGCATGTAGCGGTGAAGCTGCTCGGCCGCGCTGCGCACCATGCGCGGTTGCCCACTGCTTTTCACCTCAACGATGAGGTGGAGAGGTTTTCCCGCGAAGCTGCCTTCGGCGACGAGGTCGACTCCGTCGTCCGGCTTGCCCGCGGTGCCATGACGCTCGACATGGCTACGGGTCAGGTTCGGCAGACCGGCCAGGAAGGCCTTCATCTCCTCGGCCGCCTGACGCTCGACGTTCAGTGAATTTTGCGCTTTCATCAGCGCGTTGAATATACGTATTTAGTGAACGTGGCAACCCTGCGTTCACTCAGAAGGCGCGTTCAACATCGCGTTGAACGTCGCGATATGATGAACATCCGCCAAGCGGATCAGCCCGGCGCGGCGATTGCCGCCTGCGTGATCCCTTCGACCACCGCGGCAGCTTGATCTACGGGGATGAAAACGCGTGTGCGATATTGGATGACCTCGGTGAAGCAGCCAACGGACTTGAGCCAGGACAGCTGCTGAACCGGCGCTCCAACCAGTTCGATCCTGCGGCTGCCGTTCACCAGCGAGCGCTTGATCGTCATGGCGAAGGGCCGAGCGACATCGACGTTACGCCCTGACCACACGGACTTGACGATGTCAGAGGCTGGCATGTTCTCGACGCGGTCGATGCCGAGCTTCGTGAAGAGCTGCACGACATGTTCGTCAAAGACGAGACGACCGAGCCAGCTGTTGCCGGCCTTGTCGGCAATCCGATTGACCACGAGATGATCGTTCGGAAGCGCCGACCAGATTGGGAGCAGCAGACCGGTGGCAAGTCGGATGGTCTCGGTGTCGACCTTGTTCGCCGCGATTCCGACCTCTTCGAGCCATTTTTCACAGAATGCGTCGCGGTCGATCGGCGTCCACGCACTCTCGAGCAGTTCCTGTTCCCGCATATATTGGCGCCGCGTCGGCCGCAGAAGCTCGAAGCGCGGAATGGGAGTCCCTTCCTTCTCCTCCATGAGTGCGCGGGCCCGGATCTGCAGCGCGACCCCGCCTGACTTGGCGTTGACCAGGGATTCGGCCGTGCCGTCGTTGTCGGCGATGTGGAGGATGCGGTCGAGGGAGAGCGGGGTCCTGCGGTGCGCGATCTCGATCGACAGGAGATGCGATGTCGCCCCGCTGACTGGATCGGTCCTCAGCACCGTATCATCGATCAGCGTCGCACTATCGACGAGGATCGTCTCGACGCCGACATCGAGCCGGCCCGCATCGCGCGCGGCCGAGACACGAGTTTCGACGAGCGAGAGAAACTCGTCGAAGATCTTGTTCTGCAGAGCGATCGGCAGCGCCAGAATCCTATTGAGCCATCGCTGAATGGGCGGGAGCTCATCCTTCATCACGCCGTCCTTGTCGCAGAGCTCCAGGCCGGTGCGCCGTTCGAAGTCGCTGTGGGAGATGCTGGTCAACTTGCCGCCGACCAGCAGGTGGAACCAGCTGACCAGCGCCGCGCAGGCGTACTCGCTTTCCAGGTTATCCGCAGGATCGAAGAGATTCTGCCCTCCCGTCTGACGCTGCCCGCGAGTGAGAGCACCGAGGCTGTCGAGACGGCGCGCGATCGTGCTCGTGAAGCGAAGTTCGCCTTTGCAGTCGGTTGTCACCGGCCGGAACAGCGGGGTGCTCGCCTGATGCGTCCGGTGGGTGCGGCCGAGACCCTGAATGGCCCGGTCCGCGCGCCAACCTGGCTCCAGCAGGAGGTGAACGCGCTGCTCCTGGTTCGGAACGTCGCGCGATGCGTGATACGACCTGCCCGTTCCGCCGGCGTCGGAGAATATGAGGATCCGCTTGCGGCCCTGCATGAAGGCGGCCGCCTCGGCCTGGCTGGTCCGGGTCGAGCGGGTCTCGAGCTTCTGCCGGCCATCACCTGTCGAGACGAGCCGCTTGGTCCGGCCGGTCACTTCGGCGACGGTCTCATGGCCGAACTGCTCGAGGAGACCATCGAGCGCGGAGGTGATCGGGGGCAACGCGCACAGGTCCTCGATGAGCTGTGCTCGTGCCGCTTCCGCCTCCGGATTGTAGACCGGGTTACCCGCCTCATCGACCATCGGCGTAGACCGCTGCGTGCCGGTGTCGTCGGTGAACACCTGCATTTGCCGGGTCGGGAAGGCGCGCTCGAGATAATCGATCACATATTCTTTGCAGTCGCAGTTTATGTCGAGCGTGGCGGCGGGAGGCGCAGGTTTCCTTCGGTTTTCCATGATTTCACTCCAGATAATTGCCTGAAAAGGTTGAATGCTGGGGCCGTTAGGATTGTCGGCACCGCTGGAATGGTGCAGGTTGTAGAAAATCCCAGAGGCAGTCGTTCGTCGCTTTCAATCGAGGTCCCGATGCAAGGCTGTCCGCCATGGAGATCTGCCATGCCGAGCAAACTGCCCAAGCGCTCCATTACCGTTTTTCTCGCAGGGATTTTTCTGGGCTTGCCCGGCGTCGCGGGCGCAGTGACATTGACGTCATTAAAGGGCATGGATCTCGAAGGAAGCTATGGCTCGTATGCGCCGCGTGGCGATTGCTCTCGAGGGGCGAGCCTTGAGATCAACGAAACCGGTTTTACTTTCAAAGCGTCTGGTCAGACTGTAAAAAGCACCCGGTTTGAGTACGCGGCTTCGTTTCTTGGCCCGACCTATGAAGGCATTAGTGCGGTCTTTTTTCCTTTTCCTGTCAATGCCAACGATTTCGGACGCGTGATCTTGACGGTTAATGACGACGAAAAGCGAGGCGTAGTCCGCCTTGAAGCAGACGTCGCGCCTGGACAGCGCCTGGATCCGTTCAAGTCAGCGCTCGTGTCGCAATCCCCACTGCTCTTATGCAAGGGGTCTGGGCCGGCATCTGCTGCTTCAAAAGCACCGCTGCAAGCAAGGCCAGTTTTAGGAAAACCGACGCCGCTAGCCTGGACCAATCTTGCCAGTTCCATAGGGAAATTCCAAAGTGATTCCGATCCCAACGGAATAGATCTTTTGACAAGTGGTCCGATAGCTGACGCGATACGTTCGCGTTTGGGCCGCAAAATGGACCTGCTGGCCAGCAATCTTTCGGCGATATCCAGTCTCCAACGACAAGGGTCTCTCTATTGGGTTACGGGAAATGCGCCGCATCAAGGCGGTGTAGAGCAAGCCTATGTTTTGCTTGATGCAAATCGCCGTGCCGTTCAAATTGGCCTTTGGGAAAAGGGAAAGTTGACGGTCTATGCGCCTCAAGGAGGCCGCTTGCCCGTGCCCCAGGACATTGCTCGCCTGCTTATGGACAGCCCACCTGAGGACGCAGTGCCGCTGCCTGGGACTGCTTGGGAGGTCGTGCCGGTCCAAGGTCGCGCCCCAATGGCCTATGTCGATGTAGCTGCTTCGCCAAACATCAAGTCGTTTAGCCTGTTTTGTGAAGGCAACCGCCCCATGATGGCCATGCTCCTTAACAAGCCCGCGGCGGTGCAGCGCGTTACGGTTACATGGAATTTTGCTGGTCGATTAATTGACATTCCGACCGGCCGCGCGAACGCTCAGAGCACGTTTTGGCAGGCCAACCTCACTGGTTCCCAACTCATTCCGATGCTTCTCCGTCAAAACGGTTCGGTTATGCTACGCATCAACGGCCGCCTCGAAGGCGAAGCTTTGTTGGCGGGAGCGCCACTGGCGCTTCGGACTGCGATGCGGACCTGTGTCAAATTTTGACATGACCTCCTGCACGTATTTCCTGAAGCATTGATAGTAGATCGTCGCTTTGCGGCTTGAAGCGCCCGGGCCTGATGGCAGGGGCGCCCTGCGCCGCGAGAATTTGCAGCTTTTCCTCGGGATCGGCGCGCAAATAGGTCTCGGTGCTCTGGATGCTGGCGTGCCCGAGCCATAATGCGACCTTGCGAATGTCCCCGGTCGCCGCGAGCGTGTGCATTGCGCAGGAATGGCGCAGCACGTGCGGTGTTACGCGCTTTCCAAAGATCGACGGCTGCTTCTCTGCCGCGGCCTTGACGTGCTCCGCCAAACGGAACGCAAATCCGTCGCGGGTCATGGGTTGCCCTTTGGCATTGAGGAATATCTCGGCAGCTTGCGCATCGGGGCGGATCGCAAGCCACGCGCGCAATGCGAACTGAGTCTCCTTCCAGAGCGGGAGGACCCGTTCACGCCGACCCTTGCCCATGATGTGCACGGTGGACAGGGAGCGGTCCGGGAAATCGCGCAGTTGTAGCGTTACGAGTTCCGACACCCTCAGCCCGCCAGCATAGGCCAGATGCAGCATTGCGCGATCGCGGGTGCCAAGGCGTGTCCGGGGATCCGGGGCGTCGAGCAAAGCCTTGATCTCTGCCCGGTCGAGGTAGTCGATCAGCGCCTTGTCGGTCTTCTTGGTAGGGATCGATCTGACGCGAAGGGCCTGATCTAGGCAGGCCGGAATACGATACTCGATGTAGCGGAAGAAGGACCGGATCGCGGCGAGCCTGCCATTGCGAGTCCGAACACAGCTGCCGCGACCGTTCTCGACATGGTCAAGGAAGGCCATGATCATGTCGGTGCCGAGATCCTCGATCTCGAGATCGGTCGGCCGACGCTTCAGCCGATCGGCAGCGAACTGGACCAGGAGGACGAAGCAGTTGGCGTAGGTCTTCACCGTGTGCGGACTAACAGCACGTTCGCGTGGCAGATGTTCACGCAGGTAGGTCGAGAGATGCGGAGCGAGAGCCGTCATGCCGCTTCTCCTCGGTAAAGTTGCTCGCTGGCGGCAGCGATATCGCGCAGCAGCACTGGAGTGGCCTCGAGATACCAATAAGTGTTGGCGACCGACGCGTGCCCCAGATAGACGCTGAGTCCGGCCATGTGGTGTGCGATCGCCTCCCTGTCAGGTGGGCAGGACTCAAGGGAACGCACGGCGAAAGTGTGCCGCAAGTCGTGTAGCCGCATCCCGGCCGTTCCAGTTGGTCCGCGGTATCCAAGCTGTCGGGCCAGCCTGACGAACACGATGTGCGCGCGCACTTTATGGGGGGCTCTTCCGCGGATGGTCACGAACAGGTCATTGCCCGTGGCGCCGAGCCTTGCCCGGGTGGCGAGATATGCTTCGAGCGCCTGACGGGTCGACGGCTGCAAGGCAATCAGCCGCTGCTTGCCGAACTTGCCGTTGCGGACGATCAAGCCATCCTCGACCAGATCGTTGCATTGTAATGCGAGGGCCTCAGAAATCCGGAGACCTGTCGCCGCCAGCAGCCCGAACAGGTAGTGGTACGTGTATGGGCTGATCGTGCCTTGGGGTGGAACGTCCAATGCAGCAGTCATGATCGCCCGCACTTGGTCCGGTTCAATGATCTTCGGCGTCGGGCGTGGCCGCTTGCCCCGGCCGAATACGCCGGCAGGCGGAACTTCGTGGCCTGAATCTTCGGCGTGCGCGAAAAGGCTGAAGTTACGTGCGGTGTCGAACCTCCGGCGAGCCACATATTGTGAGCTCGACGTGTGGCACCAGTCGTAGATGCGCTGGACCTGAGTGTGCTGATCGCCGAAACCCTCGGCGTATGCAGCGTACTGGCGGAGCATCCGGTCCTGTTCGGAATACTTGCGACCCAGGTTGCGATGCAGCGTGACGTATCTGGAAATGTGGATGTTCAGCATGACTGCTCTCCCGGCCAGGGCTGCGCGATCTTCATGAGCATCGGCAGATCGACCTTGGCGTAGATGGCAGTGGTCTCGGGCGAGCTGTGACGCAGGATGGTCCCGACGGACTCCAGGCCTGCGCCTGCGCGCAGCAGGTTGGTGGCAAGCGAATGCCGGAATATGTGTGACCCGGTCGGCACTCCTTCGATTCCACCGCGGTCGCGCGTACGAGCGACGATGCCCGCGATCTCAGCGGACGAGCGGAATGGCCGAAACGGTGCTTGTGCACGCAGGAACAGATGCTTTTCGGCGGTCTTCGGGCGGGCTGCCGCAAGATATGCCAGGATCGCGTCGCCAACATCCTGCGGCAATGGCAGGCGGTCCGGTCGACGCGTCTTGCCCTTGACCGTCAGGTGGCCGGATCGCCAGTCGATGTCGTCGAGACGCATGTCCTGAATATCGGCAGCCCGCAGGCCGAGCCTGGCGAGCAGGAGAATGATGGCCTTGTCCCGGACTTCCACCGGACGATCTGTCGGACAGGCCGCAATGATCCTCTCGATCGTTGCCGGGTCGACATGGCGCGGCAGCGTCGAAAGGCGGTAGCGCTGCACTGATGGAACTGCATGCAATAAAGCCGGCCGGCACTCGCCACGCACGACCAGAAACCGGATGTAGCTCCTCATTATCGTGACGAGCAGCGATGCCGAGCCCGGCGTCTCCTTGCTTCGTCGTTGGAATGCGCTCCTGAGTCCGGCGGCATCCCATTGCGCAGGCTCGCCCAGCATTGGCATGAGCCGTCTGATATCAGTCCGGTAGCGCCGGATCGTCTCGTCCGTGGCGCCGCGGTGTTGCTTGAGCCATGCCAAGTAAGCCGACATGTGCGGGTCATCGTCCGCCACCGGTTCAACCAATGGGATGGCGCCCCGGCCTCGCAGGAACTCGACGAAGTGCCGTGCGCATCGCCGCCGCCGCTTGGTGCCCGTTGCGACCAGCTTGCCCCGCTTGCGCCAGACCGGGCATCGGCAATCATGCGCTGCATAGTGGTCGATGATCGCGTCATCGATCTCGATCCATTGGCGCCGCGCCATGCGAAGCCAGGCCACGAAATGCTCGGCCTCGGACCGATAGGCCTGTGCCGGTCCCTCGGCAAGTTGCAGGCGATCGATCGCATCGGAATAGTCGGCGAGGTGCCGTGGCAGATCGTCGATCCCGTCGTCGACTTCGACGTAGCCTTGATCTTCCAGGAACCGGACGAAGCGCCTGACCCTTGCTGCTTGGTCAGCCTTGTAGTGCGCTTGCTGCGCCGAATACCGGTGGCACCGGCACCCATGCTTCTCGAACCGCCGGACAGCCCGATCGTCAATCGTGCGGATCGCGATCTTATGCAGGCCCAGCCAATGCAGGAAATGGCGGACCGCCGCGCCATACAGAACCGCACAGCCTGACTTCTCGTCGAGCGACAGAGAGGAGAGGAATGCGGTGAGAAGGGCGCCGTGACTGGGCGGGTCTTCGACCCGGAGCGGGGCCGCTCGAAACGGCAATGATGATCTTGATCGCATGTTGGTTCCTTCGACTTGTTGAGGTCGAGGGAACCGTAATTATCTGGAGTGAAATCATGGAAAACCGAAGGAAACCTGCGCCTCCCGCCACCACGCTCGACATAAACTGCGACTGCAAAGAATTCCTGTAATGTTGAGCTCAACATTACATATATTCGCGGGGCGAGAGGTCGATCTCGAGATCGGCCCGGTCATCCGGGCTCAGCGCATCGAGCCGGCGATCGAGGATAGACTCAGCGGTGGTCACGAGCTGGAGGACCACCGACTGGCCATTCGCCAGGTGGCGACGCACAGCCGCGATCACGGTCGGCAGCTTCATCGAAAGCAGGACCTGGCCGAAGAAACGCTGCTTGGTCGACTCGAAGCGCGATCTGGCCGACGCCTTGGCGCCGCTATTCAGTGTCGCGTTTTCCAGCCCGTCGACGATGCCGGTGAGTTCGAGGGCCCGTTCCATATTCTGGTGGATGATCGACCATGCATCCGCATAGGTGTCGTAGATCTCGATCTGGGCGGGGGTCAGCTCGTGCCGGAGAATTTCATATTCGACGCCGGCGAAGCTCAGCGCGCGCGCCATGTAGAGGCCAGTCGCCTTGAGGTCGCGCGCGACCAGCTCCATCGCTGCGATGCCGCCTTGGCGGATACTGCTGATGAATTGCTCGCGATCCGCGAAGGCTGTTTCGGGTCCCCAGAGGCCGAGGCGGACCGCATAGGCGAGGTTGTTGACGTCTGACGCGCCCGTGGCCGACGCATAGAGTACACGTGCGCCGGGAAGCTGGTTCTGGAGAAGGACGCCACAGATCCCCTGCTGCGAGCCCTCCTTGGCGCCAAGCGCCCCCTCCCCGCCGGCGACGCCGCCCATCTCATGGGCCTCGTCGAACGCCAGCACGCCCTGGAAGTCGGCGCCAGCCCAGTCGACGATTTGCCTCAGCCGGCTGTGGTTGCCGCGCATCGAGCGCAATGTCGGATAGGTGACGAGCAGGACGCCCTGGTCGAGCCTGATAGGTTCGTCGATCTTCCAGTTGGAGATCGGCTGAATGTCGCCGCTGACACCGCCCAATGCGGTCCAGTCGCGCCGCGCATCTTCGAGGAGCGGGGCATTTTTCGTGACCCAGATATTGCGCCGTCGACCCTGAAGCCAATTGTCGAGGATGCAGGCCGCAATCTGCCGGCCTTTCCCCGCGCCGGTGCCATCGCCCAGGAAGAAACCCTTGCGATAGATGTCCCCGTCTTCGGCAAGTGTCAGGCCAACGCCTTCCTTGTTCGGCTTGAATCTGCCCGGGATGGTCTGGGACCAGGCGTGCCCGGCATAGACGACCGTCTCGAGTTGGGAGGCGGAGAGGAGCCGCTCCGCGACCGTACGCTCGGGGAGCGACGGGACATAGTCGGGGATCGGGGCCGGGATCGAACCCATCGCCACGGATTCTACGAGGGGAGTTGGATGCTCGCCGGCGGTGGCAAAGCTGATCCGGCTCGGACGGTAGGGAAGATAGACGCCCGTTTGTTCAAGGAGCGGCGCCGGGGTCGCGAGCTTTTCGTAGTCGACGGGGAGGACGTCGTTGCGAACGGGCGCGTGATAGGCGCGGGGCTCTGGGCGGCTGCTTTTGAGGGCGCGGAAGATCGAGATACCGGCCGATCGTCTCGGCGCAGGCATCGGGGCGTCGCTCTTGAGCGTCGATCTTTCGGGAACGCGTAATGCGGGCAGAAGCTCGCCGACGGAAGATCGTTGAATGATCGCCGGCGGTGCATTGCCGGGCGCCTTGTCGATCACGAACAGCCGAACGGCGACAGACGTGCCGTGCTTAAGGTAGCATTTCTCGAGGCGGATCGCGGTGCGGACGGTAACGTCGCGAAGCACGGTCTCATATTGGTCGCGCATCCTGGCGCTCGGGCCGAACCAGTCGGGCATGATCGCAACCACTCGCCCGCCTGATCGGAGGCGACGGAGGGCCGCCTGGAGGTGGCGGACCGCCGCATAGTCATCGGCACCACGTCCGAGGGACCGCGAGAACGGCGGATTCATGAGAATGAGGGTTGGCGGTTCGGCCGCGGAAAGGGTCGAGTTGATCGTCGCACCGTCCTCACCCGAGATCGTGGCTTCCGGGAACACCCGATGCAGCCGCGCCCGCCTGACGGGGTCGAGTTCGTTGAGCTGAAGAACCTTGTATGAGCCCAAATGAGCGACGAGCAGGCCGTTGCCAGCGCTCGGCTCAAGGATGACGTCGTCCGCCTGTACGTCGGCCAACAGCACCGCAACTGCGGCGATGTCGATCGGCGTCGAAAATTGCTGCCAGTCGAGTTGCTCCTCGCTCCGCACGGTCTGGGTAGGAAGGCGATCCGAGAGCGCGACAATGGCGCTCACATCGGCGAACGAGCGCAAGCCAGAGCCGGCCGCGCGAAGATGGAGAGCCAGCGCGTGCTCGAGAACCTCGAAGCTTGTTCGCTGTGTCCAGCGCCCGTCGGCGTCGGAGCCACCGTAGGCGGAGGCCATTACCTCGTTGAGCAGGCGGCGGGTGATCGGGCGGCCTGATCCGAGATGTGGAAGGAGCAGGCGCGCGGCATCATGGTCCGCCGTGGCGGCCGCGTGGAAGAGGTCGGTCATTTTGGGATCTCCTGCGTGGCTGCACCCTCGGCAGCATCACGCTTTCGACCCCCCTCCCCTCTTCTGTCCGGGCGCATTTAGGCGCGGGATTGCAGAGCCGCGGCGTCGAGCACCCTCGCCCAGTCCTTGTGTCTCGCGGGAGGCGGATCGCGACGAATCGTGAGTCCGGGCCTGGCGTATTGGTCTTCGGCATTCTGCGCGGCACGGCGACCTTCGGCGTCGTTGTCCTCTGCAATGTACAGGGTCGTCACGCTCTCAGGGATGATGAGCTGATCCAGGCGGCGCGCGCCGAGAGACGCCCAGCAAGGAACCCCACGGAGACGACTATAGGCGTCGGCGGTCTCAAAACCTTCGGCGATTGCGAGGGTCGCACCGCCAGCTCTCCCCCGCCAGGCACCTGAGCCGGGGACACCGAGCATGAGCTTACGCACGTAGTCGGCGGTAGCGGGATCGAGAAAGATGCGCTGGATGGCGACCAGCCTCCGGACTTCGCGGACCGCAACCAGGAGCGCCGGCAGGAACACTGTTTTCGGCTTCGGTAAATACGGGCACCGTGGGTGAAAACGGACATCAGGCGGCGGTGGAAGAAGGTTGCGGCGGCCGAGATAGCGTTCCGCAAGGGTATTCCTGACATGGGCGGCCTCATTCCAGAGGTGCTCGCCAGTGGAAGAGCGGCTAGGCTGGGTTGCGAGAGGCATCGGGTGATGGCGACCGGGGCGGATGCGGCTGAGCTCACGCAGCACGTCCTCGCGAGCGCAACCCGCAAAGCAGGTCACCAATATGCCTCGATCGCCTTGCCGAATCGAAAGACTTGGTTCCGCATCATTGTGGGCTGGGCATCGGCACATGGCGATGTAGCCGCTCCAGCGGCCGCGCAGAGCGCCGACGAGATCGACAAGTTCTTGGGATGGACGGTTCGCTACCAGCGGCATGATCTGCACCTCATGTTCGCTGCCTCCCTCCCGCTCTCCTCCTCTGCGTGGCGCGCTCCCGGCAACTTCGAGATCTGCTCCGCCGTTCTCGTGGTTGGATCGTTCAACTTGATCCGATCACCGATTCCCGATCGAAGGATTCGGAAGCCGCCGATTCGGCGATGGCTGGCTGTTTCGGGTGCCGGTTTGACTTTTGCAGGTAGTTTTGCTCATGAAAGGCAAACCGGATCGCGCTGGCTTGATTCGGAGGGAGGCACGCGGGGATGTCCTTTACCGTAAACACGCTTCGGACGATGACCCGTTCGTGCGAAATGATGCGCGATCGCGTGAAGTCGGTCGTGTTCAAGCCGGAAGACCGGAAGGTTCTCGATCTCACCTTTGGCCCGACGGCGGCGGCTGAACTGGTCGGGCGTACCCCCGAAGCGTTGGCGAAGGCTGAGAAGGAAGGCCGGCTCGCGTCGCCGAAGCAATTGGGCAACGGGCGGCGCTACTACACGCTCGAGGATTTGACCAAGATCCGCGAGGCACTGCACATTCGTCCGGGCAAAGCGGCAGATGAAGACGCTGTCGTAGTCGCGGTGCAGAACTTCAAGGGTGGCGTCGGCAAGAGTACGATTACGAAGCACTTCGCAGATTATTTGGCTCTTCATGGGTATAGCGTGCTGGTCATCGATTGCGATCCGCAGGCTTCCACCACCACGATGTTCGATATTCAGCCGGAAACTCTCTTCGACGAAGATAAGACGCTCGGCAATTTCTTGTCGCCTCGCAGCACCTTCGACGATTTTCGGCAGGCGATTCATGAGACTGCATGGCCGACGATCAAGATCGTCCCATCGAGCCTCGGACTTCAGGACGCAGAGTGGGACCTGACAGCCACATTGCGCGAGGGCGGTCAGGCCGTCCGTGAGGGTTTGCAGAGACTACGCATCGGTATCCAAAGCATAGTCAAAGACTTCGACGTTATCGTGCTCGATCCGCCGCCCGCGATGGGCTTTCTGGGCCTTAATGTGATGGCAGCGGCGACCGGCCTCCTTGTCCCTGTTCCGGCTCGGCAACTCGATTATCTATCCACAATTCACTTCATGGACACGATCGCTGACAATATCGAGATTCTCGAAGAGAATGGCACTCCGGTCGATTATGGTTTTATTCGCGTAGTTTGCTCAGCCTACACGCCTAGCAAACCGGGTGAAGCGGACATGTGGAAGATGATGCAGGCAACCTATGCCAATTTCCTCCTGAGCCAGCCGATCCTTGCGTCGGAGGAGATCAAGAACGCGACGCAGGCGTTCCGGTCAATCTATGAGAGCAAGCCCTCGGCGGCGCACGCGACCTACCAGAGGTGCCGCGACAATCTTGACTCCGTATTCGGAGAGGTTCTGCAACAGATCCGCGAACAATGGCCGTCGCAGAGCATCTCCAAGCGCGCCAACGATTCCGTCGCGAGTGCAGCAGCATGAGCCGGCGCTCCGCAATCAGTGAAGCCTTGGCAGCCCCAGCGCCGACGCCGGCCTCCGAGCTTGCTCCCGAACAGGTCGACGCAGCGCAAGGCGGAGCGGCCCGCAATTTCACGGCACGGCGGCTTGAGGGCTTCACCGAGGCCGCTCGGATGGTGAAACGGCCGACCATCCGGCTGAAGCCATCTGAATGTTCGATCTGGCCTGGGAATGCGCGAGACTATGCGCTGCTGACCGAGGATCGTGTCCGAAGTCTCA
This sequence comes from Sphingomonas sp. JUb134, assembly GCF_004341505.2. NCBI lineage: Bacteria > Pseudomonadati > Pseudomonadota > Alphaproteobacteria > Sphingomonadales > Sphingomonadaceae > Sphingomonas > Sphingomonas sp. JUb134. The sequence continues at coordinate 161,497 of NZ_SLYP02000002.1, forward strand.
TAGACTCGATCCAGGCGGAGAATGGCAACCGGATCCCGGTCGTGGTCCGGCGGGTGAAGAATGCCGCGCTGGAATATGAGCTCGTCATCGGCACACGGCGCCATTGGGCTATCTCGTGGCTCAATGCGAACCACTATCCCGATATCGAGCTTGTCGCGATCATCGAGGATCTCGACGACGAAGCCGCCTTCAGGCTTGCCGATATCGAAAACCGGGAACGAGAGGACATTTCCGACCTCGAACGCGGTACCAACTACAAGGCAGCCGTCGATGCCTATTATGATGGCGTACAAGCCCGGTTGGCGGACCGTGTGAAACTCTCGAAATCCATGTTGTCGCGGTACATCGGGCTCACGGAAATTCCGCAATCGATCGTCAGTGCTTTTAGCTCGCCGATGGACCTTCAGGTGCGTCACGGTGACAAGTTGCTTCCCCTGGTCCGCACGCCCGCGATGCGGGAGAAGATGGAGGCGGCCGCCAAGGACATTGCCGCGGAACAGAGCTTTCGACAGTCGGGTGACGAAGAGCCTATCAGTGGTGCTGAAGTCGTCGCGCGTTTGATCAAGGCGACGACAACCAGCCGGAGCAGCCGTCTCCAGAAGGCTTCTATCGAAGCCAAGGGGATGACGATTGGACAGGTTGATCGAGATCGGGCGCGAGGGCTGACTATCACCATCAACCCGACCGACCTGTCGGCTGACGATATCCTGGAGGCTATCCGCCCGCTCGTCGAGAGGGCAAAGATTCTGAAAAAGCGGGTCTCTGATGGGGCCTGAAGCAATCTGTAATTCTTTGGATTTTGCCACTCTGAAAAGTGGGGTATTCTGGTTTGTTTCCAGTGGCTTAGCGCCTTTGTCCCACGCGTGGGACGCGGCATGAGCCAGGGCGAGAACGAGGCTGTTGCGACGGTGGTCGGCGGCCGCCGCGTGCAGTTTGAGATGTTCTTCACGCTTCCCGACTTCAGCGAAATCTCCCTGCGCGATTATCAAGAAACGATGCAGCGCCCCTTCTTCAGCCTTTCGAAGAAGAAGCGGGTCAAACCGATCGAATATGTAAGCCCAGACAAGCAGGTCACCGTCCATGTTTCGGCCAATCCGGAATATGGCATGGCGACGATCTGGGATGCGGACATCATGATCTACCTCGCCTCTCATCTGAATGAGCTGCGCGAGCGCGGAGACAATGATCTCTCGCCGACGATCCGTGTTCAACCAGGCGACTTGCTGAAGCGCATCTGCTGGGGCGTCAGCGGACGTGCTTACGAACGCCTTATCGGAGCGCTCGACAGGCTGCAGGCAACCACGATCAAGACGAACATCCGGGCCAACTCGAAGACCCGTGAGACAACGTTTTCGTGGATCGACAGCTATACGCACCTCGTAGACGAGCGAACCCAACGGTCCCTTGGAATGGAGATCACCCTTTCGAAGTGGTTCTTCGACGGCGTGATGGACAAGCGGAACGTACTCGCGATTTCTCCGCTCTATTTCGAGATCACAAGCGGGCTCGGTAAGTGGCTGTACCGCGCCAGCCGCAAGCACGCCGGCGGCAACGGCGCCGAAGGGTTCACGATCGGGTTCGAAACGCTTCACCAAAAAAGCGGAAGCGAGAGCTCGCTGCCGTCCTTCAAGAATAAGATCCTTGAGCTGGCGCGGGCCAACACCCTGCCCGAGATCAACTTGGAGGTGATCGGGGCGGAAACACCCCGACCAAAGCTGAAGATGGTGATGCGTCGCTTCATGGGAGGGCACCAGGAGGTCCCCTCCCGCAAGCGCGCCACACCCCCCTCCCCCGCCCGCTCAGCCGAAAGTTCGAAGACTGTCGGCTCTTCCAAGCAGCTCCAGCAACGGCCGGCCGAGGAAGCCGCAGAAATGCCCGTTGACCCGAGCCTCGTTCGCAGCCTGGTGCAGCGTGCAGTCGCAGATCTCAAGGCCACCGATCCAAAGCCTAGCCAAGATCCGCACGACCAAAGCTACGCTGCCGCCGCAGTTTCCACGCCGCGCCGCCGGGGTGGACGGGCACATGAGGTACTCGATCCCGAGACCTATGCGGCGATCAAGGCGGAATGCCCTGGCTGGGATCTGGACGTCCTGATCAAGCAGTTCGACGCTTTCCTGAACAGCAATCCCGACGAGATGCCCAGGAACTACTCGAAACGGTTTTATGGCTTCATGAAGAAGCACCACGAGCGCAATAAATATACGCTCCCAGGCTTCTGACTGGATCGATCTGATCCGGCCCCGCGAAAAGCCGATCGAGGGCGCGCGGGGATAAATGACCCTGCCACCAATCCGATGCCGCGCTGATCGACGGCGGATCATGGCACGATCATCGACGGCTATTGTTGGAAAACGATGGCGGCCCTTCCACCTAAACTCGAACGCCTGGCTGCACCTTCGAGCGGGACGAATGCCGCGGCCGCTCCGATTTACGGTAGTGCCGCGGGCGGCCTTCATGTCGAGCCAAGATGACCGATTTTGATACGGCTTGAGTCAAACATCCGGCCGGGACGACCGTCAGCTGAGCCCCGCGATCGTCAGCTGGAGACCGGATTATCAGCCTGGCAGCGCGAGAGGACGGTTGGCATCGCGTCCCGCGGCGACAATTGCCGCTCTGGGTCGCGACGTGTTTTCAGGAATTGGTTCAAAGCGTCATCTTGCAAATGGACAATTTGCGAAAGAGGCTGAAATCCGGGGCTTTAGGGCGGACGCGGAAATCCATGTCGCTGATTCTAAAAACACGATCGCGCGACGGGGTGCCAGTCGCCAATTGCGGACCTTGGGTGAGCGTGGATACGGTCTCAGTGATGAGGCCCCGGCGAAGTTCCAGCACGTCTACAGGCCTATCTCACTGCATCGAAGCATAGGGCTAGATGCGGCGCTCGGGGAAGGGGGCCGAAAAGCCATTCCCAAAAACACGTTGAAGGAGGTACGCGACATTTCCGATAACACGCCGGACCCGCGCAACGATCTCGGATGGACAATTACTGGTTTGGGGTTGAAGCACGAAAAGCGAATCGGAACGCTAACTGCTGCCAACACGGGTAGGCGCAGCCCCGACCGAGACCGGGTTATCCACAGCCCCCAAGTGGTGGCATCGTGGTATCAGAGCGAAAGTGTCGTGTTATTAGAATCTGACCGTCGTGTTATCGGAGCTCGGCCGTCGTGTTATCGGAATCTGTCCACAGGCAGCGAATCGCCGGATTCACTAGCTTTTTCCGGGAACGCCGCGGCAGTAACCTTTTAACTCAAAGATATAACCCGCTTAACGCTTACGCCTTCGGCGGATTCTGAGATTTCTTATTGTTAGAGGGAAATGGAAGGGGAGGGACGCCATTCCCGACCTGGCCCCATCCGGTCGAGCCGGCTGCTATCCTTTAACGCCCTGGAGCGCACAGCGAGCTTGGCCGCGGCCTGCGGTGTCACACCCAGCAGGCGTGCGATGGCCGGCACCCGAAGTCCGGGATAGGCCAGTTCCAAACGCAACAGCTCCGGAAGCCGGCTGCGTTTGGTCACCTCAACGACGCGCGGGAGATTTTCAAGCCTTCCCTCGAGCCTGTCGAGCTCCGCCAGGCCCTGCCTGCTTGCCAACCCGATCGTGCTTTCAAGCTCGCGCATGAGTTCCCCTGCGGAGTTTGGAAGATACCGGGGAAGGTGGACAGCGGACGGAAGAATCTGCGTTGCCATGCCGGCCGCAACCAATGCTCGAGGCAGCTGGCAGGCGATCATCCATGTCGTACCGAAGCTCACCGGTTCAAGGCTCATTCGACGGCCATCGATCGTCGTGACAGTTCGGTCCGAGGCCGGTGAGACCTCCAACGCTGAATGGACCTCCAGGAGACGCTCAGCGACCGCGAGGAGGGTAGGGGAAGGGTAGGGGGCTGCAATGGCCACCTGAGCCGCCCTGAATGCGCCTGAGCAGCGAGCAAGGTCCTCCGGACCCCAGAGCTCGGCTTCGGCCCGATCGTCGAGCAGCGTGCGCAGAATCCTGAACGTGGCTGCGGTAAGATCGTCCGCCGGCGTTTGCTGAGCCGCTAGAGCGAAGTGCATCACGGCTGCCACAGACATCGGATCGTTCAAGCCCTCGCTGTGGCGCGGCGGTGGCGTTCGTCCGCAAATCCAATTCATGATATCGTCAATCGATACGGGAACCCCGGCGATTCCCGCGATGGTCGCGGCGCCACTGACCCTTTCCCGCGCCAGCCAAATGTCTCGAGCCGGGCTGTTGGCGAGACGCCCATCGAGGCGGCCGAGGGCGAGCAGAGTAGGTAACGGGGGTGAAGTGCTCACAATTTCTGATATCACGTTCTCAACGTAAGTCACCGGTTTGTTGTTGCGCCAATCACGATGCCCGCAGGGGACTTCTGATAATTGCAGTTATCGCATAAGCGGAATTGACCGTTCTTTATATGGTGCGCTACAAGCGGGGCTGAGGAGCGAGGCGCGTCGTGAGCACCGAAACCGCCCGGGGAGGGCCAGAATCCGCTGTAGCGCCTTCTGAGGCGGCCCTGCCGGCTGTCCCGGCGCCGAGCGACCTTGGCTGGGCGATCGTGCAGATGCGGGCGGGCTAGCGGATCATCATCAATGAGGCGCTGATTGCGGCTTACCAGCGCGCGTCATCGCCCCACAGCATCCGCGCGCTGAAGTCCGATATTAAAGCGTTCGATGCCTGGTGCCGTCGCACCAATCGGATCGCTCTCCCGGCGACGGCCGAGACGGTCGTCGATTATCTCGATGCGCGGGCCGGTAAGGGGAGCCGCCCGGCCTCGCTATCCCGCTACAAGGCGTCGATCGCCAAGATCCACCAGCTGCTCGATTTGAAAGACCCAACGCTGGCCCCGCTGGTGAAGCTACGGCTGCAGGCGGTGCGCCGCGAAAAGGGGGCGGCGCAGAAGCAGGCGCGGCCGCTGCGGTTCAAAGGGCCGGTGCGCGACGTCGAGCGCGATAAGGCGCGCGGGCTCAACATCCGTGCGCTGCTTGAGAGCTGCGGGGAGGAACTGCCCGGGCTGCGCGATCGGGCGCTGCTGTCTGCCGCTTATGACACCGGCCTGCGCGCTTCCGAGCTGGTGGCGGTCGCCGTCGAGCATATCGAGGAAGCGATCGATCCCGACGCCCGCCTGCTGCGGATCTTGCGGAGCAAGGGCGATCAGGAAGGGGAGGGGGCGACCGCCTACCTGAGCCCGCGCACGGTCGCGGCGATCGCGGCCTGGACGGAGGCGGCCGAGATCACGGAAGGGCCACTGTTCCGGCGGGTGCAGGTGCGGCGCTACAAGGCCCGCGCCGCCGTGCGCGGGCGCCCGATCGACAGCATATCGGGCCGGGAGACTTGGGATCTCCGCAAGACCCTCTCCAAGCCCGCCGTGCAGGCACGTGTCGAATATGACATCGGCACCGTCGCGCTGCATCCGGGCTCGATCGGGCCGATCTTCCGGTCGATCACCCAGCGGGCGTTCAATCTCGGCGGGCTTCCCGATCTGACGGCCGAGGATCTGGCCCGGCTCCTCAAAGGGATCAGCGCGCACTCGACGCGGATCGGGCTCAACCAGGATCTGTTTGCGAGCGGCGAGGATCTCGCCGGGATAATGGACGCGCTGCGGTGGAAGTCGCCGCGAATGCCGCTCGCCTATAATCGCAACCTTGCTGCAGAGCAGGGCGCAGCGGGCCGGCTGATGGCGAAGATCGGCTGATGGGGTCGCTGGTCGACTCGATTGCGGGAGGGCGTCGCTCCCCAAGCAACCTCATCGGACCGGCATGAGCTTATGGAGCTGGCCGGTGGCCCTTGCCCGCAGCGGCACGATTGGTCCGTGTTTCAGGGAAGGGGGCTTGAGATTGCCTTGATGGCCTTCAATCCCGTTCCAAAACGAGCGATCGCGTCCCTGTTTCTCTCCAACTCGTCATAGGGCAGATAGGCGAAGTCGAGATCGGCAATACGGCTGAAGGCCGGGCGACGGAGTTGCGCGCGAACGTCCTGCTCGCGCGCATTCGGTGCGACCAGGAACAGCCCGGCGGCAGCGTGCAGATCGCTCCCCGACAGCGCCAGATCGAGCATGCGCACGATCCCCGAGTAGATCGAGGTCGAATGTTCAACCTCGAACGCGGCGGCGACGCCGTCGCCACCCTTCGCCAGCCACAACACGTCGATGAGGCGGATCGAGTCCGCTCCGGGAGAGGTCGCAATGGCGTCTGGAAGGCGCTCGAGGCATCCCTGTCCAAGGGGACAGCCGGCGTGAAGCCGACCGCGGTCATTGGCGGCGATCCACACATCGTAACCGAGGGCATGGCCGAGATCGCGCAGCCATGCCTGGATCTCGGCGTGCGTGCGATCGGTTTCGCCCTGCGCGGCGGCTGTCTTGTCGAGCCGGCTTGCCTCCGCTCTGGCATGTTCCAATCTGCCGAGCCAGTGGTCGGCCGCCGTTGCGTCATCCTGCAGCGGTGGCGCCGGATAGCGGCCCGAGCCGATGTCGAACAGCAGTCCGCCGATCGCGCCGAGATCGTTGGAGAGCAACTCGCGGTAACGGTCGTTGAGGTCGAGGATGCCGGCGCGCATGGCGAGAAAATGATCCCATGACCCGAGCTTCACCTTGGCGCCGGTGACGGCATTGTAGCCCTTCACGATCGCGGTATTGAAGGGCGGCACCAGCGTCGGGTGAAGGAAATAGAGCAGGTTGGCCGCCGCCGGCCCCAGCCCCTTGATCTTGAGCGCGTCTATGCTGCGGATGTGGCTGATGATCTCCTCGGCGGTATCGCAGCACGAGCAATTGTCGAGCAGGCGGCCGAACGCCCGCTGATTGTCCGGGCTTTCGTAAATGTCGGGAATGCGCAGCTTGGGCTTCCACAGCCAGGCATGGTCGGCGCCCTTGAAGATCTGCCGCTGTTCGGCGATCGAGTGGACAACCGTCTCCAATGACGAGCCGCGATAGGCGACGCCGAACCGCCCACTTTCGATTTCCGCGACCACCTGCTGCAGCCCGCGACGGATGGAGCGGAAGTTTTTCAGCCGTTCGTCCCAAAGAAACCAGGAGCGATAGGTGGCGCCGGGATCGTCTCGCCAACGACGGACAAGCTCGCTCACGAGATCATGATGTGTCGTGGGTAACAAGTTCGGTACTGGCTGGGTCATCTGAACTGGGCTCCTTGCCGTTCAGGCTATCGCGGGCAAGGGCGGCTTGCACGTTCAATGTGCGATCCGCGAAGCGTGCTCAAACTGCCGGTCATCGTGCAGGGAAACGGCGCTGGCATGGGTGTTGCCGGTCGCATCCGTAGACCGGGCGCACGGCCAGGCAGACGGCCGGCACGGGCGCCGCCGCCCGGGAGCGGCGACGCAACCAGCTTTTTCCGGTCGAATTTAGCGGATCACTGTTTTGCGATCGCGGTGACCTCGCCATCGCTACCCTTGAGCGAGAGGTCGAAATCGACCTTGTCGCCGACCTTGACCGCATCGGTGATCGACGGCGCCGCCTTGAACGCCATCGTCATCGCGGGCCACTTGGCCTGTGGGATCGGACCATGATCGAGCGTGATGGTGCCCGCCGCCTTGTCGATCGCGGTGACGGTGCCATGGCCCTTGGCCTTGATTGCGCCGCTCACGCCAGACACCGTCGTGCTATTGTCGATATCGCCGTCCATCGTCGCAGCCGCGGCCGCCTGGTTGGTCTCGGCCGCAACCGGCGCCTCGTCCTTCTTGCCGCAGGCGGCGGTCAGGGCGGCGAGGCCGAGGGCAATGGTCAGTCGTGCATGGTTCATCGTCTTCTCCTTCATGATGAAGCGGGTTGAAGGATAGGATCGGTCTTGGGCCGGCGCAGCAGCAGATAGGCGGCGGGCAGCACCAACATGGAGAGCAAGGGCGCGGTCAGCATGCCGCCGATCATCGGTGCCGCGATCCGGCTCATGACCTCCGAGCCTGCACCCGATCCCAGCAGGATCGGCAGCAGGCCGGCGAGGATCACCGCGACCGTCATGGCCTTGGGCCGGACGCGCAGCAGCGCGCCTTCGCGCACGGCGGCCTCGACTTCGGCGGCGTCCGGATTTGCGGTGTGCTCCGCCAGCGCGTTCTTGAGATAGATCAGCATCACCACGCCGAACTCGGCGGACACGCCGGCGAGCGCGATGAACCCGACCCCGGTGGCAACCGACTGGTTGAACCCCAGCAGATAGAGCGTCCAGATGCCGCCGGTCAGCGCGAACGGCAGCGTGCCCATGATCAGCGCAGCCTCGTCGAAGCGGCCGAAGATCAGGTAGAGCAGCACGAAGATGATCAGCAGCGTCGCGGGCACGACCAGCTTCAACCGGTCGACTGCGCGCTCGAGATATTCGAACTGGCCCGAATAGGCGATGCTGACGCCCGGCGAGAGCCTGACCTGTTTCGCCACCGCACGCTGCAGATCGCCGACCACCGAGGCGAGATCGCGCCCGCGCACATCGACATAGACCCAGGTCGAAGGCCGGGCATTCTCGGTCTTGAGCATCGGCGGGCCCTCGGCGATCGAGACGTTTGCCACGGTGCCCAGGGTGATCTGCTGGCCCGCCCGCGTCAGGATCGGTAGCGCCCGCAGCCCTTCGAGGCTGTCGCGCAATTCGCGCGGATAGCGCACGCTGATCGGATAGCGGGCGAGGCCCTCGACCGTCTCGCCGATCGTCTCGCCGCCGATCGCGCCCGAGACGATGGCCTGCACGTCGGCCATGTTGAGCCCGAACCGCGCGGCGGCGGCGCGGTCGATGTCGACATCGACATAGCGTCCGCCAGTCAGCCGCTCGGCGAGCGCCGAGCTGACGCCGGGCACGGTCCTAGCCACCGTCTCGACATCATGGGCGATCCGGTCGAGCTCGGCGAGATCACTGCCCGACACCTTGACCCCGATCGGGCTCTTGATGCCCGTCGCGAGCATGTCGATGCGGTTGCGGATCGGCGGCACCCAGATATTGGCGAGGCCCGGGAGCTTCACCGTGCGGTCGAGCTCGTCGACCAGCTTCTCAGGCGTCATACCCGGCCGCCATTGGTCGCGCGGCTTGAACTGGATCGTTGTTTCGAACATTTCGAGTGGCGCGGGATCGGTCGCAGTCTCGGCGCGACCCGCCTTGCCGAACACGGTCTCGACCTCGGGCACGGTCTTGATCAGCCGGTCGGTCTGCTGAAGCAGCTCGCTCGCCTTAGCCGCCGAGAGGCCGGGCAATGCCGAGGGCATGTAGAGTAGGTCGCCCTCGTCGAGGTTGGGCATGAACTCGCCGCCGAGCCGCGACAGCGGCCAGGCCGTGGTCGCGAATACCAGCGTCGCGATCAGCAGCACCGCCTTGGGCCGCCGCATCGTCCAGTCGATCGCGGGCCGGTAGAGATCGGTCAGCCAGCGGTTGACTGGGTTGGCCTGCTCGGCCGGAATACGTCCCCGGATCAGCCAGCCCATCAGGATCGGCACCAATGTCACCGACAGGATCGCGGCGGCGCCCATCGCATAGGTCTTGGTGAAGGCGAGCGGCGCGAACAGCTGGCCTTCCTGGGCTTCCAGCGTGAACACCGGGATGAAGGACAGCGTGATGATCAGCAGGCTGAAGAACAGCGCGGGCCCGACCTCGGCCGCCGCCTCGGTGACGACGATCCAGCGCGTCTCGCGGTCGAGATGGGTGTCCGGATGGTCCTGTTCCCAGCGCTCGATCTTCTTGTGGGCGTTCTCGATCATGACCACGGCCGCATCGACCATCGCGCCGATCGCGATGGCGATGCCGCCCAGCGACATGATGTTGGCGTTGACGCCCTGGTAGCGCATCACGACGAAGGCGGCGAGCACGCCCAAGGGCAGCGTCAGGATCGCGACCAGCGCCGAGCGGACATGCCAGAGGAACAGGCCGCAGACCAGGGCGACGACGATGAACTCCTCGACCAGCTTGTGGGTGAGGTTCTCGACCGCGCGATCGATCAGTTGCGAGCGATCATAGACCGTCACCACCTCGACGCCGGGCGGCAGGCTCTTCCTGAGATCGGCGAGCTTGTCCTTGACCGCCGCGATGGTCTCGCGGGCATTCTTGCCCGAACGCAGGATCACGACGCCGCCGGCGACCTCACCCTGGCCGTTCAGTTCGCCGATGCCGCGTCGCATTTCGGGACCGACCTGGATCGTGGCGACGTCACCGAGACGGACCGGCACGCCACCGGCCGCCGTCTTCAGCGGGATCGCGCCGAAATTGTCGAGCGTCTTCAGATAGCCCGAGGCGCGAACCATATATTCGGCTTCGGCCAGCTCGAGCACCGAGCCGCCCGCTTCCTGATTGGCCTGCCGGATCGCCTCGACCGCCTGGGCGTGGGTCACCCCGTAGGCGGCGAGCTTCACCGGATCGAGCAGTATCTGATACTGCCTGACCATGCCGCCGATGCTGGCGACCTCGGCGACGCCGGTCACGGTCTTGAGTTCATAGCGCAGGAACCAGTCCTGCAGCCCGCGCAGCTGCGACAGGTCATGCCGGCCGGTGCGGTCGACCAGCGCATATTCATAGACCCAGCCAACCCCGGTCGCGTCGGGACCGAGCGCGCTGCGGGCGTTCGCCGGCAGGCGCCCCTGCACCTGGTTCAGATATTCGAGCACGCGGCTGCGCGCCCAATAGAGATCGGTGCCATCCTCGAAGATCACATAGACGAAGCTGTCGCCGAAGAAGCTGTAGCCCCGCACGGTCTTTGCCCCGGGCACCGACAACATGGTGGTGGTGAGCGGATAGGTGACCTGGCTCTCGACGATCTGCGGCGCCTGGCCGGGATAGCTGGTGCGGATCACGACCTGCACGTCCGAGAGATCGGGGAGGGCATCGATCGGGGTCGAGCGCACCGCCCACAGGCCCGCGCCGATCAGCGCCAGCATCCCGATCAGAACGAAGAAGCGGTTCCTGACCGACCAGCGGATGAGATGGGCGATCATCGGCCCGCCACCTTCGCCATATGCCGCAGCGTCGGTCCCGCCGGGGGCCGGTCGAACCCGAACCGAACCCGGTCACCCGCCTTGAAGCCGCGCGCGATGCCCGGATCGGCGAGTGCGAAGGTCATCGTCATCGCTGGCCAGTCGAGCGCGGGGACCGGCTCGTGGCTGAGCGTCACCGAATTGGCCGTGATCCGCTCGATCTTGCCCGTCGTCTCGTACAGCGTGGCTTTCGACGCCGGCGCGGCGAGGGTCGCCGATGCCGCACCGCCGCCGATCGGCCGCGCCTCGATGCCCGACAGGCTCGCCTCGGAATCGATCAGGAACTGCCCCGAGGCGACGACGTTCTCGCCGGGCGACAGGCCGGCAAGGATCTCGGTCTCGCCGCCCGCCTCGCGGCCGATACGGACCTCGGCGGGATGATAGCGCCCGTCGCCTGCGGCGAGCATGACGAGCGTGCGCTTGCCCGTGCGGATCACCGCCTCGCTCGGCACCAGCAGCGCCGGCTTGGCATCGCCGCCAAGCGCGACGGTGGCGAACATGCCCGGCCGCAACCGGCCGTCGCGGTTGGGCAGCGCGATCCGCACGGTGAGCGTGCGGCTGTCGGCCTGCGTGGTCGGCAGGATCGCGATCACCCGGCCGGCGAAGCGCTCGCCGGGGAAGCTCGCCAGCGTGGCGCTGGCATTCTGGCCGACGCGGACATCGCCCGCGCGCGCTTCGGGCACCGCGGCGTTGAGCCAGACGGTGCCGAGCCCGCTCACCTGGGCGAGCGTCTGGCCCATGGCGAGCGTCACGCCGGCACGGGCGTCGAGCGTCTGGATGGTGCCCGAGATCGGCGTCGTGATCGTCACCACGCCGTTCGGTCGACCGCTCCGCTCGACGCTGGCGATGAGGCCGTCGGACATGCCCATCAGCCGCAGCCGCTGGCGCGCGGCCGCGGTGAGATCGGGCTTGCCGAGCCGCCTGACGCTCAGATATTCGGTCTGCGCGCCGCCCCATTCGGGCAGGAGCAGGTCCGCGATCGGCGCGCCGGCGCGGACCACGTCCCCGGGCGCTCGCGCATAGACGCGGCTCACGAACCCGCCCGAACGCGCCTGGATGACGGCGACGTCGCGCTGGTTGAAGTCGATCGTGCCGGTGACCTCGAGGGCCGAGGCAAGGCTGCCCATCTTCGCCGCGACGACCCGCAATCCCAGGCTCTGCCGCGCGGCGGGATCGACGGCGACCGTGGGGGCCGCGCCGGCGCTTCCTCCGTCCGCGTATCGCGGCACGAGCTGCATATCCATGAAGGGCGACTTGCCGGGCTTGTCGAACTTCTGGTTGGGGAACATCGGATCGTACCAGTAAAGGACTTTGCCTGCCCCGGCGGGCGTGGTCGCCTCCGATTGCGGTGCCTGGCGATGGCCTGCCCAATAGCCTGTGCCGCCGGCCAGCAGCGCGACAGCCAGGATCGATGCGCCCCAGCGCAGTGCGGATTTATCGAGCGTCATGGCCGCTCCTCCCCATAGGTGATGGTGATGCGGACCGCGTCGCGCGCGACGTCGGCTTCGCGGTTGAGCGCCTCGACCTCGGCCTCCGCGAGCCCGAGCGTCGTGAGCAGCGCGGCGCCAAGGTCGAGCTTGCCGGCGCCATAGCTGTCGCGGTCGAGCTCGGCGCGGTGCCTGGCGAGGGGCACCAGCGTCTCGCGGGCATTGCGCAACCGGGAGAGATGCATGGCATGATCGGCAAGGTCGGCGTCGAGCTGCGCCACCAGTTCGCGGCGGATCGCCTCGCGGTCGAACCGCCCCCCTTGCACGAGGCTCTCGCTGGCAGCGATCCTGGGATTCTGGCGCTTGCCGGCGAACAGCGGCAGGTCGATCGACACGCCGACCGAGGCCATGTCGCCGTACATGGAATCGCGCCGGCCATAGGTGACGCCGACCTTCCAGTCGGGGCGCTTGTCGGCGCGCGCGAGGCGCACGTCCGCTTCGGCGACTGCGATCCGCGCGTCCTGCGCGCGCAGGGCGGGAAGCGCATCGATCCCGGCCCGCAGCCGGATCGGATCGACATCGAGCATCGGCGGGTCGCCCATCGCCTGCGGGTCGGGGTCGCCGGTATAGCGCGCGAGCCGGGCCCGCGCCTGCGCCACCACCGCAGCCATCTCGGCGCGGCGATCGGCGATGGCGGCGCGGAGCTGGTCGGGCTCGAGCGCCTGGCTCGGTCGGGCGCTGCCCGACGCCAGGCGCGCGGTCACGGTCTTCTGCAGGTCGTCGAGGCTGGCATCGAGCAGGTCGAGCTGCCGGAGCCGGCGTTCGCCATAATAGAGATCGACCCAGGCGAGGGCGGTCTCGAGCCGCACGTTGCGGCCTTCGACCAGCTCGCCGGCCTCGGCGACACCGATATCGGCCGCGGCGCGCGCGGCGCGTGCATGGCGCTTGGCAAGATTGGGGAAGGCCTGGCTTAACCCGATCGTCGCCATGGTGAAATCGTCGCGCGTGAAGCTGCCGGCATTGGGGCCGCTCACCGGGAAGTTCTGCAGGCCCAGGTCGAGCGTGGGATCGGGCAGGCGATGGGCGGCGACCGCCGACGAGCGGGCGCCAGCTGTCGCCGCCGCGCGCGCCTTGAGGCTCGGCGCATTGGCGGCAGCGAGCCTCAGTGCCTGCTCGTAGGTGAGCGGGCCGGCCGACACCGGCACGGCCCAGGCGCTCGCAAGCGTCGCACCGAGAGAGAGCAACAGGCGTCGCACAGCGCGCCTCGGCATCATGATCATGGATATCCGCCCCTCATGACAGAGGCGGCGCGCCAACATGTGACGCGCCGCTCTGGAGTGGGTTAACCCTTGTCCGACCTGACTGCACCGCGCATGCAGTCGGCGGCGCTTGCCTGCATCATCGCGCAATCGCAGCTGGCGATGTCCCGGCTCTGGGGCACCCATATGCGGACACGCGCAGGGCCGGTCGCCCGCGGACCATATTGCGGCGCCGACCGCCATTCCCAATGGCCTTGCGGCGTGCTGCTCGCGTCGGCTGCAAGCGCAGGCGCGGCGAGACCGAGGGCCGCCACAAGGGCGGCCGGAAGCATTTTGATCATCACGAAGACCTTTGACTGAAAAGAAGGAAACCGGGCGCGCACGCATCGATCGATGCGCGCAGCCCGTGCTCGTTCAATCAGGCAAGGCTGGTGGGAGGATCCGGCTCGGGCACAACCGCCTTGCCGGTCAATATCGTGTCGGTCGTCCAGAAGCTGGGCGCGTCGTAGAGACGCGCAGGCGCAACGCCGCCTGCCAGGTCAGCTGCGACCAGCGGGATCACGCACCCCATCGCGGCGATGCAATCGAGCGTCAGGCCCTTGCAAGGCTTTTCGCTGGGCGCAGGCTGCTGCTTGGCCATCATCGCCATGCAGTCCGCATCCATACCCTTGGCCAGCGGCGCGCTTGCCGCCTGGGGCACGCTGTGTGCGGCCGCCATCTGGGCTCCGAAGAGACCGGACAGCGCTCCGATGACGAGCAGAAGGGCGAGCAGGCGTTTCACGAGCCTTGATATCTAGCGGGTTTCGCGGGCGCAGCCAACCAAAGTCTCGCGCCGCGCGGATTTTGAAGTGCTGACGGCCGATTCCGTCAACTCCGCGTCAATAAAGACCCGGCCCGGGAAAGAAGACCGGCTGCGGCCTCTACGTATATCGAGGCTGGACCCGGGACCGTAGTCCCAAGCCTGAAGAGACGCTCTTCCCCTCGGCAGGTCCGGGCGGTGGCTTACCATCCAAGGAGGTGAATATGGTCAGAAAAACTCTCATGGTCGCGCTTGCCGGCGTTTCGATGCTTGCTGCCGTCCCCGCTATGGCCCAGGGCATCGGGCACAGCTTGTTCATGCGCGGCTCGATCGTCGACACGGGCAGCAACGGCACGGTCGTCTGCATCGGCAAGGCCGATGGCGCCGAGGTCGGCCAGAAGCTCGAGGTCTATCGCGTCGTGACCCATCCGGGTCCGTCCAAGGGCGTGGCGCCGACCTACCACCGCCAGCTCGTCGGCCATGTGACGATCGATCATATCTTCGATGATCACTTCGCGCACGTGTCCGTCGCCGACGGTACGCCTGCCAAGCACGACATCGTCGAGCTTCGCAAGAACTGACGCGCCGGTGGCCCGGCGGCACACGCTGCCGTGATGCGAGGCGTCGGGGCAGCGGGTTGCCGGCGGCATGGGACCGTTCGGGCTCGAGGCGAAACCGCTTGACCCTGGACCATGGTCCAACCGGCATGATCGAGCGGATGACATGGGCAATTTCAAGATCGGCGAACTCGCCGCCGCCGCGGGCGTGGGCCGCGACACGATCCGCTATTATGAGCGGATGGGCTTGCTGCGCGAGCCCGCGCGCACGGCGGCGGGCTACCGGCTCTACGACGCGACCGACCTCGAGCGCGTCAATTTCATCCGCTCGGCGCAGGAGCTTGGCTTCACACTCGAGCAGGCCCGGAAGTTGCTGGCGCTCAGGGCGTCGGACACCGCGCATGCCCAGGCCGTGCTCGATATCACGCTCGCCAAGATCGCGGATGCCGAAGCCCGGCTCGAGCGCCTGTCCGATATCCGCGACATGCTGCGGATGCTCGCCGATGAATGCCCGGGTGAAGTACCCGTCTCCGATTGCCCGATCCTCGCCTTCCTGACGGCGCGGCGGAAAGACCAGCAGCATAACAAGAAACTTCAGGCAGCGCAGGACGAACGATCATCACTAGCGAAAGGGGTTTTGTCATGACGAAAATGCGTTTGATCGCCGTCCTCACGCCGGCGCTGCTTCTGGGCGCCTGTGTGACCACGCGGCCGACCTCGGCGCAGGTCGAGAGTTGCCGGGCGATGGAGGGCAATATGGGTCTCCAGACGCCGCATGATCATGGCGAGATGAAGGGGCAGGGGCGCAACCCGATGAACCTCTCGCACGACCGGTGCCTTCAGATCCTGCGCAACGCGCAATGATCGGGTCCGGGCGCCATCCCTGGCGCCCGGACACAGTTTTCAAGCCAAGGAGCAAGCTATGATCAACCATGCGAAAAAAGCCCTTCCGCTTGTCGGCGGAAGCCTGTTGCTGGCGCTCGCGCTTTCGGGCTGCGACCGCCAGGCCGACCAGACGGTGCCGCCCGCGGCGAACAGCGTCGCCGCCACCCCGGTCCTGACCGACAGCGGCAACGCTGCAGACGCGGCGCCGATGGACGCGATGAGCAACCAGGCCGAGATGGAGCGGCATCACCGTCAGGCGATGGACCATGACGCGATGCGCGCCGGGGCCGGCAACCAGACCGTGCCGGCACCCGATCCCGCGCCGAGCAATTCGGCGATGCCGATGAAGGATATGTAAGCGCGCTGAAAAAGGGGATGAGGATGTCCAGGCGGATCAGCCTTCGACGCTTGAGCCTCGGCTGCGCAATCGCTCTCAGCCTGTCCGCGAGCGCGGGCGCGCAGGAGGGCGGGGATCATGCCGCGCATCATGGCGCAGGCATGCCGGCCGGCGGGGGCATGTCCGCACCGGCAGAGCCGGGGTCGTCGGACATGGCGAAGATGATGAACCCCATGATGGATCGCATGATCAATGGGGAAGGGGAGAATGAGCACGGCCACGAATCGCGCCGGACCGGCTTCATCTCGCAGCTGCTCGCCTTTCCCGCGCTCGACGAAGCGGCAAGGCAGCGGGTCGCTGCGCAGGCTGGCGAACGGGTAAGCACGGGCCTGGCGATGATCAACGCCGCCTCGGCCGACGGCGCGCGTGCAACCACGGTCTCAGCCCGGCTCGATGCGGCGCGGCGCCTGCGCGAGGGAACCGACCTGTTCCGCTCCGGCACCGCCGCGCAGGGCGCGATCGGCGGCTTGCAGCCGCCCCGGGAGGTCGGGCTTGCCTGGCTGCGCGATCAGCTCGACATCGACCAGGCCGCGCCCGGCCATGCCGGTCACTGGTTCGGCATCTCGCCCTCGCACCTGCTTCTCATGCTGTTCCTGGGGCTGGTGAGCGCCACGCTGATCGCGCTGCAGATCTTCCGCCTGCGGCGGATCGGAGCGATCGCCGGCGGTGTCGCCACCGCCAAGGTTCCAGCAAAACCGGAGCCGACGGCTGCCCCTCCCGCTACCAGGGTTGCGCCCGCGCCTGCACCCGTTGCCGACAGCGCTGGGCTCGCGCCGAGCAATGCGGCCGCACCCGGTGGGGCTTCGCTGCGCAAGCCCAAAAGCTGGGCGGGGCAGCTGCGCGTGGTCCAGATCGTGCGAGAGACGCCGAGCGTGCTGACCTTCCGGCTCGCGGACCCGGCCGCCGACCGGCTGCCGTTCGACTTCCTGCCGGGCCAGTTTCTGCAGGTTGAGGTAGAGCCCGAAGCGGGCAAGACCGCGCGCCGTTCCTACACGATCGCCTCTTCGCCGACCCAGCGGGCCTATGTCGAGCTGACGGTCAAGCGCGAGGAGCAGGGCGTGGTCTCGCGACATCTGCACGACAAGGTCGTCGCCGACGATCTGCTGAAGGTCAGCGGACCGTTCGGCGCCTTCACCTTCACGGGAACGGATGCGCAGAGCATCGTGCTGATCGCGGGCGGGGTCGGCATCACCCCGATGATGTCGGTGCTGCGCTATCTCACCGACACCGCGTGGAAGGGCGATATCTTCTTCTTCTACGGCGCACGGTCGACCGAGGAATTCGTGTTCCGCGACGAGCTCGAGCGGCTCGAACGCCGCTTTCCCAACCTCCATGTCGTCGCCGCGATGCAGCGCGCGCCCGGCACCGTCTGGATGGGCCCCGAAGGGCCGATCACCCGCGAGATGATCCTGGCTGCGGTGCCGGAGATCGCGAGCCGGCGGATCCATATGTGCGGCCCGCCGGCGATGATGGGCGCGATGCGCGGCGTGCTGGCGGAGCTCGGCGTCCCCGAAGCGCAGCTGCACACCGAGGCGTTCGGTCCGGCCTCGCTGCCGGCCGACCACGAGGATCTCGAGGTCAAGCCCGCGCCCGCGCCAGCGGATAAGCCGGCCCCGAGCGCCGAGGTGGCGCCGAGCACGGTGACCTTCTCCGTGTCGGGGGTGTCGGCGGCCTTGCCCGCGGACGAGACCGTGCTGGAGGCGGCCGAGGGCGCGGGCGTCGAGATCCCCTATGCCTGCCGTGCGGGCACATGCGGCGCCTGTGTCGTCAAGCTACTGCAGGGCGAGGTGACGATGGAGGTCGAGTCCGGCCTTGCGCCCGCCGACAAGGCGCAAGGCTATGTGCTCGCGTGCCAGGCGAAGGGAACGGGCACGCCACTCGTGGTCGAAGCCTGATGCGCGAACGCAGCGACATCGCCGTCGGCCTGCTGGTCGCGTTCCTGCTGCTGTTCCCGTTCGGCTACCTCGTGCATGTGTCACCGCGCTTTCCGGGCAGCCTCGCTGGCGGGATCATCGGGATCGCAGCGCTCGTGCTGATGCTGCTGACGCTTCCCTATGTCGCGGCCAAGCACATCGCCTGGGTCGACAAGCTGCTCTCCCGGCTCGTCAGCAAGCCGACCCTGCTCGCCATCCACATCTATGCCGGCGTGCTGGCGCCGATCCTGGGTCTGGTCCACGCCGCGCACAAGCTCGAAAGCCCGGTCGGACTGCTTCTGACCGTCCTCCTGCTGATGACGGTCATCACCGGCTTCATCGGCCGTTACCTGCTTGCCCAGCTTGGTCGGGCGCTGCGCGGACGCAGGTCGGAACTGGCCTCGCTTCGCGCCGCCTTCCTCGAGGAGCCGGCGGCGCCGACGCAGGCCGATACCGCAGCCGCGCCGCTGTCGGGCTGGAAGCGCTATCTGTTCGTCGCCGGGGATGCGCCCGCGGGCCAGCACCCCCAGGACAAGGCGGGGATCGCCGCGGCGCTGGCCGATACCGAATTCGCGATCCGCGCCGAAGAGGCAACCAACACCCTGTTCGCGCGATGGCGGTTCCTGCACATCCTGCTGGGCTGTCTCATCTTCGCGCTGCTCGCGCTCCACGTCGGCGCGGCGATCTATTACGGGCTGCGCTGGCTATGAGCTGGCAGCGTCTTTCCTACGCCGTCTTCATCGCAGCCCTGCTGGTGATGGTCGCCGCGGTCGCGATCCGGATGCGATCGGACGCGCCTAGGGATGCCGGCCTGGTGGCGCAGCTCGTCTCGCCCGGCCCGCTCTCGAGCGCGCACCAGTCCTTCGCCGGCCAATGCACGGCCTGTCACACGCCGGGCAAGGGCGTCGAAACCCGGACCTGTCTCACCTGCCATGCAGGCACGGATTTCGGGACGAAGCAGTCGACGCAGTTCCACGCGAAAGCGACGCAGTGCACCTCCTGCCACGTCGAACATGAGGGAGAGCGCGGCATCATCCGCATGGATCACGCCGCGTTGCTCGACATGGCGAAGTGGCGGCAGCCGTTGGCGGGCATGTCGACAAACATTCGAAGCCTGACCCCCGAGACCGCGCTCAATTGCGCGAGCTGCCATGCGTTCCGCGATCCGCACCAGGGCCTGTTCGGCACCGACTGCGCGAGCTGCCACAAGACCGACAGCTGGAAGATCGCCAATTATCGCCATCCGTCGGTCAATTCGACGCAGTGCGCCGAGTGCCACAAGGCGCCGCCCAGTCACTTCATGGAGCATTTCAGCATGGTCTCGCAGCGCGCAGCCGGATCGAAGGCGCGCGTCGACCAATGCTATGCCTGTCACGCCACCGACAGCTTCAACAATATCCGCAAGCGAGGCTGGTATGATCACCATTGAGGCCGACTGGCTGAGCGCCTTCTTCCGGCTCGCGGTGATCGGCCTGGAACTGGCGGGTACGCTGACCATCCTGGTCGGCGCGGGGCTCGCAACCTTTCTGTTTGCGCGGCGGGCGAGGGCGGGCGACCGGACCGAGGCCTATAGCGCGTTCCGCTCGGCGCTCGGCCGCAGCATCCTGCTCGGCCTGGAATTCCTGGTCGCCGGCGACATCGTCAAGTCGCTGGTGATCAACCCGACGCTCGACGATCTCATCGTGCTGGCAGGGCTGGTGCTGGTGCGGACCTTCCTGAGCATCTCGCTCGGGGTCGAGATCAACGGCCACTGGCCTTGGGAGGAAACCCGGATGGCGCGGGAGAAGGCACGCGCGGCGTGGGATGGGTCGCCTGCGACGGCTGAGGCCGCCGGATGCGGTACAGCGCTCAAGGGATAGCAGATGGGAGGTGCATGATGATCGAGAGACGCGAATTGCTGATGGCCGGCGCCGGCCTTGCCGCCGCTGGAACGCTGGCTGTGCCGGCGGCGGGGCAGCAGCATCCAATGGAAGGGATGGCGATGTCGATGACGGACTGCATCGACGATTGCGTGGCTTCGCACCGCATGTGCCTGGAGACCGCCACCTGGCTGACCAAGCGAGGCGGCGCGTCAGCCACGGCGTCGCTGATCGCCATGCTGAACGACTGTGCGGAACTGTGCCAGGCGTCCGCCAACTCGATGCTGCGCGAATCCCCCCTCCATACCATCCTGTGTCGCGCCTGCGCTGACGCCTGCGAACGATGTGCGCGGGAATGCCTGAGCCACGTCGTGGACGAGCGGATGAAGCGTTGCTCGGCTACCTGCAAGGACTGCGCCGCCAGCTGTCGGATGATGGCGGACATGGCGAGCTGAGTTTCCTCGGACACGCCCAGGCGTAGTGGGGTCAAGCAGATCCGGCACTATTGAAGCGATCCGTCGGCTCCACAATGTGGGGCCGCTGCGAAGCTGGGTCGTATGGGTGCGAAAGCGGGACTGGTTAAGGATCGGCGGTAGCGCATCTAGACCAGCCAGGCAGCGATCGCGCCAACCACCGACTTGGTTTCGGCAACGTCGCGGACTCGCACGGTATCCAGCCCGAGGTGCTTGGCCGGATAATCATTTCCGCCCGGGAAGATCGCGTCACCGAAGAAGATCATCTCGTCGAGTGCGACGCCGGTCTGCTCGGAAAGGCGCTTAAGGCCATAGGCCTTGTCTATGCCTTCGCGGGTGATGTCGATCGATGTCGCCCCGCCGATATTGATGGCAAAGCCTGGCAGCAACGGCTGGAGCAGGGCCTGCAATTTCTTGCGCTTGGCGTGATCCGGATCCCACGTGTCCTTGGCCTCGAGCGGCGCCTGCTGACCGAGCGCGGAGAATGTGATCTGGCTGCCGCGATCCTCGATCTGCTCGCCCCAGATGTTCTCGTTTGCATAGCCCGCCTGCTCGACCGCCTTGGTCAGTGCTTCGCGGATGCGCTGGCTTTCGTCGCCGGTGAACAGATCGGCATAGATACGCGTCCATTGGCCGTCGGCGTGACGATAGAGCTTGGTGCCCGTGGTCGGCTGGATGATGAAATTGTCGAGCCGCGCCCGGGCAGGCATGCGTGACACCACCTGTTTCTCGAATTGCGGCCAGTCGCCTCCGGAGATGATCGCTACCATCGTCACGTCGAGCAGGCGGGTAAGCAGATCCGCCATTTCATCGTCGAGCGGCTGCTTGCTGAGCGCGAGCGTTCCGTCGAGGTCGAAAGCGGCCAGTCGCTTCATGATGATCTCCCACAAGCGGCAGCAGAAATGCGTCGATGGCATCGGCGATGCCATCTTTGTCGTTGCTGGTTGAAATGTAGTGCGCTGCGCTACGGATCTCCTCAGGCGTCTTGCCCATGGCGATCGATAGCCCGGTGCGCACGAGCAAAGGGCAGGTCATTGGGCATGTGGCCGAGCGCCCGCGCCAGGGCATCGACGCCAGCTCGCTTGTTGGCATAGGAGTTGGTGATGTCCAGATAGTAGGTCCGCGACCGGGCAGTCGTCGCCGACGCCAGGCTCTTGTCCTTGCGAACCAAAGTCCGTCGATGTCGGAGATGACGAGGCCAAGCATCATTGGCCGATCCTGTGCCAGAAGCGGCCATCGCGTTCGAGTAGGGCATCTGCGCCGGCCGGGCCGGCGCTGCCTGGTGCATAGGATTCAAGCCTGCCCTTGCCCTTGGCCCAGCGATCGAGGATCGGCTGGACCGCGGCCCAGCCCGCCTCGATCTGCTCGGCGCGCTGGAACAATGTCTGGTCGCCGGTCATCATGTCATAGAGCAAGGTTTCGTAGCCGGTCCGGCCCGACAGCTTGAAGTGGTCGGCATAAGTGAAATCGAGCGTTGTTCCTGCGGTCTTGATCACTGGACCCGGTTTCTTGACCAGCATGTCTAAGACGATGCTTTCGTCCGGCTGCAGCTGGAAGATCAGGCGATTGGCTGGCAGGCGGTCGATCGGACAATCGCGGAATAAAGCGTAGGGCACTGCCTTGAACGTGACGACGATCTCCGTATCGCGCGCTGCCAGCGCCTTGCCGGTGCGCAGGTAGAAGGGCACGCCGGCCCAGCGCCAGGTGTCGACTTCCAGCTTCAGTGCGACATAGGTCTCGGTCCTGCTGTCGGCAGCGACATCCGGGACCTTACGATAGGCCGGCACGTTGCGGCTGCCGACACGGCCCTTGCCATATTGGCCGCGCACTGCGCAGACTGCGGTGGGCTTGCGGATCGCGCGCAACACCTTGGCCTTTTCGTCGCGGATCGCGTCGGCATCGAAGCTGTTGGGCGGCTCCATCGCGATCATCGCCAGCAGCTGGAACAGATGGTTGGGGACCATGTCGCGGAGCGCGCCGGTTGCATCGTAGAAAGATCCGCGCGATCCGACCTCGACCGTCTCGGCGGCGGTGATCTGGACATGGTCGATATAGCGATTGTTCCACACCGCTTCGAACCATTGGTTGGCGAAGCGCGCGACCAGGATGTTCTGGACAGTTTCCTTTCCCAGGAAATGGTCGAGCCGGTAGATCTGGCTTTCCGGGAGCAAGGCGAGGATTCGGGCGTCAAGCGCCTTGGCCGAGGCGAGGTCGTGGCCGAACGGCTTTTCGATCGCGACGCGGCGGAACCGACTGCCCGCTTCCGCCATCAGGCCTTTGGCGGCAAGCTTTTCGACGATGGCGCCGAAGAATTGCGCCGGCGTGGCAAGGTAGAAGACCGCGCTTCGGTCGCCCAACGCCTGGGCGACATCGTCGAACACCCGGTCTGCGGTGAAATCGCCCTGGAGGTAGGCGATGCGCTTGCGCAGATCACGCCAGCAATCGCCCTCGGTCGCGAACTTATCCAGGCTGGCGCGCAACGTCTCGTCATCGCCATCGCTGCGGCCGATGCCGAGGATGGTGAATTCCTTTCCCAGTAATCCGTCGGTGCACAGATGGCGTCACCTCAAGGTTTGTGCGCCAGACAACGATTTGGCAGACATAATGCGAACATCGGCTAATTAGCGAGCTTGAGGCGCGACATGGGATCGTTGAGCTGGCGGAATTCACCGCCAGGCGGACGCTCCGCCTGCCCTCAAAGGCAGCCGCCGGGCAGGCTACGCCGCGGGGTACGATGCTACTGACATGGCCAAGCCTTCGCTAACGAGCGTTCAGCTCCGGCCACCATATGAACACTCATAAAATAGCTATTCTGCTCCGCCCAGCGTAAATATGCCGCGCGCAGCGCCGATCGGTCATAGCGTGGAGCGCGGCATTCCGCTTTTCGCGCGACGATCATCATGTCGAGCACGCCTTGGAGGTAAGCGCCGCATCGCGGCTCATTCGCTTGACAGCTTACGAACAACGCCGAGCCCGTCGCCGACGCGGGTTCGGTTTGGCCGATCGCACTATCAGGCAGGGCGGCCAAAGCGGCGCATAACAATATCCATCGCCTTGGCCGCATTTTCGTCTCCTATTCCGCAGTATCATTTCGGAAGGGGCGCACGGCCCTCGACGGCCGGCGCCCCGTGCTGATCCATCATTCGCGGCCGAGCACCTGGCCTTCGGGCGTGACGAACAGTTCGATCGTCTTTCCGTCGCTGTTCTTGCCCTTGATTTCATAGAGCGTGCTTCCGTCCGCCTTTCGGGTGACTTGCTCCGCTTTGCTTATTGACGCGAGTTGCGCGCGTGCCGCGTCCATCGCGGCCTCGGGCACCTGAGCAAGCGGGATGTCTCGTTCGCTGTGCTTGCCGATTATCCGGTTTTCGTTCGCCTCGTGGTTTTGCGCGATCGCCACGCCCGCGATCGCCAGCGCGGCCGCGCCCACGCCTGCGACAACAGTGAGAGTTCGTTTGCTAGCCATGTTCCATTCCACTTCCTGCATAAGGGCCGTGGGGTCGGGCGGGCGGCGGTTACGGCCCAATGAGCCGTCGTCCGAGTTCAACTCCTCTGATTGTTCATCCTGTCGAGCGCCGCGCGCAGCCCACGGGCGAGCTTGGCTGCGTCGTCGTTGGCCCAGAAGTGCATGAAGAACAGCCGCGGCTCGTCGTTTAGCATATGATTATGCAGCGCCGTGACCTCGATCCCGTTCGTCCGCAGCACGCGCAGGACCGGATCGACCTCGTTTGCGACAAGTACGAAATCGCCGGTGATGGCGGCTCGGCCGTCCCCGGTTGGCTGAAAGTTGATCGCGGTCGCCGTGCCCATCGTCGGCGGAGTCTCCATATCGCCGTCCATCAGCCGCTCGGCGCGCGGAAAGCTGTATTGGAGGATGCCACCGGCCGTCTTGCCCTCACCGCCCATCAACCGGTTGAGCGCGGCCACATCGAGGTCGAGCCGCGATGCGGCTGCGCTGGCCGAAGGCGATTGCGGCGCGGCGAGCGGGGTCCGACTGGCTGATAGCGCTTGCCGGAGCGCGGCCGCGAGCTTCACCGGGTCGCCGTGGCCGGCAATGTGCATGTACATGGTCGCAGGCGAAGAGCGGAGCAGGTGATTGTGGAGCGCGGTGATCGTAAAACCGCTTGCGAGCAGGCGGCTCAAAACGGGGTTCACCTCGTCGTGGGTCAGCACGAGATCGCCCATCACCATCGCCTCGTCGCCCATCGGCTGAAACGCCGCCCAAGAGCCGAGCGCGAGGGAGGGCTTGATCGTCACCCCATCCAGCGTGACGCTCAGGTCCGAACGCGGGAAGCTGTAGCGGTGAACGCCCCCCGGCTGTTCGGCCCCCGCTCGTCCTATCGCCCGGTCGACAGCCGACCAGTCCGGCGCTGCCCATGCCGGGCTTGCCAGCAGGAGGCTGGCGAATCCCAAGGCGATGGTCTTTTTCAGCATAATTGATCCTTCAGCAGCGCACTCGACACGGAAAGCCTCACGTCATGCGAGCGCGCCGCCGGCGAGCCGCGACATTGCGCTCCGGTTTCTTTCTTCGGGATAAGCAGTCCTATGCTCATGAGGCTTGTGATGCAACCCTTACACTTGTAGGCTAGTGACGATACAACTATGACAAATACACAAGCTTCCCCTTGGTTGCTCCTGATCCCGCAGCTTCCGGCTAAGCCTGCCTATTTGCGGGTGAAGGTCTGGCGGCGTTTGCAGGCGATCGGGGCCGCGCCGCTCAAGAACGCCGTCCATGCGCTCCCCAATCGCGAGGACACGCGCGCGCTGTTCGAAGAACTGCATCGCGAGATCACCGAAAATGGCGGCGAGGCGCTGATCCTCGAAGCGCGCCTTGTCGGCGGCATGGGCGATGCGGAGCTGCGCGGAGTGTTCGACGCTGCGCGTGACGCCGACTATGAGGAGTTGGCACGCGAGGCGCGCGCGCTGTGTGAGGGCGAGTATGTCGCGGCGGCGGATGTGGGCCGCCTGCGCAAACGCCTGAACGAGGTCGCCGCGATCGACTTTTTCGGTGCGCATGGTCGGCAGGCGGCACAGGCCGCCATCACCGAGGCGGACCGCCGCTCTCACCAACATCCCGATGTGAGCGGCCCCGGTGCGCCCGAGCTGACCCCGGCGGAGCTAAAGCGCCGCGTTTGGGTGACGCGCCGCCATGTCCATGTCGATCGCATCGCGTCCGCCTGGCTCATTCGCCGCTTCATCGACCCCGAGGCGAGCTTCAAGTTCGTCGAGGGCAAAGGATATGTGCCGGAGCCTGACGAACTGAGGTTCGACATGGCGGACGCTGAGTTCACCCACGAAGGCGACCGCTGCTCCTTCGAGACCTTGGTGTTCCTCACCGGTCTCGAGACCGACCCCGCGCTGCGGGCGCTCGGCGAAATTGTTCACGACCTTGATATTGCCGATGCTCGGTTCGAGCGCCCGGAAACTCCGGGAGTGAGCGCGCTTATCGCCGGCATCTGTGCCGGCACCGACGACGACGAGGAGCGGATCGCGCGCGGATCGACCGCGCTCGACGGATTCTATGCTCACTTCACCCGGCGAAAAGAGGACTAAAGATGGAGGCCAGCGCACGCGCTGAAATCGCAGTCGAGACGCTGCACGAGCACGGCATCAGCTTTGGCGAGGCGGTGCGCGTCTGGATCAGGGTCGCGCTGCTCAGCTTCGGCGGACCGGCGGGCCAGATAGCGGTGATGCATCGCATCCTGGTCGAGGAGAAGCGCTGGATCGGCGAGGAGCGGTTCCTCCACGCGCTCAACTATTGCATGCTGCTGCCCGGCCCTGAAGCGCAACAGCTAGCTGTCTATATTGGCTGGTTGCTCCATAAGACCAAGGGCGGCCTGGTCGCGGGCGCGCTATTCGTGCTGCCCGGCTTCCTCGCGATTTTAGGGCTCAGCTATGTCTATGTGCTGCTCGGCGAAGTGCCGCTGGTCGAGGGATTGTTCTTCGGATTGAAGGCCGCCGTGCTGGCGGTGGTGCTACAGGCGGTGGTCCGGGTGGGTTCGCGTGCCTTGAAGAACAACGTCATGCGCGGTTTTGCCGCGCTGGCGTTCGTCGCGATCTTCGTGCTCGACGTGCCCTTCCCGCTGATCGTGCTTGCCGCCGCGCTGATCGGCTTCTTCAGTGGCCGCGCTGGTTACGCCGCATTCAAGGGCGGCGGCGGACATGGTCCCGCCGGCGCTGAGATAATCCACGACCGCGACACCGCTCTTGGCGAGGGCCTTCCCGACCATGCCCGGCCGAACCTCTCTTGGTCGCTGCGCATCTCCGGCGTCCTGCTGCTGCTCTGGCTCGGGCCGGTCGCAGCGCTGCTGTTCGCGTTCGGCCCCGACGACGTGTTCAGCCGCATCGCCACCTTCTTCAGCCAGATGGCGGTGGTGACCTTCGGCGGCGCCTATGCGGTGCTCGCCTATGTCGCGCAGGAGGCAGTCGAGACCTATGGCTGGCTCCAGCCCGGCGAGATGCTCGACGGGCTCGGCATGGCCGAGACCACGCCCGGGCCGCTGATCATGGTGACGCAGTTCGTCGGCTTCCTCGCGGCCTTCCGCGAAGCGACCGGGCTGCCGCCGCTCGTCGCCGCGACCTTCGGCGCAATCCTCACCACCTGGGTTACCTTCCTGCCATGCTTCCTGTGGATCTTCGCCGGCGCGCCATTCATCGAGCGGCTGCGCGGCAACCGCGCATTGTCGGCCGCGCTTTCGGCGATCACCGCCGCAGTGGTCGGCGTGATCCTCAATCTGGCGGTCTGGTTTGGTATCCACACTCTGTTCGAGCAAGTCCGCGAAGTGCCGTTCGCAGCCGGCACCATCGATCTCCCAGTCCTAACGTCCGTCAACTGGCCGGCGCTGGCGCTCGCGGTGGGTGCGATACTCGCCATGTTCCGGTTCAAGGCCGGCATGCTGCCGGTGCTCGGCGTCTGCTCGGTCCTCGGGGCCGCATATGTAATGATCATCTGAAGGAGTGACGCGTGACGATCGACCATCTTTCCCGACGCAGTGCAATCGCAACTCTTGGCATCGGAGCCGCCGCCATGACTATCAACGAAGCCTCTGCGCAGACGCCGGCCGCAGCGCCGGCGGCTGTCCCCGCCTTTGCCGGAAATCATCAGGTCAAGCCGCTCAGGTTCAATCCCGCCAGGCTTCACGGCCTCTCCGAAAGGCTGATCACATCGCACCACGAGAACAATTATGCGGGCTCGGTCAAGGCCCTGAATATGATCGAGACACGACTTGCCGCCGCGCTCGCTGACACGGACCTGCCGCCGGTGGTCTATGGCGGATTGAAGCGCGAGGAGCTGCACCGCACCGGCTCGGTCGTGCTCCATGAGGTCTATTTCGACGGGCTCGGCGGCAACGGCCAGGCAGCCGGTTCCATCCGCGACGCGCTGGGCGCGGCGTTCGGCTCGTTCGACCGCTGGGAAGCCGACTTCCGCCGTACCGGGATGAGCCTTGCCGGCGGATCGGGCTGGTGCGTGCTCGTCTACAATCTCCACACGCGCTCGCTGCACAACCATTGGGCGTGGGATCATATGCACGGTGCGATTGCCGGCGTGCCGCTGCTCGCGCTCGATATGTAC
The DNA here is from genome assembly GCF_004341505.2 of Sphingomonas sp. JUb134. Classification (NCBI taxonomy): domain Bacteria; kingdom Pseudomonadati; phylum Pseudomonadota; class Alphaproteobacteria; order Sphingomonadales; family Sphingomonadaceae; genus Sphingomonas; species Sphingomonas sp. JUb134. The sequence continues at coordinate 189,572 of NZ_SLYP02000002.1, forward strand.
GAGCACAGTTTCCACATGGATTACGGCACCGCCGCCGCCAAATATGTCGACGCCTTCTTCCGCAACATCGACTGGGAAGTGGTCGACCGGCGCTATGCCGCGGCTTTGCGCGGCGGCGGCTGAACCCGACCGCCGTGGCTTAACACCCACTGCTGCGCGACACCTGAGTTCGCGACCACAAAGGGGACAGGTCCGATGGGGAGATGCAACAATGACATCCGGCCCGAACATCGCTCTTCTTTGGCGTGGGCAAGCAGCCGAGTGGACGCATCGCTTTCATGAAGCCCGGCAGTGGCCTGTACTGTACAGGGACGAGGCGGTTCGCGAGATTCGGGACGAGCTGCTGTCGTGCGACGCAGTGCTGGTCTGGGTGAATCCGTTGGACATTTCAGGCGACCGCTCGCAGCTCGATCCAATGCTGCGCGAAGTCGCGGGGTGCGGCGTTGTCGTCAGCGCGCATCCTGACGTGATCGCCAAAATCGGCGTCAAGGAAGTGCTCTACACAACGCGATCCATGGAATGGGGCAGCGATGTCGATCGATACGTGGACGCTGAAGGCCTTCGCGCTCGTTTCCCCGAACATCTTGCCGCAGGCCCGCGCGTGCTGAAGCCGAACTACGGCAACGGCGGCAGGAATGTATGGCGTGTCCAACTAGACGAAGCGGGAAACGCTCCGGCTTTGAAAACGTCGGTGAAAGTTCAAGAGGCCCGCCAAGGAAGCAAATCGGAGCGCATCAGCCTAGCCGAGTGCTTGGAAAGGTGGGTGCCGTTTCTAAACGACGGCGGCGTGCTGATCGATCAGGCTTATCAGCCGCAGTCGTCCGAGGGCATGGTCCGCTGCTACGTGTGCGGGCACCGAGTGGTTGGCTTTGGGCACAACCTGATCACTGCGCTGATGACGCCAACGGCCATTGATACAACGTCGTCAACCCCACAGCCGATGGGCCGCGCCATGTTCGGACCGGAGGTGACGCGCTTCGCAGCCTTACGGAAAGCGATGGAGGATCGCTGGATTCCAGAGATGCAAAGGTTGCTGTCGATCGCCGACCACGATCTTCCGCTTCTTTGGGACGCCGACTTCCTATTTCGCCCTGGTGAAGCCATCAGCGATGGCTCCTATGCGCTTTGCGAGATCAATGCTAGTTCGGTTGCACCATTTCCGCCAAGCGCCGTCCAGCCAGTGTGCAGGGCGGTGACAAACCAGGCCAATGGAGCGCCGGCAAATTGCTGAGCGCGGCGGAGTAAAAACCAGCCATTGGTAAGGTTGCTCTTTTTGGAGCGGCCGGGGATGTTTGCCGTGGAGAGCTATGCAGCGGTACGCCGCTTTGTGTTTGTTGAAGGGAACAGCCAGCGGGAGGCAGCGAAGGTTTTCGGCCTGAGCCGAGAGACGATCGCGAAGATGTGCCGTTTCTCGCTGCCGCCTGGCTACACGCGCTCCAAGCCTGTCGCCAAGCCGAAGCTAGGATTGTTGCTGCCGGTGATCGACCGGATACTGGCTGAGGATTACGTCGCGCCGGTCAAGCAGCGGCATACGGCCAAGCGGATTTTTGAGCGGTTGCGCGATGAACATGGCTACGGCGGTGGCTATACGGTGGTGAAGGATTACGTGCGGCAGAGCCGTGTGCGCAGCCGCGAGACCTTCGTGCCGCTGGCGCATCCGCCAGGGCACGCTCAGGTGGACTTTGGCGAAGCGGTGGGCGTGATCGGTGGAGTGCGGCAGAAGGTGCATTTCTTCTGCATGGACCTTCCGCAGTCGGATGCCTGTTTTGTGAAGGCCTATCCTGCCGAGACGACGGAAGCCTTTCTGGACGGACATGTTTGCGCGTTCGCCTTCTTTGGCGGGGTGCCGCTCTCGATCCTGTACGACAATACCAAGATCGCGGTCGCCAAAATCTGCGGGGATGGCAAGCGTGAGCGGACCCAGGCCTTCACGGGGCTGGTCAGCCACCACCTGTTTGCCGATCGCTTTGGCCGCCCAGGCAAGGGCAACGACAAGGGGAAGGTCGAAGGGCTGGTGAAGTATGCGCGCTCGCACTTCATGGTGCCGATCCCGCGCGCGGCGACCTATGACGACTTCAACGCAGAGCTGGAACGGCGGTGCCGGGCCCGGCAGGAAGAGCGAGCCGGGCGCCACACCGAGACGATCGGGGAGCGCCTGGCGGCAGATCTGGCGGCTTTGCGCCCGCTGCCCGCCGGCACGTTCGAACCATGCGAGACCAAGGGGGCACGCGTCTCCTCGACCGCGCTCGTGCGCTACCGCACCAACGATTACTCGGTGCCGACCTGCTATGGCTTCCAGGACGTTGTAGTGAAGGGCTTCGTCGACCGGGTTGTCATCCTGTGCGGGGGCGAGGAGATTGCCCGTCATCCGCGCTGTTATGGCGAGGCCATGTTTGTGGCAAACCCGCTGCATTATCTAGCGCTGATCGAGACCAAGCCAGGCGCGCTCGATCAGGCCGCCGCGCTTCAGGACTGGACCCTGCCGGAGGACTTCCAGCACCTGCGGCATCTCCTTGAGGTGTGGATGGGCAACAAGGGGAAGCGCGAGTTCATTCAGGTCCTGCGCCTGCTTGAGGCAATGCCGATGGAGGTGGTGACCTTCGCGGTGAAAGAGGCCATCCACATCGGGGCTATCGGCTTCGATGCGGTCAAGCAGATCGCACTGGCGCGGATCGAGCGTAGACCCGCCCGGCTCGACCTGGAAGCGTATCCGCACCTGCCCAGGATGGAGGTCAAGACCACACGCGCTGCCGACTATGCCAGCCTGCTGCCGGGGATCGCTGCATGAGCCGGGCGGGGGATGACAAGATGCCCATCGGCACGACGGCGGGCACGCCGCAGGTGCTGCTGGCGCATCATCTCAAGCAGCTCAAATTGCCCACCGTGCTGCGCGAGTATGAGAAGCTGGCCCGGGAATGTGCGCGCGATGGCGTGGATCATACCCGCTATCTTCTGCGCCTTATCGAGCTGGAACTCATCGACCGGGAGCGGCGCACGGTGGAGCGCCGTATCCGCGCCGCCCGGTTCCCGGCGGTCAAGAGCCTGGACACCTTCGACTTCACGGCCATCCCCAGCCTCAACAAGATGCTCGTGCTCGAACTGGCGCGTTGCGAGTATATCCTGCGGCGGGAAAACATCATCGCGCTGGGCAACAGCGGGACAGGCAAAACCCATGTAGCGCTCGCCCTGGGCTTGGCCGTCTGCCAGAAGGGCTTCAGCGTCCTGTTCACCACCGCTGCCGCCCTGGTGAACCAGTTGATGGAGGCCCGCGATGAAAAGCGGCTCCTGAGGATGCAGCGCGAACTTGCCGCCGTAAAACTGCTGATTGTCGATGAACTGGGCTATGTCCCGCTCTCGCCGACGGGGGCCGAACTGCTGTTCGAAACCTTCTCCCAGCGCTACGAGCGCGGCTCCACGATCGTGACCTCAAATCTACCCTTCGAGGACTGGACCCAGGTCCTGGGCTCTGAGCGGCTGACTGGCGCGCTCCTTGATCGCCTTACCCACCACGTCAGCATCCTGGCCATGAATGGCGACAGCTACCGGCTCAAGCAGTCTGCCCGCCGCCGCCGCACCGCCGGGGCGGACCAAAACCAGGCCACCACGCCCGACTGAAATGCCGAAAACGGCCAATATGCAAAGGGCCCCGATCGGGGCCCTTTGCATATCATCCGCGCCACATTCACTGGCCTGCTTTTACTCCGCCATGCTGGCCTAAAATCCGACCGCCGTTGACAGTCGGGGGGACGCCTGCGCCAGAGCTGGAAATGCTGAAGCGGCTGACATCAAATGCTCCTCTTGCCTTGGATCTCCATCGAATTCGTGGCGGCTAGGACAGCGGGAACAACCGGCATTTCGGCCTGGCGTCCCCTCCACGACTCGAACCTGCTCTGACCCTATCTGGGGCGAACGACCCGCGAAATTGTGATATATACGAATGGCGATCGGTCGGTTGACTGGGGCGCAAGAGCATCAGAACCGAAAACCGGTCGCTTGCGATTAGTACATCGGGCGGGCCTATATGCCTCCGCCTCGGCACCCGGCTTGAGCGTCCAAACCAACATGTCGGGATAGAATGAAGGTCACCTGGTCACCTTTTCCTCGTCCGGAAGCGAACTCGTCACCCCCGTTACCGCTCATGTGGTTGCTCGCTTGCACTGCGCATGAGACGATCACCGTCATCCCAAGTTCTGCGCCGGCTGCCTTGTCCTGGGCGATCTGCGATCAGATGCCATCGCAGGCGTCTCTTCTGTCTAGCGACAAATACGCATTACCACCGGCAGATGGTCGGCATAGTCTGCCCAGGGCAACCAACGAAGCTCGCAGCGGAGTGAGTGTGGATCGGAAGGGAACAGTATGACGATCGCGCTTAACGGGTTATATCGATGCCGGCTGCTCACTTTCACACGGTGGTCGTGTTCCATCTGGGCGATTTTCGCCGCGCTCACTGTGCCAACGCTACCTTCGCCGGCCAGGGTCGTTCCCGCAGGGGAAGATACCTCGACCACCAAGCTCGCGGGTGTCTGGTCATTTGATGGCCGATCCGGCTGTAAGTCGGGGATGGCCTGGGTTCTTAATCGCAACGGATCTTACAGCGAAATCCGATTGCCTGACCAGACGCCGCTTGGCGGAGGAAAGTGGTATGAACGCGGCGATACCATCTATTACTCATTGCCGCGAGTACTGACAGCGGCCGCGGGACGGCCCGACAAGCGTATGGTCATTATAGAGCGCGGCCCGCGGCGCCTGGTGGCCGTGACGAACCGCAGGGTTCGTCATGTGATGCACAAGTGTCCGGGATGATCGAATGCCTTCGATCGAGATGTGCGAAACGTTCTGGCCCAAGCCCGAAAAGGGAACAAAAACGAGAGCGGAGTTCGAAGTCACACGTCGAGCATTGCCCCCTTATTGGCATATGCAGGATTTCGCTTCTTGAGTTGTTCCCACTACGTCACGGAAAACTGACCCATCATGCCTTCGTCCTCGTGCTCCAGGATATGGCAATGGAACAGGAAGGGCGCTTTTGGAGCAGGCTGGTCGAAGCGGATTAATAACTCGACCGGTTCGTCCACGACGATGGTGTCACGTGGCCCCTGATCAAGAAGATCTGGTTCCTCGCCATCGCGACGTAGCACGTCGAAGTGCACTCCATGAATGTGGAAGGGATGGGCCATTTTCTGCCCGGAGACTTTCCATATCTCGACGGCGCCAAGCTCGACTTCCTCATCGATGCGATCAATATCGAATCGCCTGTGGTTGATCGTTAGCGGCTCTTCGTCGCTATCCATCATACCTCCCAGCCTCATGTTGAGCACCAGACGTCGCCGTGCGACGACCGTCGCCGGATCTGGCACCGCGCGGGACGCCAGGAGGAGCGGAAGCGTGGTGCTACCTCGCTTACTCGATGCCAAGCGCGGTGAAAATGTGAGGACAGTTTCATTCCCTGCGTTGTTTTCGCTAGCCTCGTGCCGATGCATCATGCCCATGCCATGCACCCTGAGGGTGCTTTGGTCCGGAGCCGATACCAACGAGACCGGTTTGCCATCGCTGAAGTCCACCAAGATCTCAGCCCGCTGACCGGAGGCCAGAGTGAGGGACTGCAATTCGACGGACTTTTCCAAAAGGCCGCCCTCGGTGCCGATCCAATAAAAGGCTCGTCCGTCGCTGAACGAAAGATCGTAAGTCCGGGCATTCGAACCATTTACAAGCCGCAGCCGCACTAAGCTTCTGGGAACGTCTGCTCGCGGGTTGTACGCGCCGTTTACGAGAATAACGTTGCCCCGCCTCCCGTCCAGCGCCACCATCATGCCCGCCGGTAACACCAGACGGCCATCCACGAACTGCCGATCCTGGATCAAGATTGGTAGATCGTCGACGCCGTAATCCGAAGGCAAACCGAGACCTTGCTCTTCCTCGTCGGTGACGAAGAGCAATCCCGCTAGGCCTGCATAGACCTGCTCCGCCGTTCGGCCATGTGCATGCGAATGATAAAAGAGAGTGGCCGCCGGCTGACGGATCGGCAGCGTCGGACGCCAAGTCTCGCCTGGACTAATGGTCTGGTGGGGGCTGCCGTCCAGCTCTCCCGGTACGAGCAGCCCGTGCCAGTGAACCGTGGTATCAGCAGACAGATTGTTGCTGACAGTCACCGTCACGTCGTCCCCGCGATGTACCCGCAGAGTCGGGCCGAGATAGCTTCCGTTGTATCCCATGGTGGCGCTCCGCCGCCCTGGGAAGAAAGTGGTTTCCCCTTCCTGCGCCCTCAGTCCAATTCTCTGCCCATGGTCGCGTGCATCTAACAGGCGAGGAATGGGCAGCGTGCCTGCTTGGTCCGGCGTCGCAAATCTGCGCGTGCATGCCGCCCCCAGCAGGAGGCCTCCGCCCGCCAAGACAGTTCGCCGGCTCAGAAAAGTCATTTCGAAGCCCCTCCTGAGCAATCGTGAAACTGACGCAAACGCGCTTTTCTCGATCCGATGAGATCCACCGAGGCGAAGCGCCGCTCTTCCCTTAAAGGGCGCGCGGGAGGGCAATATCCGTAATACCCGAACCGATCGCTTTTGTGCCCGCCCCCTCTGGGAAGACAAAATTGCCCTTCTAAGCTGGTTGCGGCCCTCGCCAGTTGATCAATAATCAGCCAGGCGAGCGTTCAATCACTGCGGCACCGATCCGAGCGAGCGTCTATTCCGACAATTTAGCCTGGGCCAGTCCGAGTGGCTGGTTCGGCGGTGGGCCTTGCCACGATCGCGCCGAAGCAAAAGCGGCGTGCGATTTACGTTTCGCTGTTCGCCACTGCAGCAGGCGGCGTCGCTTTCCAGTGCTCGGGCTAGGCGGAGGCTTTGATGGCCGCCGTCTTCGGTCATCCGCGCCCAGCTTTTGCTAGTAGCCGAACTAAAGCTGACATTGCAGGCTGACCGCCAGCTTCGCAAATTACGCATACTGCCACCTCCAGGCCGATACCATCTCAACGGCAAGCTCCCTGGGGAGCGAGAATCGACCGGGCATGTGTCCGGTCGAACTGAAACTCAGACTTGAAGGAATCATATTTGCGCAAGAAAGCAGCGATTATCGCTTCGCTCGCAGCCTTTGGCGTCCTTGCCGTCGGCGCCGGGCCAGTTCTCGCCGATGGGATGCCGCCGGGCATGCCCGACCTTGAACAGACGCTCAAGGCGAAGCCGGCGCCGGCTCGGTCCGACACGGCCCAGATGCAAGGCATGCGACACCGCGAAGTGCGGATGCCCGGTGAGATGATGCAGGACCATCGGATCGCTACGCGGGAGATGGGGACCCAGGACGGAGCCTCCCGCATGTTGCATAGGTCGCGGGGCGGTTGCTGACCCTGCAATTAAGCCAGCTCCGACCACGAGGCGGGGTGGCCAACGACCGTGGCCTGGTTCAACCGCAGCTTTGGCCCGCCGTTCTCCCACGGCGGGCCAATTGGTTTTTGCACTTCGCTGCCGGCCGCCATCAAGCGGGATCATGAATTGGCTTGACCTTGGACCATGGTCCACCCCGCACGATCCCGCGCATGCTTGTCGCGATCAAAAGCGGATTCGTAAGTTACGTATACAGACTGCGTCTCGCTAGCAGCATTGAAGCTTCGGAATTGCCGGGATCGGAACGTCGATCGGGCAACAGGACGAACACTCGGAGACCCTCAATGCGACAGACGACATTTCGCGCGGCGACCATCAGCCTCTTCGTGACGCTAACCTTCGCCGCCGGCACCGCTCTCGCCCAGTCGACGCCCGCGCCCGCGCAGACTGCGCCGGCCCATGCCCACCAGCAGGGCATGGATCATGGCGGGCAGCAGATGCACGATCAGATGATGAAGGATCATCAGGCCGGCGCGCAGAAGCAGCAGGGGAAACCGGCCCAGCAGGATCAACAGGGCATGTCGGGGATGGCCGGCATGTCCGGCGGGTCGCCTGCATCGAACGGCTCGGGCATGGCCGGTAAGGCGAAGAGTGGCTGCTGCAAGATGCCGATGAAGAAGGCCAAGCCGGCCGCGAAGAAGAAGACCGCCAAGCCCATGGCCGACAAGCCCATGGCCGACAAGCCGATGAGCGACATGTGACGTTTCCAGCCCCGATAAAACACCCCCCCCCCCGGGGCTGAGGGCCCGCCGCCGCCCCCGCGGCGGGCCAGTTCTTTGACGATGCCCAGCGTCGCCCCGTGCTCCCGGCCTTCAAAGCCGGGTCCGAGCGTCTGACGTGACAGAGGAAACAGTGATGCGAAAACATCTTGGCGTCGGTGCTGCCGTTGGCTTTCTGCTCTTTGGCAGCACGCCGCTCCTCGCACAGGGTATCGGCCATCGCTTGTTCATGCGCGGCAAGATCGTCCGTATGGATGCGGGCGGCACAGTGGCCTGCCTGGGCAAAGCCGATGGCGCACACATCGGGCAGATACTCGACGTCTATCACGCAAGGCCGCGCCACCGCCGCCTTGTCGGTCATGTCGAAGTCGACCAGATTTTCGACGACCATTACGCTCATTTCCGCGTGAGGGACGGGACGCTTCAGAAAGGCGATTGGGTGAGCCTAAAGCGCGTCCGGGCGTAACGCCAGAATTGGAATGCCAAGCGCCGCCCTCGCCAAAAGAAGAAGCGGCCGAGTAACGCCTGTCTCGGCATAATTCCGATCAGGCGTGCGCGAATAGGTTCGGGAGTCGATGAATACTCATCGGCTCCGTCGGCGTGTCTGACCCTCAAAGCCCGCGACAGCGACACCAGACTACCTTCTGCGGAACTTACTTATAGGCCGCCCGGGCAAAGAGATTACTCCGTCAGGCTATCGATAGAGATGGAGTCAGGTTATGTTCGAGAAGGCGATCGGGACCATCAATGCGGCGGCCTCCTTCCGACACCGCTATGATAATTTCATCGGAGGCCGCTGGAGCGCTCCTGCGGGCGGCGAGTATTTCGCGGACACGAGCCCGATCAATGGCGCCCAGATCGCCGAGTTCGCGCTGTCGACGCCGGAAGATGTCGAGCGCGCGCTCGATGCGGCGCACGCCGCCAGGGATCAATGGGCAAGGATCGCGCCCGCCGAGCGCGCCAGGATTCTCAATCGCGTCGCCGACCGGCTCGAGGATAATCTGGAGCTGCTGGCGCTTGCCGAGACGATCGACAACGGCAAGCCGATCCGCGAGACCCGCGCTGCCGACGTGCCGCTTGCGATCGACCATTTCCGCTACTTCGCCGGCTGCATCCGGGCGGAGGAAGGCGGCATCTCGACGATCGATGCGGACACCATCGCCTATCATTTCCGCGAGCCGCTCGGCGTCGTCGGCCAGATCATCCCGTGGAACTTCCCGCTGCTGATGGCGGCGTGGAAGATCGCCCCGGCGCTGGCGGCGGGCAACTGCACCGTCATCAAGCCCGCATCCCAGACGCCGCTCACCTTGCTGATGTTCGCCGAGCTCACCGCCGACATCCTGCCGCCCGGCGTGCTCAATGTCGTCACCGGCCCGGGACGGACCGTCGGCCAGGCGATCGCCGCCAATCCGCGCATCGCCAAGGTCTCGTTCACCGGCGAGACCGTCACCGGCAAGCAGATCATGCACGCGGCTGCCGACCATCTGATCCCCCAGACGATGGAGCTTGGCGGCAAGTCGCCCAACATCTTCATGGCGGACGTGCTCGACGAGGACGATGCCTTCTTCGACAAGGCGCTCGAAGGCTTTACTTTGTTCGCGTTCAACAAGGGCGAGGTCTGCACCTGCCCGTCGCGCGCGCTGATCCATGAGTCGATCTTCGACCGCTTCATCGAGCGCGCCGTGGCGCGCGTCGCCGCGATCCGCCAGGGCGATCCGCTCGACCCCTCGGTCCAGGTCGGCGCGCAGGCGTCGGAGGACCAGCTCCACAAGATCCTGGGCTATATCGATATCGGCAAGGCCGAGGGCGCGCAGTGTCTGGTCGGTGGCGCCAGGGCGCTGCCGGGCGGTGCGCTGGACCAGGGCTATTTCGTGCAGCCGACCGTGTTCGTGGGTCAGAACCACATGCGCATCTTCCAGGAGGAGATCTTCGGTCCCGTCCTGTCGGTCACCACGTTCAAGACGGTCGAGGAGGCGATCGCACTTGCCAACGACACCGCCTACGGTCTTGGCGCGGGCGTCTGGACCCGGAGCGGCAACACCGCCTACCGGCTCGGCCGCGCGATCGAGGCCGGGCGGGTCTGGACCAACTGCTATCATCAGTACCCCGCCCATGCCGCCTTCGGCGGATACAAGGCGTCGGGCTTCGGGCGTGAAAATCACCGGATGATGCTCGACCATTATCAGCAGACCAAGAACCTGCTCGTCTCCTATGACGAGCACGCGCTCGGCCTGTTCTGACCCCTCGCTCAAAAGGAGAAACGGACATGGCGAAAACCATGAAGGCGGCGGTCGTCCGCGAATTCGGCAAGCCCCTGGTCATCGAGGAGGCGCCGATCCCGACGGTCGGCCCCGGGCAGATCCTGGTCAAGATTGCGGCAACCGGCGTGTGCCATACCGACCTGCACGCGGCAGAAGGAGACTGGCCGGTCAAGCCCAACCCGCCCTTCATTCCCGGCCATGAAGGCGTCGGGCATGTCGCCGCCGTCGGTGCGGGCGTCACCCATGTGAAGGAAGGCGACCGGGTCGGCGTGCCCTGGCTCTACACCGCCTGCGGGCACTGCGTGCATTGCCTGGGTGGCTGGGAGACGCTTTGCCACGAACAGCAGAACACCGGCTATTCGGTCAATGGCAGCTTTGCCGAATATGTCCTGGCTGATCCCAACTATGTTGGTCACCTTCCCGACAATGTCGACTTCCTCGACATTGCGCCGATCCTCTGCGCGGGCGTCACCGTCTACAAGGGACTGAAGGCCACCGAGGCCCGGCCCGGCGAGTGGGTGGTCGTCTCCGGCATTGGCGGGCTCGGCCACATGGCGGTGCAATATGCCCGAGCCATGGGTCTCAATGTGGCCGCGGTCGACATCGACGACAGCAAGCTCGACCTCGCCACACGCCTTGGCGCCACACTGACGGTCAACGCGCGCAACGAGGACCCTTCGGCAGCGCTCAAGAAAGCCATTGGCGGCGCGCACGGGGCGCTCGTCACCGCCGTTTCGCCCAAGGCGTTCCAGCAGGCGCTCGGCATGGTCCGGCGCGGCGGCACGGTCGCGCTCAACGGCCTGCCGCCGGGCGACTTCCCGCTGTCGATCTTCGACACCGTGCTGAACGGCATTACCGTGCGCGGCTCGATCGTCGGCACGCGGCTCGATCTGCTCGAGGCACTGGCGTTCGCCGGCGAGGGCAAGGTCAAGGCCACGGTCCATGCGGACAGGCTCGAGAACATCAACGACGTCTTCTCGCGCATGCACCATGGCCATATCGAGGGCAGGATCGTCATCGATATGGAGCGGTAAGATCCAGGGGGCGCCTCTTCATGCAAGGCTGAACCAGCCTGGCGCACCCTCGCGGCTGTGGGAACCGCACAGCCGCGGATCTTACCGGCTCCTGGCGCTGCCGCGCATAGGGTCAGATTGCCTATGGGTAGGGACGAGGGGTGTTTGCCTTCATCCGGCCCGGCGACGGCACGACCGGGGTCTTGCCCGGCCGTCGAATGAAGGCTGGGCCGATGGATGGGCGGGCTCCATCGCTCGTGATGCGTGGGACCGCTTGTTATCTGTCCGCGTCGAGGAGGCACGGCCCGCAGCCTTCGCCAGCTAAAATATCTTGCGGATTGCGCATCTGGCACTCGGCCAGCGAAAGGCATCCACAGCCGATGCAATGGTCAAGCTGATCACGCAGTTGAACCAGGCTGACAATGCGCTGATCGAGGTCGGAGCGCCACGCTTCACGAAGGTCTCGCCAGGCGCTTTGATCGACCGGTCCGTGTGGCAGCTTGCCCAGATGCTGCTTGATGAAGGCGAGCGATAGCCCGGCCCGCTGGCCCAGGCGGATAATCGCAATCCGTCGCAAGACCGTGCGTTCGTATCGCCGCTGGTTTCCACTCGTGCGCGTGCTTTCGATCAGGCCTTTTGCCTCATAGAAATGAAGGGTCGAAACCGCGACGCCGCTCCGCCGCGCGATATCGCCCACCGTCAGCTGCTCTGCCGGCAGTCGTTCCGGCTCAGACTGCCTGGCCATGGCGCGGCTGTTTGGCTGAACTTGCGCGCGTGCATGGCCTCGGCGATCGCTTCCGGCGAACCCGATGGGTGCGAAGAGCGTGCGTCATTGTGGATTGGCCCTGATGATGTAGGTGCATCGACGCCCGCCGCTGATGATATGCTCAGCCCTTGCAATGGAAACGCCGGGCCCAAGAGCCGAGCGAAAAACCTCGAGCTCGGCGCGGCAGAAACCGACGCAGGCCGCGGCGGCGGCGCAGATCGGGCAATGATTTTCAATGAGGACGAAAGATCCATCGGGTTCCTCGCGCCACTCGGCCATATAGCCTTCTTCGGTGCGGAGCGCGGCGAGGGCGGCCACCCTGTCGGCAAGGTCCTGCTTGCCTGCAAGTTCGCTCTGGTAGCGCGTGCGGGTCTCAGCCTCGCGCACGTCGATAATCGTCTCGAGCGCGCCTTCGCCCATATGCGTTCGAATGATGCCGAGAAGCTGGGCGGTGAGGCTCGCATGCGTATCAGGAAAGCGCGACTGCGCCGCTGACGTCAGGTCCCAGAGGAGAAGTGGGCGACCCACGCCCTTTGCCTCGCTGGATGACACGACGAGATCCTGTTCGGCGAGGCGCAGCAGCTGCTGACGCGCCGCCTCGCCGGTAATGCCGAGCTGCTTGCCGAGCGCCGCCGACGAGAGCGCACCGTGCATCTTGAGCGCCATCAGGATCCGATCGGCAGGCGTCTTCGTGCGCGACGAATAGTTTTCCAAGTCATAACTTGACATATTCGGCGATTCAGTTTTCAAAGCCATGACTTGTTTAATAGCGACTCCCGCCCTCTGCGACAAGACCGGCGCGGGATCGAAGCCAGACAGAAAGACGCTGCGATGAAAGCCCTGCCTCCCGCATATGCGCCCCCTTCGGGATCAGAGGTCTCGATCGCGCTCGCCTCATGCCCTTGCAGCCAGGGAGCGGCGGCATGAGCGATTCGCTTCACGACATCCCCGACCAGGAGCCCGTCCGGCATGGGCAGACGCGCACGATAATCGTTACGGTAATCGTCCTCGTCCTCCTTTTGGGTGGGCTTTTCCTCTGGCGCAGCTTGCGCTCAGACCAGGGGCAGGGTTGGCAGCAGCAGGCGGTGCCGGTCGCCGCCACATTGGTCGCGCCGCGCGACGTACCGGTGTCGCTCGACGCGGTCGGCACATTGACCGCCGTGCGCGAGGTGACGCTCTCGTCCGAAGTCGCAGGCCGCGTCACGGCCATCAACTTCAGCGCCGGATCGCAGGTTCGGGCCGGATCGCTGCTTGTTCAGCTTTTCGACGGTCCCGAACGGGCGGATCGCGACGCTGCCCGCGCGCGTGCAGCGTTCGCTGGCGTCCAGCTTGCCCGCTCCGAGCAGCTTGCCCCGACCGGGGCCGAGCCGCGCGAGCTGCTGCAACAGCGTCGCGCGGAGCGCGACCAGGCCCAGGCGGCGGTGCGCCAGATCGATGCACGCATCGTGCAGAAGCAGGTGAAGGCGCCCTTCTCGGGCGAGATCGGCATCCGCCGTGTCAATCTCGGCCAATATCTCAATCCGGGAGATGCGGTCGCGACGCTGACGGCCCTCGACCAGCTCTATGTCGAGTTCGCCTTGCCGCAGCAGGAACTGGCCCGCCTGAGGCCCGGCTCCATGGTGTCGGTTACCAGTGACGCCTATCCGGGGCGCAGCTTCACCGCCCGCGTGAACGCCATCGAACCCAAGATCGGCGAGGATACGCGCAATGTGAGTGTTCAGGCGCTGCTTCCCAATCCCGGCGGCGCGCTGCGTCCCGGCATGTATGTGACCGCCTCGCTGGCGCTGCCGCCGCAGACCGGCGCGATCGTGGTCCCGGCCACCGCGATCCAGACCTCGGCGCAGGGCGACAGCGTGATCGTCATTCGCGGGGCCGATGCACGAAAGGGCGGCAAGGCCGAGATCGTGCCGATCCAGACCGGCTGCCGGCTCGGCAACGAGGTCGTGGTCGAGAAGGGCCTCAAAGCCGGCGACGTCATCGTCTCCGAAGGCCAGCTCCGGGTCCAGCCCGGCGCCGAGGTCAAGGTGAACAAACTTCTGGGCACCGGAGCGCGCTGATATGGCCTTTACCGATATCTTCATCCGGCGCCCGATCCTCGCGATCGTGGTCAGCCTGCTCATCCTCCTCGTGGGATTGAGCGCCATGTTCGCGCTGCCGATCCGCCAGTATCCGGGCATGGAAAGCGCGACGATCACCATCAACACGTCGCTGCCTGGCGCGTCGCAGGACGTCATGCAGGGCTTTGTCACCACGCCGATCGCCCAGGCGATCGCCACCGCCAACGGCATCGAATATCTGACCTCGACGTCCCTGCAGGGCAAGAGCCAGATCAACGCCAAGCTGGTGCTCAATGCCAACGCCGACCGATCGATGACCGAGATTCTCGCCAAGGTGCAGGAGGTCAAATATCGACTGCCTGCCGGTGTCACCGATCCGGTCATCGCCAAGATCACCGATGGCGCATCGGCGATCCAATATGTAGGCTTCGCCAGCAAGAAGATGACCGCCTCGCAGATGGCGGATTTCGCGTCGCGCGTGGCGCAGCCCCTCATCACTTCGGTGCCCGGCGTCGCCTCCGCCCAGATCAACGGCGGCGCCCCGCTTGCCATGCGCGTCTGGGTGGACCCGGTGAAGCTCGCCGCGCGTGGCCTTACCGCCAGCGACATCGCCAACGCCCTGCGGGCCAATAACGTTCAGGCGGCGCCCGGCCAGCTCAAGGGCGGCGATACGGCGATCAACATCACCGCGGGCACCGATTTGCGCGATATCGAGTCGTTCCGTCAGATGGTCATCAAGACAGGTGCCGACAGCGTCGTGCGCATCCGGGATGTCGCGACCGTCGAACTGGGCGGCCAGAATTATGACAGCGGCTTCCTTGTCGCCGGCGGCCCCGCCGTCTCGATCGCGATCTCGCCGACGCCAGACGGCAACCCGCTCGAGATCGTCAAAGCGGTCAATGCGCTTCTTCCCGAGATCCAGCGCGTCGCGCCCGCCGACCTCAAGGTCAACAATCAGTTCGACCGCGCCCAGTTCGTCGAGGCGGCGATCGAGGAGGTGGAACATACACTGGTCGAGGCGATCGTGATCGTCATCATCGTGATTTTCCTGTTCCTGGGCACTTTTCGCGCCGTGATCATCCCCGTCGTCACCATCCCGCTGTCGCTGCTCGGCACGGCCGCGCTGATGCTGGCCTTCGGCTTCTCGTTCAATCTTCTGACCCTGCTCGCGATGGTGCTGGCGATCGGCCTCGTGGTCGATGACGCCATCGTCGTCGTCGAGAATATCCACCGCCATATCGAGGATGGGCAGACACCGCTCGATGCCGCGCTCCTGGGCGCACGCGAGATCATCGGTCCCGTCATCGCCATGACCATCACGCTGGCGGCCGTCTATGCGCCCATCGGGCTCATGGGCGGGCTCACCGGCGCGCTGTTCCGCGAGTTCGCCTTCACGCTTGCCGGTTCGGTGATCGTTTCGGGGGTCATTGCACTGACGCTTTCGCCGATGATGAGCGGCATGCTGCTCCATTCGAAGATAGGCGAGGGGCGCCTGGCGCAGGCGGTCGAGCGCACCATGCACAAGGTGACCTCGGGCTATGTCCGCCTGCTCGACAGGACGCTGGCGGCTCGAGCCGCGGTACTGATCGTCGGCGTCGTCATCATGGGCAGCATCGTCGTGCTGTTCTCGGGCGCCAAGAGCGAATTGGCGCCCCAGGAGGACATGGGCTATGTCTTCGTCCAGGCCAAGGCGCCGCAATATGCCAATATCGGCTATACGGCGCGCTTCACCGCCGAGATCGAGCGGATCTTTCACGGTTTTCCGGAATATGCCGGCAGCTTCTTCGCCATCGGCGGCGATCAGAATGCCAATGGCAGCTTTGGCGGCATCGTCCTCAAGAAATGGGCCGATCGTGAGCGCAATGGCGACGCGATCCAGGGCGAGCTGGCCGGACGCACCGCGGGCGTGACGGGCGTCTATACCGCCGTCTTCCAGGACAGCCCGCTCCCCGCGGGCAGCGGCGGCCTGCCGGTTCAGATGGTGATCCGCTCGGCCGACGACTTCCCGGCGATCTACAAGACACTGGAAGGCATCAAGGGTGCGGCCTGGGGCAGCGGCCTCTTCGCTTTCGTCGACAGCGATCTCGCCTTCGACAGCCCCGAGGCGCATATCAGCGTGGATCGGGCCAAGGCCGGCGAGATCGGCGTCACCATGTCGGAGATTGCCGATACGCTGGCGGTGATGGTCGGCGAGAATTACGTCAACCGGTTCAACTGGCACGATCGCTCCTACGACGTGATCGCGCAGGTGCCGCAGGGCAAGCGCATCAGCCCCGACAATCTCGGACAATTCTATGTGCGCACCGCCTCGGGCAAGCTCGTGCCGCTCTCGACGGTCGCCCATGTCGAGGTGCGCCCGCAGCCCAACCGCCTGCCGCAGTTCAACCAGATGAACTCGGCGACGCTTTCGGCGGTGCTGCTGCCCGGCGTCACCATGGGCCAGGCGGTCGATTTCCTGAAAAGTCAGCCCCTGCCGCCGGGCACCACGGTCGACTGGCTCTCCAACAGCCGGCAATATGTCCATGAAGGCAACCAGCTCACCATCTCCTTCGGCTTCGCGCTGATCGTGATCTTCCTGGTGCTGGCCGCCCAGTTCGAGAGCTTCCGCGATCCGCTGGTGATCCTCGTCACCGTGCCGCTCGCGGTCTGCGGGGCGCTGGTGCCGCTCTATCTCGGCTTTACCACGCTCAACATCTATACCCAGATCGGCCTCGTCACGCTGATCGGGCTGATTTCCAAGCACGGCATCCTGATGGTGTCCTTCGCCAACGAGATGCAGCATGCGCAAGGCTGGAACAAGATCGAGGCGATCCGGCATTCTGCCGCGGTGCGTATGCGGCCGGTGCTCATGACCACCGCGGCGATGGTCGCAGGGCTCGTGCCGCTGCTGTTCGCATCGGGTGCGGGCGCCAACAGCCGCTTTGCCATCGGCATCGTGGTGGTGATGGGCATGCTGATCGGCACGCTCTTCACGCTCTTCGTCTTGCCGACGATCTATACCCTGCTCGCCGCCGACCATCGGCCCAAGCCGAAGCCGGACGGCAAACCCACCGTCCCGCCGCTCGAAGGAGGGCTGGCCCATGCGTAAATTCCCTCATGTCCTCGCGCCGCTGGCCGGGCTGGCGCTCTCTGCCTGCGCGGTGGGACCGGATTACCGGCCGCCCGCGCCGCCTTCGGCCGCTGCGGGAGCCTTCGTCACCACCGCGCCCCGGATCGATGCGGCCGCCGCGCTGCCCGACGACTGGTGGAAGCTCTATGAGGATCCGGCACTCGACGCATTGGTCACACAAGCGTTTGTTGCCAACACCGACCTGCGTGTCGCGTCCGCCAATCTCGCCAAGGCGCGCGCGGTGCTGAGCGAGGCGCGGGCGGGGCGGCTGCCCTCCACCACCCTCAACGGCGGCGCTCCCTATGGCGACGGCATCCAGGGAGCCGGGCAAAGCGGCTTTCCAGGCAACCTTGGCGATGCGCAATGGTCGCAGTTCGCGGGCATGTCGCTATCGTGGGAAGCCGACCTGTTCGGCCGCGTGTCCCGCGCCATCCAGGCCGCCCGCGCCGATGCCGGCGCGATCGAGGCGGCGCGCGACACGGTGCGGGTGACGGTCGCGGCCGAGACGACGCGTGCCTATCTCAACGCCTGCGCGGCCGCCTATGCGCTCGATGTCGCGCGCCAGTCCTACAAGGCGAGTGGCGACAGCTTCCGGCTTGTCTCGGAACAGGAGAAGGCGGGCTCGGTCGGCAAGCTCGACGTCGAACGCGCGGGCGCCGCGACCGCGACGGCGCGTGCGGCGATCCCGGCGCTCGAAGGCCAGCAGCAGGTGGCGCTCTTCGAACTGGCGGCGCTGCTTGGCACCACGCCCGATCAGGTGCCGGAATCTGCCCGGCGCTGTACGACCCCACCCGAACCGAAGGCGTCGATCCCCGTCGGCGATGGCGCCGCCCTGCTGCGCCGCCGACCTGACCTGCGGCAAGCCGAGCGTCAGCTTGCGGCCGATACGGCGCGCATCGGTGTGGCGACCGCCGATCTTTATCCGCGCATCAGCCTGGGCGGCTCGGGCAATTTCTTTCGCAACGACCAGGTGCGCGGTGCCAACAGCTTCTCCTTCTCGCTGGGACCGCTCATCTCCTGGAGCTTCCCCAATATCGCGGTCGCCCGCACGCGTATCCGGCAGGCGCAGGCGCAGGGCGAGGCCTCGCTCGCGGCCTTTGATGGGCGGCTTATCACTGCGCTCAAGGAGGTCGAGCAGGCGCTGACGGTGGTCACCACCGAACAGCGCAGGCTCGATGCGCTGGGCGAAGCGCAGGCCCGGGCGGAGAAGGCGTATGAATTTGCCGACCTGCGCTATCGCGCTGGCTCTGTCGCCTATCTCGACGTGCTGGTGGCGCAAAGCGAGATGCTCAACGCCCGCAGCAGCTATGCCGGCTCCATCCAGCGGCTTTCCTCGGCCCGGGTCGATCTCTTCAAGGCGCTGGGCGGGGGATGGCAGGGCATCCAAAGCGCACAGGGCCCTGTGCAAGAGCCGGCCGGGTCTGGGGACGCATCTGCCGCGACAGAGCAGGACTCCCTTCCGTTCAGGGATGCCACGAAGGCGCTACGGCACTGACCCGCTTTTCGAGCGCCATCTGAAGACACCAAGGAGACCAGGAATGAGCTTCACCCTCCCGCCCCTGCCATATCCTAAGGATGCATTTGGTGACCTGATCTCACCTGAGACGTTCGACTATCATCACGGCAAGCATCACAACGCCTATGTCGTCAAGGCGAACGAACTGGTCGCGGCCGATCCCGCGCTGCAGGGCAAGTCGCTCGTGGAATTGATCGAGCTTGCTGCTACCAATGGCCCCAGGGGGCTGTTCAATCAGGTCGGCCAGATCTGGAACCACAGTTTCTACTGGCGCGGTCTCAGCCCGCAAAAGAAGCAGCCGACCGGCCCGCTGCTCGATCTCATCACCCAGGCCTTCGGATCGGTGGACGGGCTGATCGACACGCTCAAGGCTGAGGCCGTCGGTCATTTCGGCAGCGGATGGGCCGCGCTCAACCTCAAGGACGGCAAGCTCGAGGTAACCTCCTATCACGATGCCGACACCCCTGTCGCGCATGGTGCGGCGCCCCTCTTCATCTTCGATGTCTGGGAGCACGCTTATTATGTCGACTATCGCAACGCGCGACCCGACTATGCCGACAAGATTCTGCGCAATGCGATCGACTGGGATTTTGTCGCCCTGAACCTCGACGGCCTGGGACTGACTCGAGCCGACCAAATACCAGGCGGTTGACCAGGCATCCACGCTCATCGAGCTGGTCGCGCGATGGGCGTGGGGTTCGAAAGGAGAATCAGGACGGCGAGGCCGCAGAGCCGACCGCCAACTGCGCGGCGGGGCGTCAGCCAAGCGCCCGCTTCGTAACATACGTATACTGCTCGACGTGATGACATCGCATGGAGGGGCCAGCGCCACCCGGTTCGCAAGCCGGTGACCGCGGCGCAGGCTCTTGGAGATCGCCCATGCAAACACGACAATCCTCACTGGAACAAGGTTCTGATCGCGCGCCGTGAAGCCGGTGCCGCTACGGTCTTGCCCCAGTTCGCGGGTGAAGATCACGCCCCCTCGCCAGCGCACCCTGACGGTCGGCGAGATGGCACAAGCCGGCGCGCCTGGCGCCGCAGGCAAACCCTGTTCCAGAAAGATGCACGATCCATGTTCGACCTGAACGCCCGCCCGATTGCGCGGCGCCAATTCGTCCAGGGGCTGGCGATCGGCGGCGCGGTCGCCGGTTTCGCCCCGGCGCTTCTCGCGCGATCCGCCCCAGTCTCGCCCGCTGAGCTGAGCGGGACCGAGTTCGACCTCGAGATCGCCGAGCTGCCGGTCAACTTCACCGGCAAGCGCCGTATCGCGACCGCCGTGAACGGCAGCGTGCCCGCGCCGGTCCTGCGCCTGCGCGAAGGCGACACGGTCACGCTGCGCGTGCGCAACGGCCTCAAGGAGATGTCGAGCATCCATTGGCACGGCATCATCGTGCCGGCGGAGATGGACGGCGTGCCCGGCATCAGCTTTGCCGGCATCGCGCCGGGTGAGACCTTCACCTATCGCTTCGAGGTCCGCCAGAGCGGAACCTACTGGTATCACGCTCACACGCTCGCCGAGCAGACGGGACTCTATGGAGCGATCATCGTCGAGCCGAAACAGGCGCCGACGGCGCGGGCGCCCGATCGCGACTATTGCATCGTGCTCAGCGACTGGTCGGACGAGCCGCCGCTGCAGATCTTCCTCAATCTCAAGAAGCAGAGCAGCTACTATAATTTTGCGCAGCCGACCGCCGGCGATTTCCTCAAGGATGTCGGCGCCATGGGCTTGGGCAAGGCGCTCGAGCGCCGGCGGATGTGGAACAGCTCGCGGATGAACCCGACCGACTACAGCGATGTCTCTGCCGCGACCTACACCTATCTGATGAACGGCGCGCCGCCCGCCGGCAACTGGACCGGTATCGCCGCGCCCGGCGAGCGCGTGCGCCTGCGCTTCGTCGGCGCGGGGACGGCGACGTTCTTCGACGTGCGGATCCCCGGGGTCGAGCTGACGGTCGTATCGACCGACGGGCAGCCGGTCGAGCCGGTCACGGTCGAGGAATTCCGGATCGGCCCGGGCGAGACCTACGACGTCGAGTTCACCATGCCCGAGGGCGGCGCCCGCACCATCTTCGCGCAGGCGATCGATCGGAGCGGCTATGCGCGTGGCACGATCGCACCGGCCCCGGGCATGGCGGCAGCCGTGCCGCCGCTCGATGCCCGGACCTGGCTCGAGCCGGTCGACATGATGGGCGCGATGGCGACGATGGGCGCAATGGGAGGCGACGCGCATGCCGGGCACGGCATGACCGAGATGCCGGCCAGGGCACGGCACGCCCGCACCGAATATGGCTCCAATACCGACATGCGCGTCGACTATCCGCGCACCAATCTCGACGATCCGGGCGCAGGCCTGCGCGGGCGCGACTGGCGCGTGCTGACGCTGGCCGACCTGCGCACGCCGGGCGGCGATCCCGACCCGCGCGAGCCCGAGCGCGACATCGAGCTGCATCTCACGGGCAATATGGAACGGTTCATCTGGTCGCTCGACGGCATCAAGCTCAACGATTCCAGGCCGCTCCATTTCAGGCCGAACGAGCGGCTGCGCGTCACCTTCGTCAACGACACGATGATGGCGCATCCGATGCATCTGCACGGCATGTGGAGCGATGTCGAAGGCCCGGACGGCGCCTTCCAGGTCCGCAAGCATACGGTCGTGGTCCAGCCCGCCCAACGGGTGAGCTTCCGCGTCACCGCCGACGCCTTGGGTCGATGGGCCTTTCACTGTCATCTGCTCTATCACATGGCGGCCGGCATGTTCCGGGAGGTGGTGGTCGCATGATCCGGATTTTCCCCTCGCGCGGCATCGCTCTTGGCGCTGCCCTCTTCCTGGCGCCGGCGATCACGGCTCCCGCTCTCGCGCAGGATGCCTCGCCCCCGTCGCCCGCCACCACCCCTGCCCAAACGGCCACTCCCGCTCCGCAGACTCCTTCCGCGCAAGGCTCTCAGGACCATGCGGGCATGGACATGCCGGGCATGGATATGACCGACACGACGGCGTCCGGTAACGGCGCCACGATGGACATGGGCTCGATGCAGGGTGGCAAGGCCCCGCCGGACGCGCGCAACTCGGACGATTATGCCGACGGCTATCGCAACTCGACGCTGCCGGGCTATGAGATGGCCGACAAGCTGTCGATCCCCAAGATACTTGTGGATGAGCTCGAATTCACCAGCGGCAACGAGGGTCAGGGCGTGGGCTGGACCGTGCTCGTGACCAAGGGTCAGGACAATGACAAGCTCTGGCTGCGCAGCCAGGGGCTCAAGAACTCCCGCGACCAACGTCTCGATCCGGAGAGCAGCGTCGAGGCGCTGTGGTGGCACAGCAAGAACCCGTTCTGGGGCACGCTGCTCGGGGTCAGGCAGGATCTCGGCAAGGGTGCGACCACCTGGCTGGCCGCCGGCGTCGAGGGACTGGCGCCTTATTGGTTCGACGTCCAGCTCACCGGCTATGTAGGAACCGATGGGCGTCTCGCGGCGCGCGCCAAGGCGTCCTATGAGGTCCTGTTCACCAATCGGTTGATCCTCACGCCGCAGGTAGAGGCCAATATCTATTCGAAGCGGTCGAGCGATCGGCAGCTCGGCAGCGGTTTCAGCAATGTCGAGCTGAGCGGGCGGTTGCGCTACGAAGTGTCGCGCAAGTTCGCGCCCTATATCGGCTTTGTCTGGGAGCGCGCATTTGACGGCACGGCCGATTTCCGTCGCCTGCGCGGGGAAGGGCCTTCCGAACACAGGGTGGTGATCGGCTTGCGCGCCTGGTGGTGATCCGCGGATGGCGACTTGAGGGATCGACCGCGAACGCGCCGCGTGACAAGGCTGGATCGCAAGCCAACGGTCGCTGGCCGGCCTCTTTTTTCGTCTTGCTGCTCGCGGCGGCTGCGGCGTCGGCGGGACAGACGGCCATTCTCGCCTTCCTTCCGACACTGGTCGACCCGGCTCGTGGCGCGCTATCGTCAAGCGCTCATGATTTTCATGTCGCGAGCCTGACCGCGGTCCACCCCCTCGCTGCCTTGCTGGCGGCGCCGCTCTGGGGCTGGATCGCGGACCGGGTCGACTATCGGGCGATGTTGCGCGCAGCGCTGGTCATCCTCGCGCTGGTGACCGCGCCGATCGGCCTCATCGGGCTGCCTGAGCTTTATGCATTGCGCCTGGTGGCGGGGATGGCGGCCGCCGCCATCATACCGCTGGGATTGCTCTGCGCGAGCTTTGCCGCAAGGGGGCGCGCGGGCCAGGCGCGGCGCTTCACCTGGCTGACCGCCTTCGTGTTTCTGGGCGATCTCGCCGGTCCGCTGGTGGCGGAGGTCTCGGCCGCGATCCTGCCCCGCGCTCCCCTCATGATCCTCGCTCTCGGCATCGGTGCCGTCGGGGCGGCGCTTTGCGCCGTGCGTCTGCCGCGCTGGTGTGCACCCTGCAACGATGGCGGAGACCTGCCCGCGCCGACGCTCGGCGCGACGTTGATCCTGCTTTTCGTCACGATCGTCGCGGGCGGCGGGCTGGCGGCGATGCATGTCAATCTCCTGGTGACGCGGAGCGCCGTTTCGCTGAGCCGCGAAGAGATCGCCTGGATGCTCAGTCTTTGCGGATTGGGCATGCTGGCGGCACAGATCTTCCATGCGAGGCTCGATTGGCTGGTGACCATGCCGAGGCGGCTTGCGGGGCTGACGCTCGGCCTGCTGGCCGTGGCGCTCTTCCTGTTCCCTGTCGCCGCGAGCATGGCCGAGCTCAGTGGGATCATCGTTGCTGCCGGCTGGAGCTCGGCAACCCTTCGATTGGTCACCAGCTTCTGGATCAGCGGTGCGGCAGCCCCTTCGGGTCTGAAGCTCGGTCTCCAGCATTCCGCCGCCAGCATCGGGCAGGCGCTCGCGCCGCTGGCGATCGCTGTGGTCGCTCCGGGGGCACAGCACTTAGTCTTGTGGGGGATTGGTGGTCTATCGCTAGCGCTGCTTGTGTCCCTGCCGCTAGCCTGGAGGCCGCCCGCCATCGGAAAATCATCTGCGCGATGAGGGGAGGGGCGCATTGATGCGTATAGTAAAGGAGGGGCCACTGTCCCATGCTCATCGTTCTTCCGGGAGTCATTTCATGAAGACCCGCCTATCCGCCGCCTTGCTGTTCCTCGCCATGCCCGGCGTAGCGCTTGCGGCCAGTGATGTCGTAGTCCACCGGGATCCGGGATGTGGATGCTGCGAGAAGTGGGCGCAGGCCGTGCGCGAGAAGCTGGGACGCAAGGTCGTCATGCGTGACGATGCGTCGCGCAACGAGCTTCAGCGCAGGGCCGGCATGCCCCGGACGCTGGCGTCCTGCCACAGCGCGATCGTCGATGGCTATATGATCGAGGGCCATGTCCCGATATCCGACGTCAAGCGCTTGCTGGCGACCCGTCCTGCGGGTGTCAAAGGCATTGCGGTTGCAGGGATGCCGATCGGTTCGGAGGGCATGGAAGTGGCAGGCGCTGCCCACCAACCCTATACAGTAGTGTCGTTCGGCAGCGCCGGTCAGCGTACTTTCGCCCGGCACTGATATCGCTCGCGTCACAGGTCTGGTCAGGATTGCCTGTCTATAGGGAAGGCATCGCCTGACCGGCTGATGCAGGCCCAATAGATGATGCTGCCAAGGGCGACGACAATGCCCATGATGGCAAAGGATTCCATGCTTGAATGGCTCAAAAGCCAGATCGTGAGAAGGAGGCCACATGCAGGAATGACAAGCCCCCCGGGCAGCGCGAATTGCCCTGGATCTTTCGGCAAGCTCTTCTCGATCTTCGGCAAGGCTGCAATGCACAAGGCGTAGGTCATCAAGCGGACCGAGGTGCTCAAGAGCACGAGCCACACGAACTGCTGCCCGACGGCAAGCGCCAGACTGAGCGCTCCGCAGAACAGGATCGAGTTCGCCGGCGTGCGGGTTCTCTCGTTCACAATACCGAACCACATGGGGAGCGTTCCATCGCGGGCCAGTGCGAAGGTGAGGCGTGGCGCGGTGAGCAAAGACGTCAGACTGCCTCCGCCAATCGAGAATATAGCGCCCAGCGAAAGGGCTATTGCCCCGGTCGCTCCTGTCAATCGCCTCGCCAGCTCGACGAGTGGTGAGGCGCTGTTCCCGAGGTCGGGGCCTACCGAGACGGCTACGAGCTGGATCAGAGCATAGCAAAGGGCGATGGCGATCACCGTACCGATCAAGGCGCGGGGAACGGTTGCCTTTGCATTCCGTGTTTCACCCGCGGCGATGAGGCTGAACTCAAAGCCGATAAAGGCGTACATCAGGACGAGCATCGACTGGCCAAGCTGCGTGGGCGCGATCAGACCGCTGTCGACGACACGTGCCCACTCGATGGCGGGGAAGCCGATGACGATCAGTAGCAGCAATGGGGCGAGTTTCAGGATGCTGATCAGGTACAGGACCGTCATACCGGCGCGCACGCCCATGGCATTCAGAAGAGTTGACCGTCCCGAAGCTACCGTTCAGCTCGCCTGACACCGTCTTCGTCGGGAGCGGATTAGGGACAGGGGTTACACCACGATGCCGGACGTGCTGGGCTATGCCCGCGTCTCCACCAGCGACCAGGACCTGGAGGTGCAGCGTCGCCGGTTGCGCGACGAAGCGGGCGCGATCCGCGTGTTCGACGATGTGATCTCGGGCAAGAGCTTCGATCGGCCCGGCCTAAACGAGCTGATTGGCTTCTGCCGACCCGGCGATATCATCTGCGTCGTCCGGCTCGATCGCCTCGGCCGATCGCTCAAGGAGCTGCTGGAAACCGTCGACATGTTCAAGGCGCGCGGGCTCGCATTCCGTTCGCTGGAGGAACGGCTCGATACATCCTCGGCTGCAGGCGAGCTGGTGTTCCATGTGTTCGGTGCCATCGCGCATTTCGAGCGCCGGCTGATCGTCGAGCGCACCCGCGACGGCATCGCCGCGGCGCGCGCGCGGGGAAAAGTGCCTGGACGCCCTACGCTCGACGCCGACAAGCTGGCGTCGGCGCTCAAGCTGATCGAGGCCGGCGTGCGTCCGGCGCAGGCGGCGAAGCAGCTTGGGCTTGGCCGATCCACTCTCTACCGCGAACTCGCTGCACTCAAAACCGAGGCACCCACCACGCCCGCACTCAACGCCGCAGAATGAGCCGTAACGTCGTGGCTGTCATCGTCTCTGACATATAGCTGACATCGACTTTGAAAACCGACAGCTCCGGCCGCGATCGGCGGGGCTGTCGCGCGAACGACCGTTCGCGGGAGATTACTCGAAATCGACGCAATGCCTCCCGGATTGTCTATTGCGATGCATTACCAACTTCTCTACTCAGTTGAGAATAGTTCGCAAAGGGGCGGTGTGGTGAAAAAATCTGGTTTTGCAGCTATGTTCAGCTTTGGGGTGATTGCCGTCCCAGCAGCGGCTCAGGCTCAGGATCAGCTTGCCTTGGCGCAGGGAAGTCCCTCGCAGACGATCATCGTGACCGGCGTTCGGGACGGCTACCAGGCTGATACGACCAGCACCGCCACCCGCACGCCGACGGAGCTCAACGACGTCCCCCAATCAGTCTCCGTTATCACGGAAGCGCAGATTGACGATCAGGCGATGCGCTCGATCGCCGACGTGCTTCGCTATGTACCCGGCGCGGTGATCTCTCAAGGCGAAGGCCACCGCGATCAGATCATCCTGCGCGGTAACAACAGCACCGCGGATTTCTTCGTCGATGGCCTGCGTGACGACGTGCAATATTACCGCGGCCTCTACAACGCAGAGCGGATCGAGGTTCTGAAAGGCCCCAACGCGATGATCTTCGGGCGCGGCGGTGGGGGCGGGATCGTCAACCGCGTCACCAAGCGCCCGGGTGCCAACGCCTTCATCAGCAGCAGCGGCTCGGCGGACACATATGGCGCATGGTATGTCGATACCGACATCAATCAGCCGATCAGTGGGTCCGCCTCCGCTCGGCTGAACGCCGTTTACGAGGAGTTCAGCAGCAACCGCGACTTCTACGACGGACGCCGGTTTGCGATCAATCCCACCGTCGCGCTCTCACTTGGCGCCACCACCCGGATAGACCTGGGCTTCGAATACAATAATGACAAGCGCACGATCGATCGGGGCGTCCCCTCAGCTACGCAAGGCTCTCTGACGAGCCCCTCCCGCCCCCTCACCGGCTTCCGCGACACCTTCTTCGGTGTGCCGGGGTTCAACGTCAGCGATTTCGAGGCCAAGGTTCTGAGCGGGCGCATCGAGCATCGGTTCGGCGACAACCTGATTCTGACAAGTCGGGTCCTGTATGGCGACTATGACAAGCTCTATCGAAATGCCTTCGCGGTAACCCCGGTCACCCTGCGCGGGGGCGTCCAGAGCGTCGGCCTTGAAGCCTATAGCGATCCCACGACGCGCAAAAACCTGCTCAACCAGAACGATCTCGTCTGGACGGTTACGACCGGACCCGTTCGCCATGTGCTGCTCGCCGGCTTCGAGTTCGGCGATCAGCGCACGCGCAACCAGCGGATCAATGGCTTTTTCGAAAGCGGCGATATCGTGAACGGGGGCCGGCGCGTCTTTGTGGGATTAGCCGACCGGATCACGGTGCCGCCGGTCACGCTGCGCACCACTGCCAATACCGGCTACCGGTCGATCCGGGCAAATACCGACGCCACTGCCTTCTATGTGCAGGACCAAATCTCGATCGGCGAACATGTCGATGTCATCGGCGGCGTTCGCCGCGACCGCTTCAAGCTTAGCATCGACGATCTCGTCGCCGGGCGGAGCTATAGCCGGACGGACACGCTCTGGTCTCCTCGTCTGGGCGTGGTGTTGAAGCCGGTGCAACCTGTATCGATTTACGCCAGCTACAGCCGGTCCTTCCTACCGCAATCGGGCGATCAGTTTTCATCGCTCGACATTACAAGCGCCGCGCTGGAGCCGGAGAAGTTCGACAATTACGAACTCGGCCTCAAATGGGATATCTTTCCAACGCTCAACTTGACGGCTGCCGTCTACCAACTCGACCGCACCAACACCCGCGCGACCGATCTCAACGACGCCACGCGAACGGTACTTACGGGCGCGCAGCGCAGCAAAGGGCTAGAGATCGGCCTCAGCGGCGCGATCACACCCCAATGGCAGGTTAGTGCGGGCTATGCCTTGCAGGACGCGGAAATCCGCAAGACAACGAGTGCGGCTCCTGCCGGCCGCGATGTCCCGCTTGTACCCAAGCAGCAGGCCTCGCTCTGGACCCGCTACGATTTCACCCCTCGCCTCGGGGCCGGGGCGGGTATCTACCACCAATCGAAAAGTTTCACCTCGGTCAGCAATGCGGCCATCCTGCCCGCATTTACTCGCGTCGATGCGGCCGCATTCTTCAAGCTCACCCCCCAGATTGAGGCGCAAATCAACGTCGAAAACCTCCTTAATAGCAGCTATTTTTCGTCCGCCTACAACGACAACAACATCATGCCCGGTGCGCCGACGACGGCGCGAGCGACGGTTAGAATGAGCTTTTAGACAAGGAGTTCCCGTTGCTGCTGGATGCTTCACCACAGTCGTTCAGCATGCGCTAAACCGCCTCCTCGTTGGGGGGGCACACTGAACCGCCCCATTCATTTCCTCCAGAAGTCGATAGTGTCGGTCCATCTACCGAGCCGCTACCATTCTTTGACGATTCCGCTGGCCATCGTCCAGCTCCTGCGGGCAGCGGCATGGCCATGTGCCGCTGCCCGGCTCACGAGCAATATCGGCGGCTTGTCGCCAATCGCGCTATGTGGCCCCGATAAACGTCGGCATATGTACGGCCATGCCCTTGCCGGCAGCCGCTACGCACATAATAGTCGCCGCCTCGCTTGACCTAACGAGCACCATGGTTGCCGCCGTAGCTGCGCTCGGAATGTCAACAGAGGTTAATCAGGGAAATTGAAACAGCGGGACGCGTGGATCGCCGGCCTGCGTGCGAGCTGTGAACGATTGGACGCAATGGAAAAGTGCGCCGCCGCGCCCGGGGGCGTTCCCGCTTAGTGACATTCGTTCACGTCGGATTCGAGGGGTGTTCGCCGGCCGTGCGTAAAGGATGTGAGCACGGCGGAGGAATGAACATGGATATGGATTTGGACAGCGCCTTGCGCCGCCTTGCCGAGCAGCCGCTTCACCCCCGGCTCGCTGAACTGGAAGGCGATGTCATGCGGTTGATCGCGGCGGAGCGGCGCGCCGGCGGCGGAGTGACACTGCGGACTGGCATGCTGGCAGCGGTAGGCGCAGTCGCCTTGGGAGTGGTGGGCGGCGGCTTGTCGTCCGCAGCGGCGACTGCGCAGGTGCCGGCGCTGACACCTTTCGGGCCCGCCACGCCGCTAGCGCCTTCGACCTTGCTGGCGTTCCAGTGACGAGCAGCGCCCGGAGAACGATGCTGATCGCGGCCGTCGTGTTCTTGGCAGCGATCGCAGGCGTGTGGGCTGGGCGCGAGTTGTTCCCTTCCCCACCGAGCCCGGGCGTGGAACTTCATAGCTTGCTCCACGACGGGCTCGAGCTGGACGAAGCTCAACGGACCAAGCTCGAGACGCTGGAGTCACGCTTCGCCGTTCGAAGGCGTGCCTTGGAGCTTGAACTCAGGGCCGACAACGCCCGGCTTGCCGACGCCATCGAGGCCGAACATGGTAACGGGCCGCAGGTCGCGGCGGCCGTCGATCGTTCGCACGGCGCGATGGGCGAGCTCCAAAAGGAGACGTTGAACCATATGTTCGCGATGCGGCAGATCCTGCGGCCCGACCAGGCGAGGACGTTCGACCGCGCGGTGGTTAAGGCGCTGACCGCAGACGCGCGGTGAGTCTTGAACTTTCGGCCTGCACGGACGGCGAACTCGCCGCCTTGACGCTCGCTGGACGTCAGGCCGCCTTCGCCGAGATCATGCGCCGGCACAAGGGGCCGGTTTACCGCCTGATCCGTGCACATATCGGCGATGCCGAAGAGGCGCTTGACCTCACTCAGGAATGCTTCGCGGCCGCCTTTCAGAACTTGCGAAAGTATGACGGAGATCGGCCGCTCGCTGCGTGGCTGGCCCGCGTGGCAATCAACAAGAGCCGCGATTGGCTTCGGCGGCGACGCATACGCCAGATACTATCGTTCGCCTCTTCGCTGCCGCCTGAGACGATCGAGGGTGAGCGAGACGAGGCGCCAGGTGCCGACACCGTCACCTTCGATCGCGCAGAACTTGCCCGGCTTTCGCGCGCGGTGTCCGAGCTGCCGGCAACGCTCAAGGAGACGCTCTTGCTGCGGACCGTGGAAGGCTTGTCCGAAGCGGAGACCGCAGCCGCGCTGGGGATCAGCGGCAAGGCCGTAGAGATGCGGCTCCGGCGCGCGCGCGCGAAGTTGTCGAAAATTTTCGACTTCGCATGAGGGGATGGGCCGGTTCGCGCGTAATGAAGGGTAACGACGGCGGCCCCTCCCGCCGGCCGCAAGCATTGAATGGAGCGAAAGAACGGCATGAGCCGCAATCTGAACCGGCGCGACGTGATGCGCGGAACCGCCATGCTCGGCGGCACGCTGGCCATGTCGGCCTACCTGCCAGCTTGGGCGCAACCCGTGTCGCGCGGCATCGCCAAGCCGCTGCCGATCGTATCGGGTACGGAAATCGCCCTGACGATCGACCGGATGAAGCTGGTCATGGACGGAATTACAACGCCCGCGATCGGGGTGAACGGCACGGTCCCGGCGCCACTCGTCCGCCTCAAGGAGGGCCAGAAGGTCCGGCTCGCGGTGACCAACAATCTTGACGAGGATAGCTCGATCCACTGGCACGGCCTCATTCTGCCGTTCCAAATGGACGGCGTGCCGGGCATCAGTTTCCCCGGCATCAAGGCACGTTCGACTTTCGTGTACGAATTTCCAGTCGTGCAGTCAGGCACCTACTGGTACCACAGCCACTCGGGCGAGCAGGAGCAGGGCGGGCTCTACGGCCCCATCGTCATCGATCCCGCGGGACCCGACCCGATCGCATTCGACCGCGAGCATGTGATCGTGCTCTCCGATCACAGCCAGATGACCGGTGAGGAGATCTTCCGCAAGCTCAAGCAGATGGGCGGTGCCTATTTCAACTATCAGCGCCCGACGCTGAGTGGACTGCTCGCCGGACGGGAAATGCCCCTCAAGGATCGCCTGAAGTGGGGGCAGATGCGGATGGACCCGGCGGACATCGCGGACGTCACGGGTTCGACCTACACCTTCCTGGTCAATGGCTTTGGGCCTTACGACAATTGGACGGGTCTCTTCCGGCCGGGGGAGCGCGTCCGGCTACGCATCGTCAACGCCGCGGCGCAGACCAACTTCAACGTCCGCATCCCTGACCTGCCAATGACAGTGGTGCAGGCCGACGGCCAGAACGTCCGGCCCGTCGAAGTGGACGAGTTCCAGATCGGGGTCGCGGAGACGTTCGACGTGATCGTGACGCCCGGCGACCGCGCCTACAGCTTCGTGTCCGAAGCGATCGACCGTTCCGGCATGGGGCGCGCCACCCTGGCACCGCGCGAGGGCATGATCGCCCCAGTCCCGCCGCTTCGCCCGCGCACGCTCCTGACCATGACCGACATGGGCATGGATATGGGAGGCATGAAGGGGATGGAGGGAATGTCGGGGATGTCCGACGAGAACCCGGTGGCGAAGCGCGGCCTCGACCCCACGGTCCAGCAGAACGCATCGCGTAACCTGTGGAAGCTAACCGGCTGGAAGGGACCGACTGACCACGGGGCGGTCGCGGTTGCGTCCGGGATGGCCGGCATGGCCGGCATGGATCATGGCCAAATGAACTCCGGCGCGATGGCGGGAATGGACCACAGCCAAATGGGTGCCAGCGCGTCGGGCATAACCCCAAGCCAGACGGGCAGCGGCGGCATGGCGGGGATGGACCACGGCGCCATGCAAGGCGGTGCAGGGCAGGCCGGTGGGATGGCCGGAATGGATCACGGCTCCGGGGGCATGGACATGAACATGCGCAACCCGAAGAACGCGCCCGGCGTCAAGATGGGGCCGGGGGTGCAGACCATCTCGCCGATGCCGAAGGACCGCACGGCCGAGCCGCCGCAGGGGCTGGAGGACGTCGATCATCGCGTGCTCACCTATCGCGACCTTGTCGCGCTGGATCGCAACCCGGACGCTCGTGCCCCGGCGCGCCAGTTGGAGATCCACCTGACGGGCAATATGGAGCGCTATATGTGGGGCTTTGACGGCCAGAAGCTCAGCGACCCCGCCGACCCCATCCCGTTCCGCAAGGACGAACGCGCGCGCGTCACCCTGATCAATGACACGATGATGCCGCACCCAATCCACTTGCACGGGCACTTCTTTGAACTGGTGACCGGGCATGGCGACTTGGCGCCTCGCAAGCACACGGTGAATGTAGCGCCTGGCGGCAAGATGACGTTCGACGTGACGACCGATGCGGTCGGCGACTGGGCGTTCCACTGCCACAATCTCTATCACATGACCGCAGGGATGATGCGTGTCGTGACCGTTCGCCCGATGGGCGAGGAGAATCGCGATGCAGCTTAAGCTCCTCCTGATCGCGAGCGGCGCAGCGCTCGGCCTGGCAACCCCGGCGGCCGCGCAGATGGACCATTCCAATATGCCCGGCATGAAGATGCCGCCGCCAAAGACGCCAGCGGTGAAAAAGCCTGCCGCTAAGAAGCCAGCAGCGACCAAGCCCGCCGCGCGCAAGAAGTCCGTGAAGCCCGCCGCCAAGTCGACACCGCGCGCGAAGGCGGGATCGGGGGCCAAGCCCGCCGCAAGTCGGTCCGCCAAGCCGCCGGCCCCTGGAGCGGTCGTTGCCGATCCTCACGCCGGTCATGACATGACGGCCATGCCGGGCATGACTACGCCTGGAGCCAACCCCAATCCTGGTGCCGGGCACGACATGTCGGCGATGCCAGATACCTCCGGCGGTGCCGCCCCCGGCCAGCCAGGTGCCATGCAGGGCATGGACCATGGTTCGGGCGCTATGCAAGGCATGGCAGGTCACGACATGGGAAGCATGCCTCCTTCGGCGACCGGCACGACAATGGTCGGGACCAACCTGCCGGCCGGCAACGCTCCGCCGCCGCCCATCCCGATGGATCGGGCCGCAGACCAAGTCTACTCTGCCCCCGCCATGGCGCATTCGCAGCAGCATCTGCAGTCGATGCACGGCGGCCAGAATTTCTCGCAGGTCATATTTAACCTGGCCGAATACCAGGTCCGCGACGGTCGCGACGCCTATCGATGGGATGGCGGTGCCTGGTACGGTGGCGACATCAATCGCCTGGTTCTTAAAACCGAAGGCGAAGGGAACTTTGGGAGAAGCCTGGAAAGGGCGGAGCTGCAGGCGCTCTATGCACGGGCGATCGGACCCTTCACCGACTTCCAGGCCGGGATTCGTTACGACTTCAAGCCCAACCCCTCCCGTGTCTACGCTACGGTTGGGTTCGAGAGCCTGGCCCCAGGCTTTTTCGATGTGGAGGGCGCACTGTTCTTGTCTAGCAAGGGTGACGTGCTCGGCCGCGTTGAAGGGTATTACGATCAGCGTATCACCCAGCGCCTGATCCTCCAGCCTCGTCTCGAAGCGGAATTTGCGGCGCAAGACGTTCCGGAAGACCGGATCGGCTCGGGCTTGTCGGACCTCGAGCTTGGCTTGCGGCTGCGCTACGAGGTGAAGCGCGAGTTTGCCCCTTATATCGGTGTTTCATACGAGCGCAGAGTGGGCCGCTCTGCTCGTTTTGCACGCGAGGACGGCGAGGATGCGTCATCGACCAGCCTTGTTCTGGGCATTCGCACATGGTTTTGAGGCCGATTGGGCTTTGTTGCGTTGACTAAGTCCAAGAAGGAGCAGGCAATGTTTAAGACACTTACAGCTCTGGCTCTGGCGGCGATGGCAGCGAGCCCGGCTTTGGCTCAGCAGCAGATGCAAGGCATGGACCACTCGAAAATGCAGGGCATGAACCACGACAACATGCCTGGCATGAACACGCCCTTCATGCCCGCCGAGATGGCGATGCACGAGAAGATGATGAGGGCCAAAGGCGCCAATGCAAATGAGACGTGGGCCCGCAAGATGATCGAGCATCACCGCGGTGCGATTGCCATGTCGCAGATCGTTCTCCGCGAGGCGCCCGATGCGAAGACCCGGCAAATGGCTCAGAAGTCTATTGCCGAGCAAAACAAGAGCATCGGTGAACTCCAGGCGATGCTCCGGTCGATGAGCAAGCGACCTCAGTGATAATCTTCGTTCCTCCCGCCCCACGAGGGGGCGGGAGGAATGACCAAGGAGTTTTTCCATGAAGACAGCTTTACGATCCGCGCTTACTGCCGCAGCCTTGTTGGTTCCGGTTGCCGTCAGCGCGGCCACTCCGATCGTTATGCACCGCGATCCCGGCTGCGGCTGTTGCGCCAAGTGGGCAGCGCAGGTGCAGCGGCAGCTCGGGCGCCAGGTGCGCGTCGTCGATGATTCCAATCGCCCGGCGCTGCAGAAGCGCGCGGGGGTCCCTGCGGACGTCTCGTCCTGCCACACAGCAATCGCCGATGGCATGGCTTTCGAGGGCCACGTGCCGATTGCCGATATGAAGCGGGCTCTCGCGACCCGGCCCAAGGGTGTGCGAGGCCTCGCGGTCGGCGGTATGCCGCTCGGCTCGCCGGGAATGGAAGTGCCGGGCGTCAAGACGCAGGCCTATGACGTGGTCGCCTTCGGTCCCGGCGGGCGCCGCCTGTTCGCGCGCCACGGCAGCTGATCGGCGGTTTTTTCAGGCTAGCGGCGCAGGACCCGGCCGCCGCAGCCGGCGTAGCTCCACGGTCCAGTTCGTCTGAAAGAGCAGGCGAAGAGTTCACAAAAGGATTCGGACGGGTGAGGAAAACGGGAATCGATGAACACGGATCAAGGGGTCGGGTGATGGGCGGTAAACGAGGCGGGACCTTCGCTTTGCTCCTTGCGGTTGCAATGTCAGTAAGCACGTCGGCATCGGCTCATGAAGATCACGATGCGCTCGGGGCCGGTCCCGGGCCGGCCGCTAACAGCGCAGGCGAGACTCAGAAAAAGGATGGAGCAGACGCTGGCGACGGTCACATGGGGATGGGCTCTATGTCGACCGTGGACATGAACATGGCCGGCCGCGACATCGCCGGCGATGACATGGACATGGGCGGCATGCACGAGGAGACCGCTAACAAGAACAAGAGTTTCGGCGAACGTCTTGTGAGTTGGCTGGGTCGGCTGCACACCATGGTCATTCATTTTCCCATCGCACTGTTCATCGGTGCGTTCGGGGTGGAGCTGTTCGGGTTGTGGCGCCGCAACCGGGACTATCAGCATGTCGCACATATAATGTTGGTCGTCGGAGCGCTGGGAGCAATCGCGGCGGCGTTCCTGGGCTGGTTCGCAGGCGGGTTCTACCTGACCGACCGCAACCCGATCCTGATGACGCATCGCTGGCTCGGAACGTTGATCGCGGTCTTCGGCGTTGCGCTGGCTTGGATGGCAGCGCGCCACCGTAAGGGTCCCGAGCGGTCGCGGACGTTGTACTGGGTGTTGCTTGGCCTGATGACGCTGGCGATCTCCATCCAGGGGTTCCTTGGCGGAACCTTCATGCATGGCGGAATAAACCACTTGGCGTTCTGACCCAGTCCGGCTGTGTGCGTGAAGCGGTCGTTTCCTGAACAGGGACCGTCGAGGACGCGTCTCCGCCAAGGACGCGTCCTCGGCTGATCAGCGGATCGA
Source organism: Sphingomonas sp. JUb134 (assembly GCF_004341505.2). Classification (NCBI taxonomy): domain Bacteria; kingdom Pseudomonadati; phylum Pseudomonadota; class Alphaproteobacteria; order Sphingomonadales; family Sphingomonadaceae; genus Sphingomonas; species Sphingomonas sp. JUb134. The sequence continues at coordinate 225,067 of NZ_SLYP02000002.1, forward strand.
CTGAACCGCTTCGTTGCAAGCCTGTTCGCAGCGGCGACAGTGTTCAGCGCAGATGCGGCAATGCTCGTGCATGCTCGCATGCTTCTCGCACTCCTCCGCACACAGCCCGCAGGCGATGGCGCAGGCTTGAAGAGCCGCGACCAGCGCCTGCTCGTTGCTGCCGGTGCGGCGGGTGCCGAGCGAGCCTGCCGCCAAGCAGATGTCGGCGCAGTCGAGGTTCAGACGAATGCACTGGCGAAGCTGCGCGACCATCTCTTCCGCCAGACAGGCATCAGCGCACGACGTGCAGGTTTGAGCACATGAGTAGCACTCCTCGAGACAGCGGATCAGTGCATCGTTCGTGCTTCCTTTCACGTCCGGATGCGTCGCGATCATCTCTTTCATGTGGTGCATCGTTCTCTCCTGTTCAGGCAGTGGTCTCACCACCTGTCGAAGCAAGAGGTTACAAACCTGAATGTTCCGGCCTTTGCGTTGGACCGTGCGGCCGCTTTGGCGTGTCGAGTAACCTCTGGCGCTGGTGGTAGCGCACCGTCTCGACGCCCATGCCGCCTGCGTGAGCGAGCCCGGGATCGTAGTGCGGGAATTTGAACGGAGAAGGGCCGTGTCGCCGATCGTCGTGTGGGTACGAATCAGCGCTGGGTGGCGGCTTTACTCGTTGCACTGCCAATAGCTCGCGCTAGGTCGGCAGTACGCCCCGAGCGGGACACAGCCCGGCCATGGCGGATGCCAATCCGCTGTCGCTGTCGCGCAACAGGTTATGGATTGCGGTCGCAGCGATCGCTGCTTGTCCGGTCGCGACGCTGATCTGATCGAGCCCTTCCACAACGTCGCCAACCGCGTAGAGGCCAGCAACAGAGGATTGTTGGTGGGCGTTGGTCAGCACGCAACCTGATTCGCTGAGCTTCGCGCCCAGCGAAGTGGCAAGCCGCGTTCGAGGCGACGAGCCGAGCGCAGGGTAAAGCGTGTCGAATTGTAGCCCCAGGCCGTTGGCCAACCGCACCTCGACACACTCGCCCAGACGCAGCTGCTCGACAGGCGAAGGCGCGACATCGATGCCCTGCTGGTTCAGCTTGGCAAATTCCATTGGAGCGAGGTCGAGCGACCGTTCGGCGAGAAGCGTGACCTTGGCGCCATAAGCGCGCAGAAATTCGGCTTCTTCAGCGCCATGGCCGTCGCAGCCGAGCACCGCCACGTTCATCCGCCGAGCCTCATAACCATCGCAAATCGGGCAGTAGCGAATAAGACCACGCGCGACGCCGATGTCATGCATCGCATCGGGCATCTCTGGACGTCGATTGACGACCCCGGTCGCGAGGACCACGGTCCGCGCGTACATGACGTTCAGTCCGCAGCTTGCCGAGAAATGGTCGCCTGATGCGACAATCGCGTCGATCTCACCGCTCTGGATCGTACCGCCATATTCGTGCAGCTGAGCTTGCAGGCGCGCAAGAAACGTGACGCCGGAAATGCCGCCGGGAAATCCTGGAAGGTTGTGCGAGCGCGGGATGGAGGCGGCGCGCCCTGCCGCCGTGTCGAAGACGACGCAGCTCCTGAGAAACCGGGACAGATAGATCGCGGTCGTGAGGCCTGCGGGACCGCCGCCCACAATCAGACAGTCGATGACCTCCTCGGGATCGCCAGTCCAGCCTTGATTGGTCAACCGCAACCTCATCATTACCCCGCGCAAGCGCCCGTCAGGCCCGCGGCGACAGCTCGTCCGGACGGGAAGGCGCAGTGAAAAGCGCTCTGTACTCCCTTCTGAATACGCGCCTCCCCCGCTAACCCCTCATCGAGAGGCGCGGCGGCACGAAAAAGATCGTGAGGGGTGAAACGTCCGGCTGCGTAATACAAGTGAACCCAATGGAAATGGAGATTGCCCAGATGCGTCGCTTGTTCATCACGACTGCCGCCGCCGCCTTGTTCTTCGCAGGCGGCGTCGCAAACGCGCACCCGAAGCTGGTATCCGCCAGCCCCGCCGCCAACGCGGCGGTTGCGACCCCGGAGAAGATCAGCCTCCAGTTCAGCGAGAAACTCGTGCCTGCTTTCTCCAAGGCCGAACTGATCATGGCCGCGATGCCTGGCATGGCGGCCATGAAGATGCCGAGCAGCGCCGCGGTCGGCTCCGACGGGCGTACGCTCACGATCATCCCGAAGCAGCGTCTCCCGCGTGGGCGTTACAACGTCGACTGGCAGGTCGTTTCCGGCGACACGCACAAAATCACTGGCAGCTACACCTTCACGGTGAAGTGAGCGGATGATTGACTGGCCGACCGTCGCCATCCGCTTGGCGTTATACCTCGTCCTGGCGGTGCTGTTCGGCCTGTCGGCGTTCAGCCTCTATGGCCTTCGGCTCGGCGAGCGCGAGGATGCAATCGCTCTGCGGCCTTGGCTTTCGGGAAGTGCTGTGCTCGGGTTGCTGCTCTCAGCCGCTGGCCTGATCCTCATGGCCTCGTCGATGGCCGGATCTCCATTCTGGCCGGTCGACGAGGCCGCGGTGGCTGCCTTGCTCGGAGGGCCACCGGTTGGCTCCGCCTGGAAGGTGCGCATGGTAGCGCTGGTCATTGCCGGGGGCGCGGTCCTACTGGCGCGAGGCAGAGCATCATGGCTGGCGATGGCCATGATTGCCGCCGCTACGGCGTTGGCGACACTCGCGTGGAACGGGCACGGTGCCATGGACGAGGGAAGCACCGGATGGCTTCACCTGGGCGCGGACATTCTCCATCTCCTCGCAGGCGGTATATGGGTTGGCGCACTGTTCGGATTGCTTCTCCTGATGATGCGCCGCGCCGAGGCGATCGATGCCGCGCACCTTCAGCTTACCCATCGGGCGCTGCACGGCTTCGGGGCGGTGGGCACGCTCGTGGTTGCCATTTTAGTGATCACCGGCTTGATCAACAGCTGGCTGCTCGTGGGCCCAGCCAATTTCACGGCCTTGGGCACGACGCTCTACGGCTTGCTGCTGCTCGCCAAGCTGGTCTTGTTCGCAGCGATGCTGGGACTCGCGTCGCTTAATCGGTTCCGCCTCACGCCGGCCTTCGAACGCTCGATTGCCATGAACGATCATGACGGAGCGCTTATGACGCTGCGGGTCAGCCTGGCGGTCGAGACAACCTGCGTGATTGGTATCTTGGCGCTCGTAGCATGGCTCGGCACCCTCGCACCGCCCGCATCGGGCATGTAGGTGAGGTTAGCTCTGCTGGGTCTGTTGATGTATTCAAAGGTGAACGAACGAGGGTGGCAGAGTCATGACCGACGTCGAACGCAGCGAGCCCGGGAGCGGCAAGGGTGCTCCTGAGATCGTCCTCATCACGGGTGCGAGCGGTTTCATAGCCGCCGCGCTCATTGCCCGGCTCGGCGAACGCTACACGGTCGTCGGACTCGATCGTGCCGGTCCTCCGGACCCGCCGCCTCCTGCGGCCGCGGTCGCCATCGATCTCGGGTCCGACGAGGCGGTCCGCGCCGCGCTCGAGGAGGTGCGCGCACGATACGGCGCCCGCATCGCGTCGGTTATCCACCTAGCCGCTTATTACGACATAACCGGCAAGCCTAACCCGCTCTATGACAAGGTGACAGTCCAGGGCACCCGCCGGCTGATTGACGGGCTGCAATCGTTCGAGGTCGAGCAATTCGTCTTCGCCAGCACGATGCTGGTCCATAAGCCGACCGCCACTCCGGAGGAGCGCATCAGCGAGGAGTCGCCAATCGGTGCGTCCTGGGCGTATCCGCAGTCCAAGGTCGACACCGAGGCATTGCTGCATGAGCGCCACGGGAACATCCCCGTCGTCTTCCTCCGCGCCGCAGGAGTTTACGACGACGACGGGCGCTCGGCGTTTCTCGCGCAGCAGATATCGCAGATCTACGAGCACCGCCTGATCTCGCATTTCTATCCCGGCATGCTGTGCGCGGCACAGTCATCGGTGCACCGCGAGGACTTGGCCGACGCCGTGGTGCGCCTCGTCGATCGGCGGCACGACTTGCCGTCAGAACTGCCGCTGCTCGTCGGCGAACCCGACCCGCCCGGCTATGCCGAGATCCAGGACATCGTCGGGGAGGCGCTCCACGGCGAGGGCTGGAAGACGATCCGCATCCCGCAGCCGCTCGCGAAGGCCGGGATCATCCTGCAGAACGAAGCGCTCGGCAGCGACGACTTTATCCAGCCCTGGATGATCGACAGCAGCAACGACCACTATATCCTCGACATCTCGCGCGCACGGTCGCTGCTCGGGTGGGAACCGAAGCACAGCCTTCGCGACACGCTCCCGGCGATCGTCGCTGCGCTCAAGCGGCATCCGCGGGCCTGGTACCGGAACAACAAGCTCAACGAGAACCTGGTCGCGTGGGATGAAGAGCCAGAGGCCGAGCTTGCGGGGTCTGGCCACCACCAGCCCGCAGCGGCCGCCGGAACGGGCGGCATAGATCACGGCGGGATGGATCACAGCAAAATGGACCACGCGGCGATGGGGCACGGGTCCGGCGCCGCGGTCGCGGCCATGTCGGACCACGGCGGGCACGGCGATCACATGGCCTTGATGGACCGCGATGAGCGCCGCGCACGCTGGGCGCTTTACGCCAACATCGGTCTCGGTCTGTGGCTCGCCTCCAGCCCGCTCATCTATGATTCCATGACCACGCAGAGCGTCGGCGAAGCCGCGCGTTTCGTAACCGTCGATCGCGGGCTGCCTTCGATCGAATGGCGGGCCAGCGCACTGGCTATCAGCGATGTCGTCAGCGGGCTCGCCATCGCGCTGTTCGGCGCGCTGTCGCTCGCCCCGCGCACCAAGACATGGGCGCAGTGGGCTGTCGCGTTCATCGGCATCTGGCTGTTCTTCGCGCCGCTGATCTTCTGGAGCCCGAGCGCCGCGCAGTACAACAACAACCTGCTCATCGGCTCGGCCGTGATCGCCCTGTCGGTGCTCGTGCCAATGATGCCGGGCATGAGCATGGCGGGCATGATGGACCCCAAGAACATCCCGCCTGGCTGGACCTATTCGCCATCGACGGACGCGCAGCGGCTGCCGATCGTCGCCATGGCGCTGATTGGGCTTCTGACCTCGCGTATCCTGACGGCCTACCAGTTAGGCCACATCGATACTGTGTGGGAGCCGTTCTTTGCTGGATCGCTGGCCGACCCGCGCAATGGGACCGAGGAGATCATTACATCCGACATGTCGAAGGCTTGGCCGATCCCCGACGGCGGTCTTGGTACAGTCAGCTACGTGCTCGAAATTCTTATGGCGGTGATGGGCACCCGCGACCGCTGGCGGACCATGCCGTGGATGGTGACCTTCTTCGGCATTCTCGTCATTCCGCTCGGCGTCGTCAGCATCTATTTCATCATCAGCCAGCCGATCGTCATCGGCACGTGGAGCACGCTGGCGCTGATCGCCGCGCTCGCCATGCTGATCATGATCCCGTTCGCATTGGACGAGGTCATTGCCATGGGCCAGTTCCTCGCCTGGGCGAAGCGCCGCGGCAAGCCGCTGATCCGCACCTTCTTCCAGGGCGACGCGGTCGAGGCGGGGGCCGAGGACGCATCCGACGTGATGGCCTCGCCTTCTACCTTCTGGGCGGATGCGAAGCGCGGGCTGACGCTGCCGTGGACGCTGGCGGCCAGTATCGTGCTCGGCGCCTTCCTGATGCTGACGCGGGTGATCCTGGGGAACGAAGGCGAGATGGCGAACAGCGACCATGTCGTCGGCGCCCTCGTGATCACAGTCGCGATCATTGCCACCGCAGAGGTGGCCCGCGCTCTCCGCTTCATCAATGTCGCGTTCGGGGCATGGCTCGTCGCTGCCCCGTTCCTGCTGACAGGGGCCGGCCCCCTTGGGGCGATCGTGTCGGTGGTCGTGGGAATCGCGCTCATCGGGCTCAGCCTGCCGCGCGGCAAGCGCAGCCCCGAACATTATGCGAGCTGGGACAAATACGTAATTTGAGGCCTTACTCGCCTCCAGAGAGGAGGGGCACAGCATGGCGCAGTCCAGGTACCGAGTTCTATCCGGGCGGTCATTCAGGCGGTTATATGGCCGTCGATTATGGCGGTGCGGTTGCCGATGGCCGGGTCAAGAGCGGCCGAGTATGCCGAGATGAACGAGTTCGCGTGAAGCTGCTCCAGGCCGCAGGCGTCGGCGTGAAGTTCGCGATCCATCCGGTTGCGGGGCGCATGCCCGGTCACATGAACGTGCTGCTCGCCGAAGCCGGCGTGCCCTATGACATCATCTTCGATATGGAAGATATCAACGCCGAGTTTGCCAACACCGATGTCGCGCTGGTCATCGGGGCCAACGATGTCGTCAACCCGGCGGCACGCACCGACAAATCCTCGCCGATCTACGGCATGCCCATCCTCGATGCCGACCAGGCCCACCAGGTCTATGTCGTCAAGCGCGGTCAGGGCAAAGGTTATTCCGGCGTCGAGAACCTGCTCTTCTTCAACGAGAATTGCAGCATGGTCTATGGGGATGCCCAGGCGGTGCTGACGCAGATGGTGCAGGCCGTGAAGGATCTCGGCGCGTGACCGTACCCCTTACCCCCGAAATCTGATTCACCACAGGAGAATGGACAATGACCTACGCGACCATCAATCCCTATACCGGAGACACTGTTGCGACCTTTCCCGACGCAACGGACGAGGAGGTGAAGACCGCGCTGGACAAAGCAGACGCGGCTTTCCTCAGTTGGCGCGAAACCTCCTTCGCCGAGCGCGGCCGTATCCTGCAGAATGCCGCAGATATCCTGCGCCGGGACAGCGATGCTTTTGCCCGCCTGCTGACGCTGGAAATGGGTAAGCTGGTCGCCGAAGCGAAGGCCGAGGTGGAACTCTCCGCCAAGATCTTCGAATATTATGTTCGGCATGCGGAAGACCTGCTGAAGCCGGAGAAGCTGCCGGTGCTCGATCCCGCCGAAGGCGAGGCGATGCTGGTGCACGAGCCGCTCGGCGTCCTCCTGGCGATCGAGCCATGGAATTTCCCTTATTATCAGATTGCCCGCATTCTCGCGCCGCAACTCTCGGCCGGCAACACGCTGATCCTCAAGCACGCCTCGAACGTTCCGCAGAGCGCCGCGGCGTTCGAGAGACTGATGAACGAAGCGGGTCTGCCGGAAGGCGCGTTCCAGAATCTCTATGCAACGCGCGATCAGATCAACCTCATCATCAACGATCCGCGCGTTCATGGCGTGGCGTTGACTGGCTCGGAAGCTGCCGGCGCGGTGGTTGCATCCGAGGCCGGCAAGGCGCTCAAGAAGTCGACCATGGAACTGGGCGGCGCCGACGCCTTTGTCGTGCTCGCCGATGCCGACATGGACAAGACGATCGACTGGGCCGTCTTCGGCCGGCACTGGAACGGTGGCCAGGTCTGTGTTTCGTCCAAGCGCATGATCGTCGTCGATGAAGTCTACGACACCTTCCTCGACGGTTATCGCAAGGGCGTAGCCAAGCTCGTCATGGGCGACCCCTCCGACCCCGGCACCACTCTCGCGCCGCTCTCCTCGCAAAAGGCGGCCGACGACATCAAGGAACAGATCCGCAAGGCCGTCGAACTGGGCGCCAAGGCTGAGGAAGTCGGTCCTACAGTGCCGAACAAGGGGGCTTTCGTGCAGCCAACTTTTCTGACCGACCTCGATGAGGGCAATCCGGCCCGTTATTGGGAATTCTTCGGTCCGGTATCGATGCTGTTCCGTGCGAAGGATGAGGACGATGCCGTGCGCATCGCCAACGACTCGCCCTTTGGCCTGGGCGGCTCCGTCTTCACCTCCGATCCTGTCCACGGCGCCGAAGTGGCGAAGCGGATTTCCACCGGCATGGTCTTCGTCAATCACCCGACTAAGGTGGAGGCCGACCTGCCGTTCGGCGGCATCCGTCGCTCGGGCTATGGCCGCGAACTGCTGGGCCTCGGCCTCAAGGAGTTCGTCAATCACAAGCTGATCGATGTCGTCGATATCGACGCGCATTTCTGAGAGAGGAACATCGCCATGGAAAGCACGATGAAAGCCGCGGTCGTCCGTGAATTCGGAAAGCCATTGGTCATGGAGGAAGTCGCGGTGCCCCGACCTGGCGCCGGCCAGATCCTCGTCAAGATCGCAGCCACCGGTGTGTGCCACACCGACCTGCATGCCGCTGAGGGCGATTGGCCGGTCAAGCCCAATCCACCCTTCATTCCTGGTCACGAGGGCGTCGGACATGTGGTCGCGGTTGGCGCAGGTGTGAAGCATGTCAAGGAGGGCGACCGGGTGGGCGTGCCATGGCTATATGATGCCTGCGGCCATTGCACGCACTGCCTGGGCGGCTGGGAAACGCTGTGCGAGGAGCAGCACAATACCGGGTATTCGGTGAACGGCAGCTTTGCCGAATATGTTCTCGCCGATCCCAATTATGTGGGGCATCTGCCCGGCAACGTTTCGTTCGTCGATATTGCGCCGATCCTGTGCGCCGGCGTCACCGTCTACAAGGGCCTCAAGGTAACCGACACCAAACCGGGCGACTGGGTGGTGATCTCCGGCATCGGAGGTCTCGGCCATCTCGCCGTGCAATATGCCAAGGCGATGGGCCTCAACGTCGTCGCCGTCGATGTCGATGACAGGAAGCTCGACCTCGCCCGGTCGCTGGGGGCCACGTTGGCAGTCAACGCCCGTTCGGAAGACCCGATCGCTTTCGTGAAGAAGCAGATCGGAGGCGCGAATGGGGTGTTGGTCACCGCCGTGTCGCCCAAGGCCTTCGAACAGGCGATGGGTATGGTGGGACGCGGCGGCACGGTCGCGCTCAACGGCCTGCCGCCCGGTGACTTCCCGCTGCCGATCTTCGACACGGTGCTGAACGGCGTGACCGTGCGGGGATCGATCGTGGGGACGCGGCTCGATTTACAGGAAGCCTTGGACTTCGCCGGTGACGGCAAGGTGAAGGCCACGATCTCAACCGACAAACTCGAGAACATCAACGACATCTTCTCCCGGATGCACAAGGGCGACATCCAGGGCCGCGTCGTCATCGATTTCGAGCAATAACGAGCCGCTTTTCGATCGGGCGTGTCTTCGTCGATCAGCCGGTCACCGCCGGGGCCGGAGGTCAATTGCCTTTCTGAACGCGTCTCCTCTCACCCTTAGGAGGGAGGAGACGCGCCGGTGGAGGAGAGGCGCCATCCTGAACAGACGAAGGAAGATTATCATGACTACTGGCAAGAAGGTCGCAATCGTCACAGGTGCCGGCCAGGGCATAGGCTTGGCCATCGCGGTGCGTCTCTCCCGGGAAGGCTTCGCCATCGGCTGTCTCGATTATAATGCGGAAACGGCAGAGGCGGCAGCCGATGCAATCATCGCTACAGGCGGTGAAGCACTCGCGGTCAAGGTCGATGTCGCTCAGCGCGATGACGTCTTCAAGGCGGTGGATGCGGTCGTTCAGCGGTTTGGCCGGCTCGATGTCATCGTGAACAACGCAGGCCTCGGACCGACCACACCGATCGAGGAGATCACGCCCGAAATCTACCACAAGGTGTTCGACGTCAATGTCGGCGGCACCTATTGGGGCATCCAGGCGGCGCTCAAGCATTTCAAGGCACGTAAGCCCGAGAAGGCCGGCGATATCGTCGGCAAGATCATCAATGCTTCGTCACAGGCGGGACAGGTTGGCAATCCCGATCTGGCGGTTTACGGCGCGACCAAGTTCGCGATCCGCGGCATCACCCAGACAGCAGCCAAGGATCTCGCACCCCTTGGCATCACCAGCAATGCCTATTGTCCCGGTATCGTGCGCACGCCCATGATGGAGGGCATTGCTCAGAAGGTCGCTGATGAAAATGGCCAGACCCTTGAATGGGGCCTGCAGCAATGGGCGAAGAACGTAACGCTCGGGCGCATCTCTGAGCCGGAAGACGTGGCAGCCTGCGTATCCTTCCTTGCTGGCCCGGACTCGGATTACATGACAGGGCAAGCCCTGATTATCGACGGCGGCATGGTCTTTAACTGAGGCAGAGGTTCGAAGACGATCCTGTTTCGGCAGGCTCGTCTTGGTGCAGCTGTCAGATGCTGGGAGGCATGCGATGCATGCAATGGTCCTGAATGCGGTCGGTCAGCCGCTCGTGTGGACCGAACTTCCGGATAGAAGGCGTCACCTCAAGGTTTGTGCGCCAGACAACTACAAGGGTTCCTGGGGCGCGCCTTCATGCATGGCGGCCTCAACCATCTGGCATTTTGAAGGGGGAAACATGATTTTGGCGTTTAGGGTGGCAATGGCCACAGCACTGGCGATGCCGATTGCGGTCGCCGCCCAGCCTGCATCGCGCTTCGCGGATACGAAGGCCGTGGAGGCAGTACTGTCGCAGTACAAGGCGGCGATTGAAAAGCTCGATGCGAAAGGAACAGAGCGACTCTTCGCGGCCGACTCCCAGATATTCGAAACGGGTGGCTCGGAGGGAACCTACGCGACATACCTCGCCCATCATCTTGGGCCAGAGCTGGCAGCCTTCAAGTCGTTTACATTTTCCGACTACAAGGTGAAGGTTCGCTTTGAGGGTCCGGTCGCACTTGCCACCGAGACCTACCGCTATCGGATCGAGCCGAAGAACGGGGCTGTTGCCGAACGTATTGGCGTCGCAACCAGCGTCTTAACGCGCTCGGGGAGCAGCTGGAAGATCATCAGCATGCACAGTAGCGCTCGCAAGCCGAAAGGCTCCTGATCGGTCAAGATCACATTGCGCCCGGACCCAGCTTCAGGGGTCGGCAATATGGCCGCTACTGCTTCTTCGCTGGATTCGGCGTAGCCGACTGCGGTGTCGCATTTGTAGAATTCGTCGGGTGATCGTGCTCCGGTATGCCAGCATAATGGTTCATCTGATCCTCGGAGATGTCCGACGTTTCCTCGCTGCTGCCACAAGCCGTTACGGCCAGAGGTAACAGAAACATGGCTGTGATAATCGCCCTCGATCTTCTCATAACAGAATGCCCTTCGATGCCGATCTGAACCCATCATAGCTGATACGGTGGGATGCTCGTATCTGACTTCCTTACAATGATATGATCGACAAGGTTTTCGCTAGACTGGCATGCTCATGATGTCCTTATACGCGGAAAGCAACTTATTGCGAACTTGCAACGTCGCCTCGAACGCGATCGACGACTCCTGCCGCGCGAGCATTACCTTTGCAATATCGACCTCTTCGCCGCGTTCATAGGCAACCGTCAACTTTCCGGCGCGAGCGTTGATTTCATTGATCTTTTGAAGCTGTGTTTGCAGTGTAGAGGTAAAGCCACCTGGTTCCGCGCGCCCGGCAGCCGAGATCCCTTGGGTCGAACCTGGACCTACGACCGAGTCTGCACCGTCCGCCTGTCCGCCGTCAGCACCAATGGCACAGATTTGAGGTTGTGATCTAAGGAGGATCTGGGCTTCGTCGTAGTGACGAAGGAACGAAGATGAAGCCCAGATCCTCCAATGTAAAATCGCCCGCCAAGGCCCCAGCAGAGCGGGTAGTGAAGGACATCCGCCGACAGACCCGGCGCCACTTTTCGGCCGAGGACAAGATCCGCATCGTGCTGGATGGCCTGCGCGGGGAAGACAGCATCGCCGAGCTATGCCGCAAGGAAGGCATTGCCCAGAGCCTGTATTACACCTGGTCGAAGGAGTTCATGGAAGCTGGCAAGCGCCGCCTGGCCGGCGACACCGCCCGTGCCGCGACCACCGGAGAGGTCCAGGACCTGCGCCGCGAAACCCGGGCCCTGAAGGAATGCGTGGCCGATCTGACACTGGAAAACCGTCTGCTCAAAAAAAGCATGATCGCGGATGGGGGCAACGACGAATGAGGTATCCCGCATCCGAGAAGCTCGAGATCATCAGAACCGTCGAGCAGTCGCACCTGTCGGCCAAGCGCACGCTGGACCAACTCGGCATCCCTCGTCGGACATTCTACCGCTGGTATGATCGCTACCTCGAAGGCGGGCCGGAGGCGTTGGAAGATCGGCCATCGGCGCCGAGCCGGGTGTGGAACCGCATCCCGGCGGGCATCCACGACCAGATCATCGAGCTGGCGCTGGAACAGTCTGAGCTGAGCCCCCGGGAACTGGCCGTGCGCTTCACCGATGGGCAGCGCTACTTCGTGTCGGAATCCACGGTTTACCGCCTGTTGAAGGCCCGCGACCTGATCACCAGCCCGGCCTATGTCGTGATCAAGGCTGCCGATCAGTTCCACACGAAAACCACGCGGCCGAACGAGATGTGGCAGACCGACTTCACCTACTTCAAGATCATCGGGTGGGGCTGGATGTATCTGTCGACCGTGCTCGACGACTTCTCGCGCTACATCATCGCCTGGAAGCTGTGCACCAACATGCGAGCCGAGGACGTCACCGACACGCTGGACCTCGCCCTGGCGGCTTCTGGTTGCGACAGCGCCACGGTGCTGCACAAACCCCGGCTACTCAGCGATAATGGCCCCAGCTACATCGCGGGTGAGCTGGCGGAATACATCGAGGCCCGGAAGATGAGCCATGTCCGCGGCGCCCCGTGTCATCCCCAAACCCAGGGCAAGATCGAGCGCTGGCACCAGACCCTGAAAAACCGCATCTTGCTGGAAAACTACTTCCTGCCCGGCGACCTCGAAGCTCACATCGAGGCCTTCGTCGAGCACTACAATCACCAGCGATACCACGAGAGCCTGGCCAATGTGACGCCTGCCGACGCCTACTTCGGCAGGGCTCCGGCAATCATCAAACTGCGCGAAAGGATCAAGCGACAGACCATCGAACATCGGCGCTTGCAGCACCGCAAGTTCGCCGCCTAACATCAACCCCCTGACGAGGTCCGCACTCCGCTAATCTACGCCGCGAGTTGTGCCGAATGTTCTGACGACGGACAAGGATTGGCCAATTGTGCTCGTGTCCGCCTTGCAGACCCCCGCCGTCAAATACATTGGCAGGCGCTTCGGCCAGATGAAACAGGTGCGGATGGTCAGCATCCACCCCGCCGGCCGGCTTGTTACCTGCAAGCTCTGGCGCTGCTCCCGGATCGCTCCAAGGGGGGCTGCCCACTGCAGGACCCTCGGACGGCGTTGATGGGGAAGGAGCGTCCTTGGCGCTATCATGTCCATGCGGACGCTGGCGGAAGCCAGCGTCAGTATCGGGTTGAGCCGCCCCATCGATAGGGTTCGCGTTCGGCATGAAATGGGCTGCTTTCCGGAAGGCTCGCTGCGCCGACCAAGGACTAATTTGAAGTGTGAGATACACCATCGTCAGCACGTTTGTCGCTACGCCGCAATTTTAGCTGAACGGCGGTGTGATTGACTGACGTAACGAAGGCGGAGCACACACCGCTCCGCCTCCTCTCCATCGTCAGAACTGCTGTGCGGTCGGCCGGATGACGATCGCGTTGATGTCGACGTCATCAGGCTGTTCGACAGCGAACGCGATAGCACGCGCCACCGACGCCGCAGGGATGGCCTGTTTATAGAAGTCGAGTACCGTCTCGGCAGCCGTGCCCGACGTCGTGAACTTCAAGTCGCTTTCGACGGCTCCGGGCTCGATAGACGTGACACGGACCTTTTCGCCCACCTCCTGGCGAAGGCCCTCGCTGATCGCGCTGACGGCGAACTTGGTGCCGGAGTAGACCGTGCCGCCTGGTGCGAAGACCTTGATGCCCGCAACCGAGCTCAGGTTGATGATGTGGCCGCTGCCCTGCTCGAGAAAGCCGGGAAGGGCCGCGGCGATGCCGTAAAGCGTACCCTTCAGATTGACGTCGATCATCTGGTCCCACTCGTCGGTGTTGACCTCGGCCATCGGACGGATCGGCATCAGCCCGGCGTTGTTGATCAGCACGTCGAGGCGACCGAAGTCGGCGATGATCGCGGCGACGACGGACTGGACCGCCGACTTGTCGGTGACGTCGAGCGCGTAGCTACGTGCCGTGCCGCCGCTTGAGGCGATGTCCGCGACAACCTCGTCGAGCCTGTCCTTGCGACGGGCGGCGATGGCCACCTTGGCGCCGCGTTCAGCGAGAAGCCGCGCGGTTTCCGCGCCGATACCGGTGCTGCCGCCGGTGATGAGAACAACCTTGCCTTCGATACCTTTGGTCATGACTGTGTGTCCTTGATTTCAGATGTTGATTTTCCGCTGGATCGCGGCCCCGCGCCAGCGGTAGCCGCCGCGTGGATAAACGAGGCCAATAAGGCCCAGGCGAAGCGCAGGTGCCAACAGGCCGATCATCCGCAGCTCCTCTACATAGAACGGTTGTGCCAGCAGCGCCGACCCCACCCATTCTTTAAGCTTGCCCATGGCAGCACCCTCAGGTCGCGGAGACGGGGTTGAGGACGAACGCGCCGCGCTCGGCCAGATCGCCGATCTGAGAGAGGTAGTTCTGGAAGTGGGGCGTCGCGCGGTGGGCGGCAACCGCATCCGAGTCCGCGTACAGCTCGTCGAGGACGAAGCGGTTCGGATCGCTCTGGTCCTGCCAGAGATCGTAGCGCAAATTGCCCGGCTCCGCACGGCTCGGCTTTAACATGGCGTCGAGCAGAGCGTGCAGGCGGTCGACGGTATCCGCACGGGCGGTGAGCACGGCGACGATCTTCACGTTGGCTGTCATGGCACCGTTCCTTGTCATGGTTATATGCGAAGCGGGGCGCATCCTGAGCGCCCCGCCCGTCATCCTGGTACTCACGCAGCGGCGCGATCGAGGGCTTCGATCAAAGCGTCGGCCATGGCCTGGTCCGACGCCGGATTCTGACCCGTGATCAGCTCCCGGTCCACGACGACATTCGAAGCGAAGTTCTTGTCAGTGACCGAGACGTCGCCACCGGCCGAGCGCAGCGCCTTTTCCATGTCGAAGAAGAGCTCGCCCTTCAGCACTTGCTCCTCGGCGATCTTCTCCTCGCTCGCCGAGAAGACGGTCATGCGGTAGCCCGAGTAGATCCAGTCTCGCGCCAGGTTGGCCGCCCCGGCGTCATCGCCTTCCTCCAGCGCCTTGCGGAAGGCCGGAGCATCGTCGAGCGTAGCGACAACGGCTACCGGTCCGTGGCAGAGGAGCGCGGTCGGCTTGGCCGCCGTGTGGAAGTGACGGAGGATCGTGCCCGCGTCGTGGTCCTGCATCAGGTCGACGACGGGAGCGTGGCCGCCCGGCACGAACACTCCGACAAAGCCGTCCAGGCCGCCCTCGACGACAGAGCGCAAGCTGCGGACGTCGTTCATCGCCGGGTGGCTGGCAAAAAAGTCCTTGGCGCGCTGGAATGCCGTCTGATCGCCGCCAAAATGATCAACCGAAACGGAGACGGCGTCGATGTGCGGCTTGGCCCCATTGGGCGTGGCGAGAACAATGTCATAGCCGGCGTCGAGCAGAGCCAGCGCGGGGACCGCCGTCTCGTTGAGATACTGACCGACCGTCGCGGTACCGCCGCCACGCAGACCGATCTGCGTCGCGTTCGATCCAAGAACGAGAACCTGTCCCTTGCTCATCTGAACCTCCATGTTCGCGGCGTCCGTCGCCGATGGATGGGAAATGGGCCTCGTTGACATATTCCAGAAGTTTATCTTTTTGATTTCAGATATAACGCTAACAGGATGACTGCATGCGCTACGATCTGAACCTGCTGCCGATCTTCGTCGCGTTGATGGAGGAGCGCAGCGTCACGCGGGCCGCCGAGCGCATGGGCATGACACAGCCCGCCCTGTCTAACGCCCTATCGCGTCTACGACTGATGCTTCAGGACCAACTGTTCGTCCGCGAGCGCTACGGCATCCAGCCGACCCCGATCGCGCTTGAACTCTCACCGCTGATCGCCGAGGCACTCGCGCAGCTCGACAACGCGGTCCTCGGTCAGCAGGCCTTCGACCCCGTACAGGCCGAACGGCTCTTCACGATCGCGCCGAACGGCTATGTCGAGTTCGTCCTCGTCCCCGCTGTCGTGGCGCGCCTGGAGAAGGTCGCCCCCGGCATAAAGCTTCGTCTGACGCCCTACGGCAACGATCTTGTGGAAACAGGCGTCGTATCGGGCACGACGGCGCTCGTACTGGGCCGCATCGTCGATCCGCCCGACAACCTCGTCGTCCAGCACCTGATGGACGAAGGGCTCGCCTGCGCCGTCCGCGCCGACCATCCGGGCGTCGGCGATGCCATGACGCGCGAGCAGTTCGAGGCGATGAAGCACGTCAACATCGTGCCGCCCGGACGGATGCGCGCCGGGCTGTTCCAGGCGCTGGCGCAGCAGCAGCTGAAGCGTGACGTCGCAATCTCCGTGACAAACTTCTTCGCGGTAGCCGAGATGGTGGCGGTGACCGACTATTGCGCCACCTTGCCCTCGCTCATCTGCAGGCGGCTGATGCACGACCCCCGGCTGAAGATCCTGCCGGCTCCGGTCGACCTTGGCAGCTTTCCCGTGGAAATGGCTTGGCACGTCCGCTATCGGCATGATCCCGCACACCGCTGGCTACGGGCGCTGATCGGCGCGGTCATCACCGACCTCACGGGGAAGACGGCAGCGGCAGCCACGCCGTCGCCAGCCTGAGGACGATGCCGAACCGCGACGTCGCTTGTGCGTATCCCGTACACGACAAAGTTCGCTATACAGCCCCTGACAATAGGTTTTATCATGCGCGCAATCGGCTACCAGCAGCCCGGAACGATCGATCGCACGGAAGCTCTCGTCGATATCGAACTTCCCAATCCCAACGCTACCGGCCGTGATCTCCTTGTCGAGGTCAAGGCTGTCTCGGTAAACCCGGTTGACACGAAGGTGCGCGCTGGCTCGGGTTCGATCCACGGTGATTGGCGTGTCCTGGGTTGGGATGCCGCCGGTGTCGTTCGCGCTGTTGGCCCTAAAGTGCGCGGCTTCGAACCGGGCGACGAGGTGTTCTACGCGGGCAGCATCGGCCGCGATGGGACCAACGCCGAGTTGCACCTGGTCGACGAGCGCATTGTTGGGAAGAAGCCGGCCAGCCTCGATTGGGCAGAGGCAGCGGCGTTGCCGCTGACGGCGATCACCGCGTGGGAAACCCTCTTCGAGCGATTGTCCGTGCGTACTCCTGTAGCCGGTGCAGCACATGCGCTGTTGATTGTCGGGGGTGCCGGCGGGGTAGGCTCGATGGCAATCCAGCTTGCTCGCCAAGTACCCGAGCTGATCGTCATTGCGACGGCCTCGCGCCCTGAAACGCAGGCCTGGGTGGGTGAACTCGGTGCGCACCATGTCATCGATCATCGTCAGCCGCTGGCTCGGCAAGTGGCGAATTTGGGCATCGGCGCGCCGGCTTTCGTCTTCTCGACCACGCACACCGACGAGCATATCGAGCAGATCGCCGAGCTGATCGCCTCGCAGGGACGTTTTGCGCTCATCGACGACCCCAAGACGCTCGATGTCGTACCGTTCAAACGCAAGTCGGTGTCGACCCACTGGGAGTTTATGTTCACCCGGTCCATGTTCGAGACTGCTGATATGGAAACGCAGGGTCAGATCCTGTCGGCCATCGCCAGCCTCGTGGAAGCCGGCGAGGTGCGCACCACCCTCACCGAACGGCTCTCCCCCATCAACGCCGCGAACCTCAAGCGCGCGCACCAGGCGCTTGAGAGCACTACCGCACGCGGCAAGATCGTCATCGAGGGTTGGCAGTGATGCGGTTCACGCTCACCCGCAACGTCCGCCGCGCCCGCGGCCCCCGCTGCACCAACTGAAAGGGACCAAGCCTCGGCGTTATCGATGCCAGCCATGTGCGGTTGTGGGCGTCGCTTTCGCTGAGTCACTGATATCTACAATCATAAAAGACCGTGATGTTTTGAGATAGCAGACGCGGTCCTCGGGTGAAAACTCGGGACCTCTGCTAGCTCGGCCTCTCACCAGTCGGTGCCAAGAGCGGGGAGTGCTTCGGCTAAGAAGTCAATCCACGCCCGCGTCTTGGCGGCGGGGCGCCGCGTCGGGTGTGTGATGGCATATGCCGCTCCCAGCATCATAGGCGGCTCGTCCAGCTCAAGCTCGCTCAATTGGCCGGCGCGAAGCGCCTCTGCCGCAATAAAGCGTGGCCCATAGACCAGCCCTTGGCCCGCGATGGCAGCGCGAACCAAGGCCTCGCCATTGTCGGAACACATCGATCCCGAGATCGGCACCTTGATCGTCCCGTCTTTGCCGAACGCCCACGATGTCGTTCCTGCAAGTGACGCGTTGGTGTGGCCCAAACAATCGTGATCGCCAAGATCGGCCAGGCGGGTGGGCGTTCCGCGCCGCTCCAGGTAGGCGGGGGCGGCACACAGCACGACGCGCATCGCCACGAGCTTGCGGGCAACAAGCGCACTGTCGGCAAGGCGCCCGATCCTCACGGCCACATCCCATCGCTCTTCCAGCAGGTCGACGTAGCGATCGTTGAAGCCCAGTTCGATCGTCACCTCGGGATGACGCGCGGAGAACGTAGGGACGAGCGAGGCAAGGTGCAGGACGCCAAAGGTGGCGGGCGCACTGACGCGCAGCAGTCCCCGCGCGGTGATCGATCGCGACGATGCCTCCGCCTCGGCTTCACCGATCTCCATCAGGATACGTTCGGCCTTTTCGAGATAGTCGGTGCCTGCCTCGGTCAGCGACAGCCGACGCGTCGAGCGCTGGACCAGCGTTGTGCCAAGCCGCGCTTCGAGGGCGTCTAAGTGCTTGGCCGCCATCGCAGGCGACATGTGCAGATCACGGGCGGCAGCAGAGATGCCACCGAGCCTGATCGCCCGCACGAACACGTCCATACCCGTCAACCGATCCGCCATGACTTCCTACCCGTGGTTGAAGCTGATCCTTCTACGCGAGCGATTATCATTGCGCGATAGCGGGCACATATTCTGGCCATCAGATCGATGATCCAGGCCGCCTCCGTGGCGCCTGCACCGGAGTGTATGACCATGAGCGTCCAGCCCACCTACTTCATCCCGCATGGCGGCGGCCCCTGCTTCTTCATGGACGATCCGCGCGGCGTGTGGACCGGTATGGAAGCGTTCCTGCGCAACCTGCCGATCACGCTCGCCGAGAAGCCCAAGGCCATCCTCGTCGTCTCGGGACATTGGGAGACGGACGGCTTCGCCTTCACCGGCGCCGAACGGCCCGAACTGATCTACGACTATTACAACTTCCCGCCCCATACCTATCAGCTGCGCTACGACGTGCCGGGCGCACCCGCGCTCGCCGCTCGTGCCGCGGCCCTGCTCAAGGACGCGGGTATCCCCTCGACTGTCGACGCGAAGCGGGGCCTGGATCACGGCGTGTTCGTCCCCCTCAAAGTGGCTTTTCCGGATGCGGACATTCCGCTGATCGAGATGTCCGTCGAGCGGGGGCTGGACCCGGCCCTCCATGTTGCTGCGGGCCGCGCCCTCGCGCCACTGCGTGAGGAGGGCGTGCTGATCCTCGGCTCGGGCATGAGCTTCCACAACATGCGTGCCTATGGCGACCCGCGCTCGACACCGGGATCGCAGGCGTTCGACCAGTGGTTGGCCGAAAGCATGGAGCTGGACGGCCCGCAGCGGGCCGAGCGTCTGGCGCACTGGGCGGATGCGCCCTCGGCGCGGTTCGCGCATCCCCCGGCCAAGGAGGAGCATCTGCTGCCCCTTATGGTCGCGGCCGGCGCGGCCGAAGGCGAAGGCGCCCGGGTCTATGCCGAGGAAGTGCTGTCGACCGCCATCTCCGGCTTCCGTTTCAACTAATCTCACCGCGTCACCGAAGGAGAATTGTCATGACCATCGCCGTCACCGGCGCGACCGGCCAGCTTGGCCGCCTCGTCATCGAGAGCCTGAAGCGCAAGTCGACCGGCGAGCCGATCGTCGCGCTGGTGCGCTCGCCCGAGAAGGCCAGCGCTCTGGGCGTCGAGGCACGCGCTTTCGACTACGCGCAGCCCGAGACGCTTGCTCCGGCACTGGCCGGGATCGACACGCTGCTGCTGATCTCATCGAGCGAGGTCGGGCAGCGCGAGGCGCAGCATCGCAACGTCATCGAGGCCGCCAAGCAGGCGGGCATCAAGCGTATCGTCTATGCCAGCCTGCTGCACGCCGACCTTTCGCCGATCAGCCTGGGCGAAGAGCACCGTGCAACCGAAGCGTTGCTGGCGTCTTCAGGTATCGCGACGACCCTCCTGCGTAATGGCTGGTACACCGAGAATTACACCGCCTCGATCCCGGCAGCTCTGGAGAACGGCGCGTTCGTAGGCAGCGCTGGCGAGGGACGCCTGTCGCTTGCGACCCGCGCCGATTATGCCGAGGCCGCAGCCGTCGTGCTGACCAGCGGGGGTCATGAGGGTAAGACGTATGAGCTGGCCGGTGACGACGCGGTGACGCTTGCCGACCTTGCCGCCGAGATCTCGCGCCAGACCGGTCGCGACATCCCGTACCGCGATCTACCGCAGGCCGAATACGCTGCAATCCTGAAGCAGGTCGGCCTGCCCGAGGGGTTCGCCGAGGGGCTTGCGGCGTGGGACGTCGATGCCTCAAACGGTGCGCTGTTCGATGACGGTCATCAGCTCTCGAAGCTGATCGGACGTCCGACGACGCCGCTGGCCGACGCCGTGCGGGCGCAACTCGCCGTGCAGGGCTGACGTTACGGACAACTCCGACCGATAACGACCATCCCTGGAGATAGCGCATGAACATCGACCTTTCCGGCAAGACGGCGCTCGTGACCGGCTCGACCGCCGGCATCGGCTTTGCGATCGCGAAGGGGTTGGCGGCAGCCGGGGCGATCGTCGTCCTGAACGGGCGCGACGAGAGCCGCACCCAGGCGGCGGTGGCCGAGCTAAAGCGTGAGGTCGGGGATGCCGATGTGCGCGGTGTGGCCGGAGACGTCGGCACGGAAGCCGGATGTGATGCCATCGTATCCGCGCTTCGGGAGGTCGACATCCTGGTCAACAATGCCGGCATCTTCGGCCCGCAGGACTTTTTCGAGACACTCGATGAGGAATGGGAGCGCTTCTTCCGGGTCAACGTGTTGTCGGGCGTACGCCTGTCCCGGGCCTATCTGCCGGGGATGCGGGACAAAGGCTGGGGTCGGGTGCTGTTCCTGTCCTCGGAATCCGGCCTAAACATCCCGGCGGACATGATCCACTACGGCGTGACCAAAACGGCCGACCTTGCCTTGTCGCGTGGGCTGGCCAAGCGCATGGCGGGCACGGGCGTGACGGTGAACGCCATTCTTCCCGGTCCAACGTTGTCGGAGGGCGTGACCGAGATGCTGGCGGACGCGGTCGCATCGGGCAAATCGTTGGAAGAGGCCGGCGCCGATTTCGTCAGAGCGCACCGACCGTCCTCGATTATTCGGCGTGCTGCCACGGTCGGGGAAGTCGCCAACCTGTGCGTCTATATCGCCTCTCCGCAGGCGTCCGCGACCACCGGTGCGGCGCTACGCGTTGACGGCGGTGTGGTGGATACGATCGCCTGACTTTCAGTTTGTCCCATCCCGATTGGAAAGGGCGGCCAGCACGACCAATGCGCGAGTTGCACGACAGACGGCAAGGCGGGTGCCGTTTCCGAACTGCTTGTCGAGCGTGGCAAAACGGAAAGCCAGACCGCCAGAAAAACGACCGGTTTTCTGGCGATCGCTGATTTTGCCTCATCAGCGCATCCCGGCAATCGGAAAACCCGTTGCGGAAACCACCGGCACATTGCAGGGTGCCGGATGTCTTTTCTGGCGGGGTAACGATGCTCATCGGATATGTGAGGGTGTCCAAGGCTGACGGCTCGCAGACCCTGGCACCCCAGCGCGATGCGTTGCTCGCTGCCAGCGTCGATTCCTCGCGGATTTATGAAGACCTCGCGTCGGGGCGGCACGACGCCCGGCCCGGCCTGACCGCGTGCCTGAAGGCACTGCAGCCCGGCAACACTTTGGTCCTCTGGAAGCTCGATCGTCTTGGGCGCGACCTCCGCCATCTTGTCATCACAGCCGAGGCGCTGCGCGAACGCGGCATCGGCCTGAAGGTGCTGACAGGGGCCGGCGCGCAGATCGATACCACGACTGCCAACGGCCGCCTCGCCTTCGGCATCTTCGCAGCGTTCGCCGAGTTCGAGCGCGAGCTCATCGCCGAGCGCACCCAGGCAGGACTTGCTGCGGCACGCGCGCGGGGACGGATGGGGGGTCGGCCGCGGAAGATGGATAAGGCCACCCTTGCAATGGCGATGGCTGCGATGTCCGATCGCAACGCGATCGCAGCCGATGTCGCGCGCCGTCTCGGGATGACAACCACGACGCTCTATATGTATGTGAATGGCGACGGCACGCCCAAGGCGCCGGGCCAGGCACTGCTCGACGGCGTACCGTACCGTAAAGAACGACTGCGCGCCGCATGATGAACCGGACCACGCTGCAACGGTCAGGTATATCGCCTAAATGGCGGCACGATCACGTCATGTTCGATCGACCGGGCCGAGATGGTAGCCGAGGTCAATGCCGCGGGAACGCAGACACCCCGGCGCGGCTTGCCGATCAGCCGACGTGGTCGCGCCAGTATCATCAGGTTCATCACCGCCGCACCGATCAGAAACTCTTCTTCCGCTCCGCGGATGCCGCGCAGGTGAAGCCGCCTCATGCCATGCTTCCCCTTAGCGTCAGCGAAGAACCGTTCGACCCCACGCCGCAACCGCATCGACCGCTTGTACAGGCCGGTTTGTGCTTCGGCTCTGGCAAGATCGCGGACGTCCTCATCGTCCAGACGGGTCAGGGTACGACGCCGTGCCGTCGTGCATTTCTTCCGAAGCACGCACGCCGCGCAGTCCCGGGCGTCGGCAGCATAGCGATGTACGCCGGTGGGTGGATGGAAGGCGTGGTGCCGAAGCGGCTTGCCAGTCGGGCAGGTAAAGCTGTCGGTATCCCGGTCATAGCTGAAGGCCGTTCGTGGCAGCTTGCCATTGGTCTGGTGCGTCCGATCGATCACGGGAATGTGCGGGATTGCACCGTGGTCCCGCACGAAGCCGAGAAAGACGGCGCTGCCATAGGCCTTGTCGGCAGCAACCCGCTTTGGGTGATAGTCAAACCGATCGGCCGACCGCTCGAGCATGACGCGGCCTGCATCGACCTCCTCCGCAAAGCGAGCCGGCGTCGCCTGAACATCAAGCGCGACGCCGCTCGGGGTGTCTACCAGCGTGTTAAGGGCGTAGCCGAAACGGCCACGCACCGTTCCCGCCGACCAAGCCGCGGCAGGGTCGGTTCGAGAGACGCCTTGGCAGCTTTTCGAGCGCGCCATTTCCCAGACGGCATCACCTGTGTCTTGCACCCATTCCCGAACCGCGCGCGACGCGTTGGCGACATACGGCAAGTAGCCAGGAACGGTCTTGCGCTGCCAGCTCGCATCAGCCGCTATGAACGACGCATCGATCGCGGCGTCTTTTCCGCCGATCAGCCCTTCACTGATGCAGCGTCGAACCGTGCTCTCGAACAGGATCCGGAACACGCCGGCATCGCGGAAGCGACCATGCCGGTTCTTGCTGAACGTCGAGTGGTGCGGAACCTTGTCTCCCGGCCTAAGACGGCAGAACCAGCGATAGGCCAGATTGTAGCACAGCTCTTCACACAGGCGCCGCTCGGACGTGATCGCGTAGATTCGGCCGATCAGCGTCATGCGGATGAGGAGTTCGGGATCGATCGATGGTCGCCCCCGTGCGCTGTAATGACCGGTCAGTGCCTGCCTCAACTCGCTCATGTCGAGACACTGGTCGATGCGACGCAGCAGGTGGTCTGTGGGCAATATGGCTTCTATGGCGCGGTGGATCGCCCCTCCCCGCCCACCGCGACAGGCTGGTCCCATCATAGCGACGCTCCTTTCGGCAGGGGTGAAACGAAGGAGCAACCCGGCATGTCCGGCATTTTTCAACAGGCCCGACCGGTTTTGACACCGTATGTCCTAACTGTCAGTCGGCGGGGTAGGGCGTACTGGTCTTAGGAGGCCACGAAGGCGACGCCGGCGGTTATGGCGCGACGCTTCCTTGACGGCCTGGGGGTCGTCCAAATCAATCATGCTGCTGGTCCTCGGGAAAGGCCGGCGAGCTGCGCCTAATATCCTGTTCCAAGCCGGAAGGCGTCCCGGGTCTGGTTTCGCCGAAATGGCCGGGTTGCCTGCCGTTCCATGTATCCTCTAAGCTGGATATATGGAAAATGAGTCGGCTATCTCCGCATTGGGCGCGCTCGCGCAAAGCACGCGGCTCGATGTGTTCCGCCTGTTGCTGCGGCACGAACCGGAGGGCATGGCGGCGGGCGAAATCGCCCGCCAGCTCGATGTGCCGCAAAACACCATGTCCGCGCACCTCGGCATTCTCGCGCGCGCCGGCATCGTGCGCTCCGAACGCCATAGCCGATCGATCATCTATCGCGCCGATCTGGACGGGCTGCGCGCGCTAACCCTGTTCCTCGTCAAAGACTGCTGCGCCGCCTCTCCCGAGCTGTGCGCGCCGCTCCTGGCCGAACTCACCCCCTGCTGCTGAAAGGACGCCCCGTGGCCGTCGATATCGTGATCTACCACAACCCCGAGTGCGGCACGTCGCGCAACACGCTGGCGATGATCCGCAATGCCGGCATCGAGCCGCACGTTGTCGAATATCTGAAGACGCCGCCCTCGCGCGCGCTGCTGGTCGAGTTGATCGATCGCTCCGGGATCACGCCCCGCGATCTGCTTCGTGAGAAAGGCACGCCCTATGCGGAGCTGGGCCTTGGTGACGATGGGCTGTCAGACGACGCGCTGGTGGACGCGATGATGGCGCATCCGGCCCTCATCAACCGGCCGCTGGTTGTCTCGCCGCTCGGCGTGAAGCTGTGCCGACCGTCCGAAGCGGTCCTCGATCTGCTGCCCGAAGCTCAACAAGGCGCGTTTGCCAAGGAAGACGGCGAACAGGTCGTGGACGCTTCGGGCCAACGCATCGCCTGATGCTCCTCGCCGTCCTGATCTTCGTCGCCACGATCGCGCTCGTCATCTGGCAGCCCAGGGGCTTAGGCATCGGGTGGAGCGCGCTGGGCGGAGCGGTGATCGCGCTGCTCGTCGGGGTCGTCTCGCTCTCCGACGTGCCTGTGGTGTGGGGTATCGTCTGGAATGCGACCGCGACGTTCGTTGCGATCATCATCGTCAGCCTGCTGCTCGATGAAGCCGGGTTCTTCGAATGGGCAGCGCTCCACGTCGCACGCTGGGGCGGGGGGCATGGTCGCCGGCTGTTCGTGCTGATCGTACTGCTCGGCGCGGCGGTTTCCGCGTTGTTCGCCAATGACGGCGCGGCGCTGATCCTGACACCGATCGTCATCGCGATGCTGCGCGCGCTGGGATACAAGGACAAGGCGACGCTGGCGTTCGTCATGGCGGCGGGGTTCATCGCCGATACCGCCAGCCTGCCGCTGATCGTCTCCAACCTCGTCAACATCGTGTCGGCCGACTTCTTCCGGATCGGCTTTGCCGATTATGCCTCGGTGATGGTGCCGGTCGATCTGGCTTCGATCGCCGCGACACTGGTCGCGCTGCTGCTGTTCTTCCGCCGCGACATACCGGCCAGCTATGATGTGGCGCAACTCCGCACGCCCGCTGACGCGATCCGCGATCCTGCCACGTTCAAGGCGGGCTGGGTCGTCCTCGCACTGCTGCTCGCCGGCTTCTTCCTGCTCGAACCTATCGGCGTTCCGGTAAGCGCCGTTGCCGCTGCCGGCGCGGTCCTCCTGCTCGTCATCGCCGCGCGCGGCCATGTCATCCGGACGCGCAAGGTGCTGGCCGGCGCGCCGTGGCAGGTCGTGATCTTCTCGCTCGGCATGTACCTGGTCGTCTACGGCCTGCGGAATGCTGGCCTGACCGATCACCTTGCCGGCCTGCTCGATCGCACCGCGCAAGGCGGCGTGTGGGGCGCAGCGTTCGGCACCGGCATCATCGCTGCGCTGCTGTCGTCGGTGATGAACAACATGCCGACCGTGCTGGTGGGCGCGCTGTCGATCGACGCGACGCACGCCACAGGGGCGATCAAGGAAGCGATGATCTACGCCAACGTGATCGGCTGCGACCTTGGCCCCAAAATCACGCCGATCGGCTCGCTCGCGACGCTGCTCTGGCTGCACGTCCTCGGACAAAAGGGCATCCGGATTGGCTGGGGCTATTATTTCAAGGTTGGCGCGACGCTGACGATTCCGGTGCTGCTGGTGACGCTTGCCGCACTCGCGATCAGGATCAGCATGGCATGACGGCACTCGTATATCTGGCCGCGTCGGTCGCAGAAATTGCAGGCTGCTTTGCTTTTTGGGCATGGTTGCGACTGGGCAAATCGCCCCTGTGGCTGGCCCCGGGCGTGGTATCGCTTATGCTGTTCGCTTGGCTGCTGACGCGCGTGGATAGCGATGCAGCGGGGCGGGCCTATGCTGCTTATGGCGGCGTCTACATCTGCGCATCGTTGATCTGGCTGTGGGCTGTCGAAGGGGTGAGACCCGATCGCTGGGACGTAGGCGGCGCGGCGCTCTGTTTGGTCGGAACATGCGTCATTCTTCTCGGACCACGAACCGCATGACGGCGCTGCGTGTCACCGCGCTCGATCCCGACAATTTGGGCGGGCTGCGCGACGCGCTCGCCGCCTCGGGCCTACCCGTCGCCGATCTGGTCGACTCTAACCGGGCCTTCTTCCGGTTCGATAATGACGCCGGCCTGGTTGGCTATGGCGGGCTTGAAGGGCATGGAGCCGATCGCCTGCTCCGCTTGCTCCTGGTCGTCGCCGATCGGCGCGGCGACGGCTTGGGCCGCGCCATGCTCGGCCTGCTTGAAGCCCGCGCGCGGAAGCTGAGCGTCGCCCGCCTTCATCTTCTCACCAACACGGCCGCGCCATTCTTCACCGCCAATAGCTATGCTGCCGCCGATCGCGCGACGGCCCCGGCGTCGATCGCCGGCTCGCGCGAGTTCACCGCGCTCTGCCCGGCATCTGCCGCCTATCTCGTGAAAGCCCTCTGATGCCACTGCGCCAGCTCTCCGATCCCGACAACCTGCCCGCGCTAGATCGACGCTATGTGATCGGCCGCCCCGCCTTCGGCCTTGGCGCGGGTGATCCTCCGCCGCGCATTCTGCTGCTCTACGGCTCCCTGCGCGAGCGGTCGTTCTCGCGACTGTGCGTGGAGGAAGCGGCGCGACTGCTGCAATTTTTCGGGTGCGAGACCCGCATTTACGATCCCTCGGCGCTGCCGCTGCCCGATCAGGTCGCCGGCGACGATCATCCCGCCGTCCACGAACTGCGCGAGCTGTCGATGTGGTCGGAAGGCCATGTGTGGTGTTCCCCTGAACGACACGGACAGGTCACGGGCATCATCAAAACGCAAATCGACCATCTGCCGCTCTCGATAGGTGGGATGCGACCGACGCAGGGCCGCACGCTTGCGGTCATGCAGGTGTCGGCCGGTTCGCAGTCGTTCAACAGCGTCAACACGCTGCGCGTCCTCGGCCGCTGGATGCGAATGGTGACGATTCCGAACCAGTCGAGCGTCGCCAAGGCGTTTCAGGAGTTTGACGATGCCGGGCGCATGAAGCCGTCCAGCTATTACGATCGGATCGTGGACGTGATGGAGGAGCTGGTGCGGTTCACCGTGCTGCTGCGGCCGCACGCGGCTCAGCTCGTCGATCGCTACTCCGAACGAAAGGAAGCCGGGGTGCCGATCGACTCCACAACCGACCTGTCGAGCATCGCGACAGCCTCCTAGAGTGTCGCAACTTCTTGGTTGTAACACCAAGCTCGTCGACATTCGAAAGTTGTTCGATTCAGCTTCGGATGTTACGCAACCCGGATGCGGCAGTGCCTCGCCTTGTTGATGCTCTGCGTCCTGCTTCTTTCTCACGGAAGCATGGGCGAGGCCGTTCCGCATCTTCATGCCCATGACCTGGCGCACGCCGATGTTCATCATGGAGATGGAGCTGTCTCTCACCATGGTGGCGAGACTGATATGGAGATCGCGGATGCAGGAGGCAGCAACCGCTCGGATGATGGCACGACTTTGGCCGTCCACGTCCACGTCACCGGCGATCTCAGCCGTCCAACAGAATGGGCGCGCGCACCCCTGCTCGGCGTCGGCCCCGAGTTGGTGATGGCGTCCGTTTCCGCTCCGCCCTCGCGGGGCATACCGCCCCTACTGGAACCACCTTCAGCCTGATCGTCGCGTTCGCGCGCCCTGATGTGGGCCGCGCTATGTCGTGAGGATCAGGAGTATAATTTCATGTCATTCTGTTTGCGTGCCGCCATTATGGCGGTGGCGCTGTCGTCCGCGGCCGTCGTTCACGGCCAGACGCTGACGCTGGAGGATGCGATCGCGCGCGCGATTGCCGCCTCACCGCAAGGTGCCGCGACTGCCGCGCGCACCGACGCGCTCACCGCCGCCCGCGCTGGTGCGGATACGCGGCCGGCCGCGTCGATCGACGTGTTGGCCGAAAACTTTGGGGTCGGCGGCGACGATCTGAACCGCCAGATTCAGATCGGCGCGACCTATAGCCAGCGCATCGAGCGCGGGGGCAAGCGCGCCGCACGGGTCGCGGCGGCCGATGCTGATCTCGACGTGGCGCGCGCCGAAGCGGTAGTACGCCGGCTTGAAACCGCGACGGCAGTGCAGCGCCTGTATGTCGAGGTGCAGGCAGCCGAAGCCGCGATCGGCATCGCGCGCGAGCGCGTCACCATCGCCGAGCAACTGGCGCGCGAGGTCGGCCGCCGCGTCGCCGAGGCGCGTGACCCGCTATTCGCGGGCACGCGAGCACGAACGCAGCTGGCGGAGGCCAAGGTCGATCTGGAGCTTGCCGAGCACGCGCGCGATGCCGCGTTGAAGCGGCTAGCGTCTTTGTGGGCTGGTGACGTGGCCGGAATGGCGATCCCGGCCGATCGCTTCCTGATGCTGGAGCCCTCATCGGGTGCGCTCCAGCCCGCCCCCGCCGATCTCGCCATCTTTGAGGCGCGGCGACGACGTGCGGCGGCCGGGCTGACGCTCCAACAGGCAGGTGCGCGCACCGATCCGACGTGGTCGGCGGGGCCGCGCTACATCGGCACGGGCGACGTGGCGATCGTCGCGGGCGTGTCGCTACCGCTCGCCAACCGTGGCCTCAACCGCGCCAATATCGCGCGCGCGGAAGCCGAAGCGAGGGAAGTCGAGGCCGATCTTGCCGTGGAGCGGTTCCAGCGGACCCAGGCCATCGCGCTCGCGGCCGAAAAGGTCGAGGAGACGCGCCACGAGGTAGAAGCGATCAGGGACCGGGTAGTCCCCGGTGCCCAGCGGACGCTTACCGAAGTACGCGCCGGTTACAACCGCGGCGGGTTCACCTTTCTCGACGTGTCTACGGCGCAAGTCGCGCTCCATGAAGCCCGCGCCCGAATGGTCCGCGCAGCCGCTCGTCACCACGAAGCCCGCGCCGATCTCGATCGACTGACCGGCCGCTTCGCCGCCCTTGCGCAAGGAACACAATGATGCGGACGTTCACGCTCGCCCTGCTTCTCGCCCTGCCGCTCGCCGCCTGTGGCGAGGGAGCCGGAAACAACACCGCGGAACATGAAGCGCCGGCCGCCGGTGACTATGAGCGCGGCCCCCATAATGGCCGGATGCTGCGCGACGGCGATTTCGCCATCGAGGTCACGGTGTTCGAGGATGGCGTGCCACCCGAATACCGGCTCTTCGCTTATCGCGGGGACAAGCCGGTCGCGCCCGCCCAGGTCCAGGCGGGCATCACCATCCGGCGTCTCGACGGCGAGGTTACGACCTTCGCGTTCCGGCCCGAAGAAGACTATTTGCGCGGGCAAGCCACGCTGGTCGAGCCGCACAGCTTCGATGTGGCGGTCACCGTCAATGAAGGCGGACGGCGGCACGCCTGGAAGTTCCCATCCTATGAGGGCCGCACGACGATCGCCCCCGCCGCGGCTCGCGCGGCGAACATCGAGACGGCGGTCGCCGGGCCTGCCGAGATCGGCGAGACGCTGGAAATCGTCGGCCGGGTTGAGCTCGACCCTTCGGCGAGCGCGGACGTGGGAGCCAAGTTCCCGGGCCGTGTCGTGTCGGTCCATCGGAACGTCGGCGATCGGGTCGGCGTCGGCACGCTGCTCGCACGGGTGGAAAGCAGCAACTCGCTCCAGACCTATCCCGTCACTGCGCCGATCGCCGGCGTCGTCACGCAGCGGAGCACCAATGTCGGCGACGTGACCGGGGACGATCCGGTCTTCGTCATCTCCGACCCGTCGCGCACGGTTGCGACGTTCCCGATCTTCCCGCGCGACATCGAACGCATCCGACCCGGGCAGGCGGTGCAGATCAGGGGCCTTGAGGGCGAACGCTCGCAAGGATCGACCATCCGTGACTTCCTGCCGCTCGCCGAAGTCCAGACGCAGACGGTGACGGCGCGCGCGGGCCTGCCCAACCCGGGCGACTTCTGGCGGCCGGGCATGGCGGTGCGCGGCATCGTCACCGTGGATCGCCGTACCGAGCCGCTTGCGGTGCGGACGGAGGCAATCCAGCAGTTCCGTGATTTCCGCGTCGTGTTCGCTAGGGTGCGCGACACCTATGAGGTGCGGATGCTCCAGCTCGGCCGCGAGGGGCCGGAATGGACGGAGGTGCTGGGCGGACTGAAGCCCGGAACGACCTACGTGACGAAGAACAGCTACGTCATCAAAGCCGACATCGAAAAGTCCGGCGCAAGCCACGACCACTAGGAATCGTCATGCTCGAACGCATCATTCGGCTGTCGATCCGGCAGCGTTTCGCCGTCCTCGCGATAGCCCTTCTCCTCGCCGCACTAGGCGTCTGGGCATTCGGTCGCCTCAAGATCGACGCCGTGCCGGACATCACCAACGTTCAGGTCCAGATCAACACCGAGGCGCCGGGCTTCTCGCCATTGGAGGCCGAACAGCGCGTCACCTTTCCGGTCGAGACCGCCATCGCCGGCCTGCCGGGGCTGGAATACACCCGCTCGGTCTCGCGCTACGGGCTGAGCCAGGTCACGGTCGTGTTCAAGGACGGGACCGATATCTACTTCGCGCGGCAACTCGTGAACGAGCGGCTGCAAGGCGTCCGCGGCACGCTGCCGGCGAACATCGAACCCGAGCTGGGGCCGATCGCGACCGGCCTGGGCGAGATCTTCATGTATACGGTCGAGGCGCGACCGGGCGCGGTCAACGATGCGGGCAAGCGCTACACGGCGCAGGACCTGCGCACGCTGCATGATTGGGTGGTGCGTCCTCAGCTCCGCACCGTTCCCGGCGTGACGGAAGTCAATTCGGTCGGCGGCTACCGGCGCGAATATGTCGTCGCCCCCTATCCCGAACGGCTCGCCGGCTTCGGCCTGAGCGTGTCGGACCTGGTGGCCGCGCTGGAGAAGAACAACGCCAATGTAGGCGCTGGCTATATCGAGCAATCCGGCTCGCAATATCTGATCCGTGTCCCCGGTCAGGCGGCGAACGAGCGCGACCTGTCAGGCATCATTATCGCCTACCGCCAGAATACCCCGATCCGCGTCGCCGATGTGGCCGATGTCGAAATCGGGTCGGAGCTGCGCAATGGCGCCGCGACCAAGGACGGTCGCGAAGTCGTGCTCGGCACCATCTACATGCTGGTGGGCGAGAACCCGCGCAATGTCAGCGTGGCGGTCGCCGAACGCTTGGAGGCAGTCAACCGGTCCCTGCCGGGCGGGGTCGTGGTCAACACCGTCTATGACCGCTCCAAGCTGGTCGAGGCCACGGTCGGCACCGTCGAGAAGAACCTTGCCGAAGGCGCGCTGCTCGTCATCGTCGTGCTGTTCCTGCTGCTCGGCAACATCCGCGCGGCGCTCATCACCGCAGCCGTCATCCCGCTATCCTTCCTGATGACGATCACCGGCATGGTGGCGTCGGACACGTCGGGTAATCTGATGAGCCTGGGCGCACTCGACTTCGGGCTGATCGTCGATGGCGCGGTCATCATCGTGGAAAATTGCCTGCGCCGGTTCGGCGAAGCGCAGCACCGGCTCGGACGCCTGCTGGAGCGGGAGGAGCGGTTCGATCTGGCCGCGTCGGCCAGTGCGGAGGTCATCCGCCCCAGCCTATTCGGCATCGCCATCATCACCATCGTATACCTGCCGATCTTCGCGCTGGAAGGCGTGGAAGGAAAGACGTTCCACCCGATGGCGTTCACCGTCGTCCTCGCCCTCACGGCCGCGCTGCTTCTGTCGCTCACCTTCGTTCCCGCCGCGGTCGCGACCTTCGTCACCGGCCACGTCGATGAGAAGGAAAACCGCGTGATGCGCGCGGCCGGGCGGGGCTATCGTCCGCTGCTCGATTGGGCGCTGCGGATGCGGGTGGCGGTCGTCGCCGGCGCGGTCGCGCTGGTCGTGGTCAGCGGCTTCGCCGCGACCCGCCTAGGGTCGGAATTCATCCCCAATCTCGATGAAGGTGACATCGCGCTCCACGCGCTTCGTATCCCCGGTACGAGTCTCAGCCAGGCGGTGGCGATGCAATTGGCGCTCGAACGACGCATCAAGCGGTTCCCGGAAGTCGAACAGGTGTTCGCCAAGATCGGCACCGCCGATGTGGCGACCGATCCTGTTCCGCCCTCTGTCGCCGACACGTTCGTCATCATGAAACCTCGGGACCAGTGGCCCGACCCGCGCAAGCCCAAGGCGCAGCTGGTCGCCGAAATGGACGCGGCGGTGCAACAAGTGCCGGGCTCGCGCTATGAGTTCATCCAGCCCATCCAGATGCGGTTCAACGAACTGATCGCGGGCGTCCGGTCGGACGTGGCGATCCGGGTCTATGGCGACGATCTGGAACAACTCGCGGGAGTAGCCGCGAACGTGCTGGCCGTCGTCTCGGGCATCGAAGGATCGCAGGACGCACAAACCGAACAAGTGAGGGGCCTGCCGTTCATTCAGATCCTGCCCGATCGGTTCGCGCTGACCCGGCTTGGCCTCAACATCGCCGACGTGCAGGCCGTGGTTGCGGCAGCGACCGGGGGAACGCAGGCGGGGCAAATCTTCGATGGCGATCGACGCTTCGATATCGTCGTGCGCCTGCCCGAACGGCTGCGCCAGGACCCGTCTGTGCTCCAGCGCCTGCCTATCCCGCTGCCGAACGGCGCGGGGTCGGTGCCGCTATCCGAAGTCGCCACGATCGAGCGCACGACGGGTCCGAACCAGATCAGCCGCGAGGATGGCAAGCGCCGGGCAGTCGTCACCACCAACGTGCGCGGACGCGACCTCGGATCGTTCATCGCCGAGACGCAAGCGCGGATCGGCCGGGAAGTGCCCCTGCCGGCGGGATACTGGATCGACTATGGCGGCACGTTCGAACAGCTTCAGTCCGCATCGACGCGGTTGAAGATCGTCGTTCCGCTCGCGCTGCTGCTGATTTTCGGACTGCTCGTCGCGTTGTTCCGGTCGGCCAAGGACGCGCTCATCGTGTTCTCGGGCGTGCCGCTGGCGCTTACTGGCGGCATTGCTGCGCTGCTGCTGCGTGGCATCCCGTTCTCGATTTCGGCGGGCGTCGGGTTC
Organism: Sphingomonas sp. JUb134; assembly: GCF_004341505.2. NCBI lineage: Bacteria > Pseudomonadati > Pseudomonadota > Alphaproteobacteria > Sphingomonadales > Sphingomonadaceae > Sphingomonas > Sphingomonas sp. JUb134. The sequence continues at coordinate 258,451 of NZ_SLYP02000002.1, forward strand.
ATCGCGCTGTCGGGCGTGGCGGTCCTGAATGGGCTCGTCATGCTCACCTTCATCCGCCAGCTCCGGGCCGAAGGCGCGGGCCTTGATGACGCGATCCGCGAAGGGGCGCTTACCCGGCTGCGGCCGGTGCTGATGACCGCGCTCGTCGCCAGCCTCGGGTTCGTGCCGATGGCGCTCAACGTCGGGCTCGGCTCCGAAGTGCAGCGGCCGCTGGCGACAGTGGTGATCGGCGGGATCATCTCGTCGACGCTGCTGACGCTGATCGTTCTGCCGGCGCTCTACCGCATGATGCACGGGCGCGAGGAAGCAAAAGCCGCCCGCGCGAGCGCCCTTCCCGTCGTAGACTCAAGCCCGGAGACAAAACCGATATGATGCTGACCAAACCGGCTTGGCGCTTGCCGTCCCGGCCTGCGCTACTTGCGCTCGCATGGATGCTCGTCATGCTCTTCACCTTCGCCACCGGCGCGCAGGCACACGGCATAGAAGAAGGCGACCAGGGCTACGTCCAGGAAGTGAGCGGGGTGCAGTTCATCCCGTTCATGTATCTCGGCGCCAAGCACATGGTCACGGGCTATGACCATCTGCTGTTCTTGTTCGGCGTTGTGTTCTTCCTTTACCGGCTCAAGCACATCGCTACCTATGTGACGCTGTTCGCGATCGGCCACTCGACGACGATGCTGTTCGGCGTGCTGACCGGCGTCACCGCCAACGCCTATGTCATCGACGCGATCATCGGCCTGTCGGTCGTCTACAAGGCGCTCGACAATCTGGGCGCGTTCCGGCGCTGGTTCGGAGTGCAGCCGAACACCAAGGCGGCGACGTTAATCTTCGGCTTCTTCCACGGCTTCGGCCTGGCGACCAAGATCCTCGAGTTCGAGATGTCGCCGGACGGCCTGCTGCCCAATCTGATCGCGTTCAACATCGGCGTCGAGCTGGGCCAGCTGCTCGCCCTGTCGGCGATCCTGATCGCGATGGGATTCTGGCGACGAAGCCGCGGCTTCGCCCGCCACGCCTACACCGCCAATGTGCTGCTGATGACTGCAGGTTTCGTGCTCATCGGCTTCCAACTGACTGGCCTCGCGGTCGCCTGAGGAGAAGTTCCATGTTCAATTCGCAAATGCCCGACCTCTCCGACCTCCCGACGTCGCGCCAGCTCGTCCGCTCGACGCTTGTGGCGTTCGCTGCCGCCGCCGCGATCCTGGTCACGGTCGTACTGCCGTCCGAATACGGTGTCGACCCGACCGGCGTCGGCCGCGTGCTCGACCTGACGGAGATGGGGGAGATCAAGGTCCAGCTCGCGCGGGAAGCCGCGACCGATGCCGCGGCCGACGCAAGCGCGCCGGTCGCTCCGCCTACATCGAGTGCCGCCACCCCGGTCGCGGCAGCGACCGCGGCTCCGGTGCTCGCCAAGGCTGCCGAACCGGCGATGGCAGAGCGGCGGGACGAGATGAGCGTCACCCTCGCGCCGGGCGTGGGCGCGGAGATCAAGGTCGTGGCCGTCAAGGGCGCGCGGATCGGCTTCGAATGGTCCGTGTCCGGCGGCCACGTAAATTACGACACGCACGCCGATGCGCCGGATATCTCCTACCACCGCTACGGCAAGGGTCAGCGGTCTACGGGCGAACGCGGAACCCTCATCGCCGCCTTCGACGGTTCGCACGGCTGGTTCTGGCGCAACCGTTCGGGAGCGCCCGTCACCGTAGTTCTGCGCACTAACGGCGGCTATTCCGCCATTCGCCGTGTCGTATGACGACGACGGGCGAAGCGCGGCGATGGCGATGGCGATCAAGATGGTCGCCTATGGCGGCGTCGCGTTGATGGTCGGCGCTTACGCCGGCCGAGGCAGGCGACGCGCCTCCATCCCGCAACCGGCAATCGCCTGAGGGGAACCATGCTTTATCTTGCAATCAAGGCCCTCATCTCGGGTATCATCATCGCGGCCGTGTCGGAGATCGCGAAGCGCAGTCCCGGCTTCGGCGCGCTGGTCGCAGCGCTGCCGCTGGTCTCGGTGCTCGGCATGATCTGGCTGTGGCGAGACACGCACGATCCAGTTGGCATGGCGGCGCACGCCCGCGCGACCTTCTGGTTCGTGTTGCCGTCGCTGCCGATGTTTCTCCTGATCCCAGCGCTGCTCAACCGGGGGGTGCCGTTCTGGGCCGCGCTGGTCGCAGGCTGTGCGCTTACGATCGCGCTCTACTTCCTCATGGTATGGGCTGCCCCGCGGATCGGGCTACGGCTCTGATGAGCAATCTCCGCCTCGGACGCCCAAATCATTGACGAGCGCGGAAGGTAGGTCCGTGAAAGCACGAAAGAAAGAGGCCATCTCCGGCACGAGAAGAGGGCAGGCCACCGATTGTAGCTGATCTTCGTGCTTTCGCGGACCCGGTGATGGATGCCGGCTAGAAACGGGATGGGGAAGGGAGGACGAGAATCTGCCGCTGGTGCGGGCCGTGCGTTGATCTCGCGCAGCAGCTCCAAGCCGTGGAGACGCAGATCGTCAGTTCCGGCGATCTCGAAATATTGATAACCGGGCCGCTGCTTTTGAGGGCATCGCGTGGAAGGTACGCCAGACAACGCTAAGCGAGAACATTTCAAGAACCGTATGATGGCCGTTACCGCCGGAGGTCGCTAAGCCCCAGTTCTTCCCACATCCATGTAAAGTCATAGGTGCCCATCGGATCGGCGGTGCCCGATTTTGCCGCGCCATTTTCGATATATTTGAGCCAGTCGGCTACCTTTACCCGCCCCGCCTTTGTACAGGCCAGAACGCGTGGCGTCTTGTGGCTGAGGGCTGGGACCGGCTCATCGAGCGTTTTCGTATATTCACGGGTCAGCATATCGTGAACGATGCGCTCCATTTCATGCGGTGGAATATCCAGCGCCTCGTCCTGTGGCGTGCGGGCGGCATCGTCGGCCATAACCTGATCGAGCGTCCGGATTTCGGCCATAGGCGCGCTCACGCAATCACCAAGCCATTCGCCCATCTGGGTAATTGCTCGCTCCGCGCGGGCGGCACTGTTTACCTCGACGATCAGCTTGCGCCCTGCCAGTTCCACATTGGCAAAAACCGGCGTGCCGTCATCCATGGTCGTGACGAAGGCCCGCTTGCCTTTGGTCGCTTGCGGCTTCTTGTTCTTCGTCGCTGGTGCCAGCCAGTTCCAGAAACTGTCGCTGGCAGGTTCCAGCCATTGTGCCGCGTTCAGCCTTCGGATCAGGCTCTTGCCGACCACGCCTTTCGCCAGCGGAAAAACGATACGGTGGAACACCAGGTCATCGCCGTCGGCGTTGACCATATCCGGCGCGCTGCCGGGCATGGCCTTGCCCAGACAGTCGAGCAGCCACATGTTCGTGAACATCGGTCCCGATGCTCCCAGAAGCGCGTCCCGATCGGACGGGTCCAATTCCGCAGTGTCCTGAGTTTCGTCGGCAAGTCGGGAAAATGCATCGACCACTCGCACGGCGCCCTCAGCGCTGAACGGCAACAGCGCTCCGGAAATGCCATGGCGCCCGTTCACGTCGACAACCCTTGCGGCGATCTTGTCCCAGTTGACCAGGGTCTGGGTTGCACCGTGTTCGCGCACCGTCACCGGAGCAACGTCGCGCAGCAGATCGCGCAAGGTCATCGACTGACCAGGCACGACTTCGCTGACCTCATAGAGCGACATGACCGTATCGCGTAACGCGCGCATATAGGCCTTGTTCGGCGCCTTTTCGTTCCAGCCCCGGCGCTTGAGATAGTCATCGACCAGATTGCGACCGTCGGGTTCCAGTTCCTGCGTAAGCAGATCTTCAAAGGCGCAGCCCCATAGCGGCCCTTGCCAGTGATCGCCAATTATCTCGAATATGGCGTCAGGCTCGAGTCCGGTCGCTTCGCTCGCCGGATCGAGATGCGCGGACAGCATTTCGGCCAATGCCTCATCCCATGGCGCGCGATCCGCATATTTCATCAGGCCGGAAAGATCGTGAGCCGATTTCGATCTGGACATTCAGATGGGCCTTTCCACGCCGAGGCGGCGCATTTCTCGATAGATGGTCGATCGGCCGATGCCGAGTTGTCGTGCTGCTTCTGTCGGCGAGATGCTCGCTTCGACCAGTTTGATGGCGGCATGTACCTTGGACATGTCGAGCGGCTGACGGCCGGGCAACTTGCCTTTGGCGCGCGCGGCGGCGATCCCATCCCTGGTTCGCTCGGAGATCAGTCTCCGCTCGAAATGGGCGATGGCCCCGAACACATGGAAGATGAGTTCGCCGGCGGCCGACGATGTGTCGATCTTTTCCTCAAGACTCAGGAGCGCGATGCCCTGGCCGCGTAGCGTCTCGACCGTGGTGAGCAATTCGGCGAGCGAGCGCCCAAGCCGATCGAGGCGGACCACCGCCAGCGTGTCGCCCTTGCGGGCATAGGCGATCAGTTCGGCCAGACCGGGCCGCTCCATGCTCTTGCCCGACATGACGTCGGTGAACACCTTGATCGCGCCGGCCTCCTCCAGACGCATGGTCTGTCCAGCCACGTCCTGATCGCCGGTGCTGACGCGGGCATAACTGTCAGTTTTCGAAGCCAATGTCAGCGAAAGCCGAATGAACGCTTGCTAAGCGGGGCCGGCGTTTGTCACACTCGGCGTCGCTGGTGATCGGAGTCGATGTCAGCAGCTTGCACTTCCCTCGAAGTGGAGGTCGGCAGTTGGCGGAAGCAGCTTCGGACCTGAGCCTCGTTCCCGGGCCGTCATGGCAGGAGGCAGAGCGACGTGCGGCGGTGCTTCGGCCACTGGCGGCGCTGCCGGCCTGTCCCCGCGAGCAGGCCCGCGCAGCCGCAGTCGTCTTGGGCGTGTCCGAGCGTCAGGTTTACCGCTTGCTCCGAAAATGCCGCGAGGGCGGCGGTACGGTAACCACGCTGGTCAGCAGCGGATCGGATGGCGGGCGCGGCAAGAGGCGGATCGAGGAGCGCCGCGAGGCCCTGATCCGCGATGCCGTAGCCGAACTGTACCTGACGCCGCAGCGGCTGTCGGCCGAGAAGATCGTGGTCGAGGTTCGCCGGCGCGCCCGCGACCAGCATGTGCGCCCGCCATCGGCGAGTACCGTCCGGCGCAGGATCGCGGCTTTGTCGCAGGAAGAGCGGCGTAGACGCGGTGACGTGGCTGTTCCGGAAGCGGTGCTGGGATCGACCGTGACCGCCCAGGCGCCGCTCGACGTGGTGCAGATAGACCATACGCCAGTGGACCTCATCCTGGTCGATCCGATCGAGCGCCGCCCGATCGGCCGCCCCTGGGTGACGGTCGCAATCGACGTGTTCAGCCGCTGCATCGCCGGCCTCCTCGTGACGCTGGAAGCACCGTCCGCTACCAGCGTCGGGCTGTGCCTGGCGCATGTCGCGTCGGACAAGCGGTCGTGGCTGACAGCTATCGGGGTCGATGCGGACTGGCCGGTGATGGGACGCCCCCGGCAGATCGGCGTGGACAATGCCGCCGAGTTCCACTCCGAAGCTCTGGAACGCGGCTGCGCCCAGCACGACATCACGATCGACTGGCGACCATTCGGGCGACCGCAGGTCGGTGGTGTCGTGGAACGGGTGATCGGCACGCTGATGGAGTTGGTGCATGGCCTGCCCGGCACGACCTTCTCCAACGTCATGCAGCGTGGACGCTACGACAGCGACAAGGCCGCGTGCCTGACGCTCGCCGAGCTGGAACGATGGTTGGCCGTCGCCATCGCCAAGCTCTACCATCTGCGTCCCCATGCCGGGTTGGACGGCGAAGCCCCATTACAACGCTATCAGGAAGGCGTGCGCGCCCTTGCCACCGAAGGACTGGCACCGCCGTCGCCGCGTGATCCGCGCGCGTTCCTGATCGACTTTCTGCCTGTGGTCCGGCGGACCTTGCGGCGCGACGGGGTAGTGATCGACCACATCCACTATTTTTCGGATGCGCTGAAGCCCTGGATTGAACGGGACGGACCACCCCGGCGCATACTCATCCGCCGCGATCCCCGCGACCTCAGCCGCATCTATGTCCACGACCCCGACGACGGTGGCTATCTCGAAGTCGGCTACCGTGAACTTTCCCGGCCACCCGTCTCGCTATGGGAACACCGTCTCGCCCGATCCCGCCTGCGTCGCCAACGGCAAAGTGAGATAGACGAAGGCATACTGTTCGCCGGGATCGAGGAGATGCGTGAGATCGAGGTCCAAGCGCGAACCGCGACGCGCACGACCCGGCGCAATCAGGCCCGCCGGCTTGGGCTGCGTGTCATCACCGATCCCGCCCCACGGTTGAGCGAACCTGCTTCGCCTTGGCCTGTGCGAGCGGTCGATGGCACGGCATCATCCGAGCCTTTCGATGTAGAGGAGTGGTGAGCATGATGGGCGAGCCGGATCATCTCTCGCCCGCTGCCCGCCCTATCGCCGACCTGCCATCGTCGGAGCGCCTGGCGCATATGCACGGCCAATGGTGGATCGCTCATCCCCACGCGGAAGCGGCCCTGGCGCGGCTCGACGACGCCTTCCGATTTGGGCCAGGCCGCGTCCGGCCGCCCAACCTGCTGATCGTGGGGCCGACTAATAACGGCAAGAGCATGATCGCCGAGAAGTTTCGGCGCCTGCATCCGCCGTCACCAAGTTCGTGCGGCCAGCGCGAAGTCGTGCCGGTCGTGGTGATGCAGATGCCGACCGAACCAAGCGTCCGACGCTTCTACGGTGCGATCCTGACGGCGCTCAACGCGCCAGTGTCGTTCAACCTCCCCGGCGAACGTCTCGAACGCTATGCACTCGACCTTCTGCGCGCGGTCGAGGTGCGGGTGCTGATCGTGGACGAGCTGCACAACCTGCTCGCCGGCACGCACCGTCGCCGCGCCGAATTCCTGAACATGCTCCGCTTTCTCGGCAACACGCTCCGCATCCCGATCGTCGGCCTGGGCACCAAACAGGCTCAGATCGCGGTGCGCAGCGATGACCAGCTTGAGAACCGCTTCGAGCCGATCCCGCTACCGGCATGGCAGGACGACGGTGTGTTCGCGCGCCTCCTCGCCAGTTTCGAGCGCGCGTTGCCTTTGCGCGAACGATCGGCGTTGGCGGACGCTCCTGAAATACGCAGTATGGTGCTGCGCCGGTCGACCGGCCTGATCGGCGAGGTCGCGGCCTTGCTCACTGCCGCGACGGTTCATGCGCTGCTGCATGGACGCGAACGGATCGACCGCGTGATGCTTGAAGGGTGCGACTTTCGTGGGCCGGACGAACGGCGCGCCCTGTTCGAAGCGTCCTTCCCCCGTGTTCGATGAAGTCGAGCTGATGGGCGACCTACCGCGCCCGCGCTGGCCGCTGCATCCGCAACCGCGTCCGTTGGAGAGGCTGGACACTTACGTCCGCAGACTGGCCGACACCTACGGCATGGGTGTAGCGACCTTCTGTCGATATGGCCTTGGCTGCAATGTCGGCGATCTTGACCGCTGCGCGGACGATCCGCCCCAAGCCTTGCTGGAACGCCTGTCGAGCGGCACCGGTCAGTCGATCCGCCGGCTCCGCAACATGACCGACGCCCGTTGCCATGCTCGAACCAAGGTGGCGGCGCGCTGGGTAATCCGCTGCGATCCAGAAATCGTCCACAAAATGCGGTTCAGATTTTCTGGACACGGCGGGTTTGTGGACAGTATTTAGAGACGGTCGGCGCCCGATTTTGCGAGCGCCGGCCCGCTTGTCCACAAACCGACCGTTTGGGAGACGCACGGGATGGGCGATATTCTGGGTTATGCCCGCGTCAGCACCGGCGATCAGGACGTGGCTGGACAGACCATGCGTCTGGAGGAGGCCGGCGCGATCAAGGTGTTCACCGACGTCATGTCGGGCAAGAGCATGGAGCGGCCCGGTCTGGCCGAACTGATCGCCTATGCCCGCAAGGGCGACACGCTGGCGGTGGTCCGCCTCGATCGGCTTGGGCGCTCGCTCGCCGAATTGCTCACCACGGTCGAGACGCTACGCGGCCAGGGCATCGCGCTCCTGAGTCTTGAGGAAAAGATCGACACATCGTCGGCCGCCGGCGAACTCATCTTCCATGTGTTCGGGGCCATCGCCCATTTCGAGCGGAGACTGATCTCCGAGCGAACCAGGGATGGGATCGCCGCCGCGCGCGCCAAAGGCAAGTTGCCCGGCCGTCAGCCGCTCGACATGTCCAAGGTACATGCCGCCATCAAACTGGTCGAAGCGAGCATCTCGCCGACAGAAGCAGCACGACAACTCGGCATCGGCCGATCGACCATCTATCGAGAAATGCGCCGCCTCGGCGTGGAAAGGCCCATCTGAATGTCCAGATCGAAATCGGCTCACGATCTTTCCGGCCTGATGAAATATGCGGATCGCGCGCCATGGGATGAGGCATTGGCCGAAATGCTGTCCGCGCATCTCGATCCGGCGAGCGAAGCGACCGGACTCGAGCCTGACGCCATATTCGAGATAATTGGCGATCACTGGCAAGGGCCGCTATGGGGCTGCGCCTTTGAAGATCTGCTTACGCAGGAACTGGAACCCGACGGTCGCAATCTGGTCGATGACTATCTCAAGCGCCGGGGCTGGAACGAAAAGGCGCCGAACAAGGCCTATATGCGCGCGTTACGCGATACGGTCATGTCGCTCTATGAGGTCAGCGAAGTCGTGCCTGGTCAGTCGATGACCTTGCGCGATCTGCTGCGCGACGTTGCTCCGGTGACGGTGCGCGAACACGGTGCAACCCAGACCCTGGTCAACTGGGACAAGATCGCCGCAAGGGTTGTCGACGTGAACGGGCGCCATGGCATTTCCGGAGCGCTGTTGCCGTTCAGCGCTGAGGGCGCCGTGCGAGTGGTCGATGCATTTTCCCGACTTGCCGACGAAACTCAGGACACTGCGGAATTGGACCCGTCCGATCGGGACGCGCTTCTGGGAGCATCGGGACCGATGTTCACGAACATGTGGCTGCTCGACTGTCTGGGCAAGGCCATGCCCGGCAGCGCGCCGGATATGGTCAACGCCGACGGCGATGACCTGGTGTTCCACCGTATCGTTTTTCCGCTGGCGAAAGGCGTGGTCGGCAAGAGCCTGATCCGAAGGCTGAACGCGGCACAATGGCTGGAACCTGCCAGCGACAGTTTCTGGAACTGGCTGGCACCAGCGACGAAGAACAAGAAGCCGCAAGCGACCAAAGGCAAGCGGGCCTTCGTCACGACCATGGATGACGGCACGCCGGTTTTTGCCAATGTGGAACTGGCAGGGCGCAAGCTGATCGTCGAGGTAAACAGTGCCGCCCGCGCGGAGCGAGCAATTACCCAGATGGGCGAATGGCTTGGTGATTGCGTGAGCGCGCCTATGGCCGAAATCCGGACGCTCGATCAGGTTATGGCCGACGATGCCGCCCGCACGCCACAGGACGAGGCGCTGGATATTCCACCGCATGAAATGGAGCGCATCGTTCACGATATGCTGACCCGTGAATATACGAAAACGCTCGATGAGCCGGTCCCAGCCCTCAGCCACAAGACGCCACGCGTTCTGGCCTGTACAAAGGCGGGGCGGGTAAAGGTAGCCGACTGGCTCAAATATATCGAAAATGGCGCGGCAAAATCGGGCACCGCCGATCCGATGGGCACCTATGACTTTACATGGATGTGGGAAGAACTGGGGCTTAGCGACCTCCGGCGGTAACGGCCATCATACGGTTCTTGAAATGTTCTCGCTTAGCGTTGTCTGGCGTACTGAGCTGCCCCCTTCTGAGTGGTCCATCGACTATGACAGTCTGGATCGAGGAAGGGACGACGAATGCCTGCGAAGAAGCACAAGCCCGAGGAGATCATCGGGAAGCTGCGTGAGGTTGAGATCATGCTGGGCCAGGGCGGCACGACCGCGGAGGCGTGCCGGCGGATCGCGGTCAGCGAGCAGACTTACTATCGCTGGCGCAAGGAATATGGTGGTCTGAAGACGGATCAGGCTCGCCGGATGAAGGACCTGGAGAAGGAGAACCTGCGGCTGCGCCGCGCGATCTCGGACCTGACGCTGGACAAGCTCATCCTGCAGGAGGCCGCCCGGGGAAACTTCTGAGCCCTGCGCGGCGTCGGCGCTGTATCGACCAGGTGAAAGAGGTGCTGGACGTATCCGAGCGACGCGTATGCCGCGTGCTCGGCCAACACCGGTCGACGCAGCGCAAGATGCCGTGCGGGGCAGATGACGAGCAAGCGCTGACCGAAGACATCGTCGCGCTGGCCAAGCAGTACGGCCGATACGGCTACCGCCGGGTGACCGCATTGCTGCACGCGGCGGGTTGGTCAGTGAACCACATGGCGTAATCAGGAGCGGTGCTCGTTGGGATAGCCTGTCGTCCCCTGAAGAGGAGGACGGAAGATGACCTGCTATGTTGGCCTAGATGTGTCGATGAAGGAGACCGCGATCTGCGTCGTGGACGAAACGGGCGATCGCATATGGGACGGTAAGTCGCGAACGGACCCGGACGCTATTGCGGCCGTGCTGGCGCGGAGGGCCGCAGGAGCCGTGAGGATCGGTATCGAGACGGGCCCGATGACCGTGTGGTTGTGGCACGCATTGACCGAGCGAGAGCTGCCGGTGGTGTGTCTTCATGCCAGGCATGCTGCGGCAGCGCTGAAGCTGCAGATGAACAAGACGGACCGCAACGACGCGTTTGGGTTGGCACGGCTGGTCCGCTCGGGCTGGTACCGGCCGGTCGCTGTTCGCTCGATGGATACGCACCGGTTGCGTGCGCTCCTGATCACGCGAGACCAGCTGGTCGGCATGAGCACCGCGCTCATCAACAAGATACGCGGCCTGGCGAAGACTTTCGGCATTCTGGTCGGACCCGGAAAGGGTGGCACCTTCGAACGTCAGGTCCGGGCAACGCTGCCGGACGATCCGGTGGTCGCCGCACTGTTCGAGAGCCTACTGGCGATGCTGAGCACATTGCGGGAGCAACAGCTTGCCATTGCCAAGCAGCTCGGCCGGGTTGCCCGGCAAAGCGGCGCCTGCCGCTTGATGATGACGATGCCCGGCGTCGGACCGCTGACGGCCGTCAGCTTCATGACCACCATCGAGGATCCTCACCGGTTCCGACGCTCGCAGGATGTCGGCGCCTATCTCGGTCTCACTCCGCGTCGCTACCAGTCGGGCGAGGTCGACATCAACGGCCGCATCTCCAAGTGCGGAGATCGTCTCACCCGCAAGCTGCTGTTCGAAGCGGCCAATGTCATGCTGTCGCGGACCTCGCAGGCGTCGGCGCTGAAGGACTGGGCTGCCGCCATCGGCCGGAGATCGGGCTTCTGGAAGGCGCGCGTTGCGCTGGCCCGCAAGCTGGCGGTGATCCTGCACCGGATGTGGATCGACGGGCGAGGCTTTGACCCAAAGGTGACTGCCATGGCCTGATATCTGCTTTCCGAGCTGCCGCCCCGCCAGGGTGCGGCCACGGCCATCTCGTGACCCGCTTCGTGACCATCTGGAACACGGGAACCACATCGAGAGGCCGGCGATCTGGCGCCATGCTGAGGCTGGACCCGTCCTGACCTCGAAGACGACAACGATGCGCAAAAGAAGATCGACTACGAGCACCTTGGCAAACGGCTTGACCGATTAGACGATAAGCGTGTGGAGCGGATCTGGCGGCGTGAGGGGCTGAAGGTGCCGCAGAAGCAACCTAAACGTGGCCGGCTGTGGTTGAACGACGGCTCGTGCATCCGGCTACGGCCTGAGTATCCGGGGCATGTCTGGGCATACGACTTTGTGGAGGCCCGAACACACGACGGGCGCAAGTTCCGCATTCTAACCATCATCGACGAGGCTAGCCGTGAATGTCTGGCGCTCATCGTTGCGCGCCAGCTCAAGCACGAGGATGTGCTGGCGGCCTTAGCCGAGCTGTTCATCGAGCGGGGGCCGCCCGCGCATATCCGGTCGGACAACGTCCTGGGTCACGAAGGAAAGCGAGATTTGGTCAACAGATCTCTATGCGCCGACATTGAGCGGCGAGGCATGCATTCTGAGCCAGATGGCTTCCACCGTCAACGGGATCGCTCCCTGCCATAGCAAACACAGGATCCAGCGGCGCCGAAGCGGCCGTGGTCCTCACCGTCCTTAGAACGAGATACGCACCCAGGTGGAAGGCCCGAACATTATCTACAGGGTCGCTTTCGCGCCCTCACGGCACTTGCAGAGAGGGGTCCTTCCACCTGGCATCCGACCGTTCAAGGAACGGTCGGTACTCTGTCCCCGTCTTGATGACGGCATGGGCAACGCGCGCCATCTTGGCGGTGAGCGCCGTCATCGCCTTGCGGCGACGATCGGCATCGTCCGCGTGCCCGGCAGTGTATCGTCCGAGCTTGTCGCGGAAACTGTTGTTGCGCTGACGTGCGGCGACCTGGGCAGCCATCCAAAAGGTCCGCCGCAATCGCGCATTACCGTATTTGGACAGCATCGTGCGGCCTCGGAATGTGCCGGACTGCCGGGTCGCAAGATCAAGACCGCAGAACTTCAGGAACTGGCGGTGATGGCTGAAGCGGCGTAGATCGCCTGCCTCGGCGAGAATGGTCAACGCATTGATGGGCCCAATGCCGGGGATCATGCGCAAGAGCTGATAATCGCGGTTTTCGGCCAGCATGGCATGCGCCGTTCGCTCGATCTCGTCGCGCTGTCGGATCAGGTTGCGTGCTTGGGCGATCACCATGCGGAACATAGCGATCGAGACGGAATCCTCGTCGACAGGTAGCGCCACGGAGGCGCAGGCGGTCTCGTAGATATCGTTGATCAGCCGGGCTTTGGACACCTTGCGGCCGACCAAGTCCCATGCTTCGCGGGAGAAAGTCTCCTGGCCGAGCACAGTCATGCTGGCTGGGGTCGGGAATCGTTCGAGCAGAGCAAGGAACCAGTCGGATCGGCTGTTGCCAGCGAAGCGTTCAATCTCCGGGAAATAGAGCGGCAGGTAGTGGGTCAGGATGCGATGCCATGTCTGCGTCTTAGCCTTGGAGATCGCCTCGTGCGTTTTCGACATCTCCTGCAGGTCGTTGATCCCGGCGGCGAGCGGATCGACGTATCGCTGGGTGGCGCCAATCCGCAGCATGTGCAGGATCACTTGCGCATCCTTGGAATCGTTCTTGTCCCAGCCATTGTGCAGAGCCTCGCGCGTTCGAGCCAAGGCAACGGACGAGATCAAGCGCAACTCGAAGCCGGCGGACAGCAGGCGATGCGCCAGCGTGCGATGGTAGTTACCAGTAGCCTCGAAGCCGACGATGATCGGACGCCCGATGTCGCTAAGATCCGTGGCCAAGCGATCATAATCTGCCTTTGTCGCCATCACCGTCATGCGACGTCGGCGTCCGCCTTCTGGACGTTCGATCAGGACCTCCTGGCGGTGTTTGGACATATCGATGGCTACCAGCACGGCGTCGGTGGGATTAGAGCTACGCTTGGTCATGGTCGGTCTGTCTCCAAAGGGTTGAGTCGACAACTTCACTTTAGAGACCTGCGGGCCGATCATGACCGCCTTGATGAAGCCTGCGGGCGCTACGCGCCCTTGCCTTCATCAAGGCGGTGCGCCCCTTCGAGGGGCCGCTTCCCAATGTGCTATGGCAGCGAGTTCATCGCTACCGCGGTTCAGAAATGGCTCGGGCAGGTCGGCGTGACGACGCTCTACATTGCACCAGGCTCGCCTTGGGAGAACGGCTACAACGAGAGCTTCAACGGCTCGCTTCGCGACGAGCTGCTCAATGGCGAGATCTTCTATAGCCTCGTTGAGGCAAAAGTGCTGACCGAGGCGTGGCGACGTCACTACAACACCGTCCGACCGCACAGCAGCCTGGGCTACCGCCCGCCGGCACCAGAAGCGGCCAGACCGCCATTGCCGGCCTCCGGTTCCGCTTCGCTCCACCTACGACCGGCAATGGCGGCGGAGACCACGATGCACTAACTATCTACCCGGACCACCCGGTGGGGGCTGCTCACTGTCGTCAGCGCCGCTATCCGATACTTAGGTATAGTCATCCGACACGATTGCAGAGGCGCCACACGGGCAATCACCTGGTACCATCGCAAGAGAGGAAAATACCCTCGCGGTCGCCAATCAAGGGTGCGTGGACCTTCGCAGTCTGCGTGCCCTTGATTTGGCAGCGCGCCGCCCAGCCACGCGCGTCATGAACGGGAGCGGCCTTCTGCGAAACCCAACGCTCCGCCGCATTTTCTATAAGCTCTCGCTCGAATTGCTGCGCGCCGCCTTTGTCTTCCTGCGACTGGGGTTAAAGGGCGAGGCGCGCCTGCTTGCGCACGCGTCTCAATGGGCGAGGCACACGGCTTCCGGTCGCCGCCGCAGGTGGTGGCACCGGAAAGTGGCATGAGCGTCGTCGCCGCCTTTCTATATCATGAGGGCAAACGGCTACGGCCGGTGACCCTGATCGATTCGGTGTGCGAGCATATCGCCGAGGATGACTTCGTGTGCGTAATCCTCGGCGTCATCGCCGCAGTCTGCATCGGACTCTACATCCGGTTCAAACGCAACCACTGGCTTTGACGTCGCTGACCGCTGTCCACATCGCGCAGGGCTGAGGCCGCCGGGGGTAGGTTGCCACAATTCAATGCTTTCGAAGCGTCTCGGCGCGGTGCCGGTCCAACGCATCGAGCAAAGCCCTGCCGATCAAAGGCTTTGCGAGAACGTGATCGAAGCCCGCCTCGGCGGCCCGCGAGGCCAGCAGCGTGTCGTGAAAGCCTGAGATCATGATGGCGCGTCCCGACCATCCGATCTCGCGAAGGTGACGCAGCATCGCGAATCCGTCGATGTCGGGCATGCGATAGTCGAGGATGACGCAGTCTGCCTCCTTCGCGCGGGGGTCGGCCAACAGCGCGTGGCCGGTCGTATATCCCCACACGGCATAGCCGCGCGATCTCAGCAGCAGCTGGAGGCCACGCCGCACGCCGGGATCGTCGTCGGAGATGAGGATGGTGTATCTGCCATCATGCTGGGTGGAACGGACCGATGGCATTGCGAGAAGCGGACACCCGTGTGACGATTGCACCATCGATCGCATATCGCGCCTCGTCCCGTCGCTACGTAGAGGTCGCAGTCACTTCGGCTTGCGGCCCATGCCCGCGGCAAAGGCGATCCGCAGGGCTTCGGACAGATTGCGGACCTCGAGCTTGGCCATCAGGCTCGCGCGATGGACCTCGACCGTTCGCGATGAACAGCCCAGGTCATAGGCGATCGTCTTGTTGGGCAGGCCGTTGGCCAGCCCTTCGAGCACTTCCCGCTCCCGGGGCGTCAGTGCAGCGACCCGCACCCCTGCTTCGGACGTTTCCAGGGTACGAAGGTCGACATCGTCGAGACGTGCGAACGCGCGGCTGACGGCGCCGAGCAGGGCGGCTTTCTCGAAGGGTTTCTCGAGAAAGTCGACCGCGCCGCCTTTCATGGCCTGCACCGCAACCAACACGTCGCCATGGCCGGTCAGGACGATGACCGGCATGTTGACCCCGCGTGCTGCCATGGCGGCCTGAACCTCGAGACCGTCCATCTCGGGCATGCGCACGTCGAGGATGACGCAGCCGACGGCCGCCGACTTCGCCTCCTTGAGAAACTCCACGCCCGAGGCATAGGTCACGACGTCGTAGCCCGCGGTCTTGAGCGCAAAGCTCGCCGCCTTGCGGATGCTCTCCTCGTCGTCGACCAGATGGATGACGCGTCTATCCCCCATGTTCCTCCTCCGCCCGCGCATGGATCAAGGTAAAATGAAAGCGCGCGCCGCCGCGGTCGGGGCGCTCCATCCAGATACGGCCGCCATGCGCTTCGATGATGGTCCGGCAGATCGAGAGGCCGAGGCCCATGCCGTCAGCCTTTGTCGAGTTGAACGCCGTGAAGAGCTGCTCGCGGACCTCATCGGCGATGCCGGGGCCGGTATCCTCCACGGTCACCTCGATCAGCCCGTCAGGGCGCAACCTGGTCGCCACCTTGAGGTCGCGAACCGGACACTCCGCCATCGCCTCGATGGCATTGCGCATCAGGTTGACCAGCACCTGCTGGATCTGCACCCTGTCGACGAGGACCGGCGTCGCGGCGGGATCGACCGCGAAAAAGCTGCGTATGCCGCGCTCGCGTGCGCCGACCAGCGCGAGCTGGCTCGCCTCGGCGATGACCTGCGGCAGCTCGTGGAGGCTCTTGTCGACCTCGCCGCGGGCGACGAAATCGCGCAGGCGCCGGACGATATGGCCGGCCCGCAGCGTTTCCTGTGCCGCATCATCCATCACCGACCGTAGCGACACGAAGGGTTCGTCGTCCCGCTCGTCGAGCATGTCGCGGATCGTCTCGAGATAGAGCGCGACTGCGGCAAGCGGCTGGTTGAGTTCGTGGGCGAGGGTCGAGGCCATCGTGCCCATCGCGCTCAGCCGGGAGACATGGACCAGCTCCGCCTGCAGTTCCTTGAGCCTGAGCTCATCCTGCTCCTTGGCGGTCAGGTCGCGAATGAAGCCGGTGAACAACCGCTGTCCGTCTTGCCCGGCCTCGCCGACCGACAGCTGCATCGGGAAAGTCGAGCCGTCGCGGCGCTGGCCGACCACGACGCGACCGAGGCCAATGATCCGGCGCTCGCCGGTCTGCAGATAATGCGCGAGATATTCGTCATGCCGGTCGCGATCGGGCTGGGGCATGAGGCAGGAGACGTTGCGGCCGACGAGCTCGGCTTCGCTGTAGCCGAACAGGCGTTGTGCCGCTGCGCTGAACGACGTGATGGCGCCGGTCTCGTCGATGATGATCATCGCATCCGGCACCGTCGCCAGAATCGATTGCAGATGCTGCTCGCGGGTCTCGATCGATGCGCGGACCGCCGCCTCGTCGGTGACATCGCGGCTGATGCAGGCGAAGCCTCGATGTGTGTCGCCTTCGAACAGGGCGCTGATCGTCAGGCGCGCGAGATATTCCGCGCCGTTCTCGCAGACCCGCCACGCTTCGCGCTCCAGCGTGCCCTCGTGAAGGGCGGCCGCCAGGTCTGCGCCTGGACGACGCGCCGCAATCTCGTCAGGCGGGTAGAACAGGTCGTGGGGCTGTCCCAGAACGCGATCGAGCGGCCAGCATTCGGCACGCTCGCCTTCTTCATTATAGCTCAGCACGATCCCGGAAGGATCGAGCAGCGTCAGGACGTGGCCGCCAGCCTGTCGCAGGAACAGCGGCGCAAGCCGCGCTACGTCGCTTGCAATCTCGTCCGCCCCGCGCCTCGTGTCGACCATCGGCCGGCTCACATACCTGGCCGGGCGCACGTATCCGGGCGTAGCCCGACCGTGCCACTCAGCGCCGCGCGAGTATGGCCTTCATCTCGTCGATTTCCTGCCGCTGCGAGCGCTTGATCGATTCGCAAAGCCGGATGACTTCCGGATCGCTGAGCTTTGCTTCCTGGCACATCAGGATCGCCCCGGAATGGTGCGGGATCATCGAGCGCAGAAAGGCCGTGTCGCCGATCGTGGTCTGGGTGCGGATGAGTGCAAAGCTGCCGAAGAAGGCGACCAGCGACGCGGCGATCAGCGCGATGTTGGCGGCCTTCGACGCGAACATGTGCCGCATGGCGAGGATCATCAGCACCACCATCGGCGCGACCATCATCAGCGTCATGTAGAGCATGTTGAGGTTGTTGTAGAAGCTGTCGAGCCCGTCGATCATGACGAACATCACCAGATACATGATGACGCCGCTGATGACGGTCTGAACGGCAAGGCTCCAATAGGCGCCCATCTTCCGGGTGTTCATGTGGGACGAATGGTCCATGGCGTATCTCCTTCGCTCGGCGCCGGCCGACCTGGGTATGAGTGTAACGCCCCGCTCTCTTGTTCGCCCCCGCCATCAGCCGTCCTGATGCTAAAACCAGAAGCGAACGCCGGCGACGAAGCTGGTGGCATGGACGTCCTCGCCCGCAAGCCTCGACAGCCGCGCCGTGTCTCCGGCTTTGCGCAGATAGGAAACGCCGATGTAAGGCGCGAACTGGCGGCTGAATTCGTAGCGCAGGCGCGCGCCGAGCTCTATGTTGACCAGCCCCGAACCGATGTCGTTCTCCGGAATATCCTGTGCGGCGAAATTGACCTCGGCGCGCGGCTGGAGGATCAGGCGCTGGGTGATGCGCTGGTCGTAATAGCCCTCGACCCGGCCCAGAACATCGCCCTTGGTCGAGAGGAACAGCGCGCCTTCGACCTCGAACATGCCAGGAGCCAGGCCCTCGACGCCGATCGTCGCGTAGGTGCGGTCGGGCCCGCGGCCGAAGTCCTGGCGGATACCGCCCTGAAGATTGAAATAGGGGTCGATGGCCCGGCTGTAGAGCACCTGCACCTCGGCGCTGTCGATGCCGCGGCCGAACTCGCCTTCGCCCTCGCTCTTGAGCCAGAGCCGGTTGATGTCGCCGCCGTAAAAGCCTTCGCCATCCCAGCGATAGCCATCGCGGCCGCTATGCGCCTGATACTCGAACAGGTTGAGCAGCACCTGCCCGAAATTGTTGCCGCCGCTATCCTTCATCATGATGTCGCGCGAGCGCGCCATCTCGCCGCCGGGAAAATCACGATCGGCGAAGTGGTCGCTTGGGGGAGGCGGCGGGGGCGCATTGCCGGCCGGAAGCGCCGTGCCGGTCATTTGCATGCCGGGGATGGCGGGCATTCCCGGCATCGTTGTCTGGCCATGCTGCGAATGGTCCATACCCGGCATCTCCGGCATCGCGGGAGACGCGGGTTGCGGCTGACCGGCCGCATCTCCCTGCGGCGCAGGACTGGCCTGGTGCTGCGAATGGTCCATCGCCGAGGTGGCGTCCGGCGCTGGTGTCTGAGCGCGCGGCCTGGCGGCGGCCTTGTCCTTCTTCTTCTCCTGCGCCGGCGCCACTTCGCCCGGCGGCGCCATGCCGGGCATGCCGTGCATCGAATGATCCTGGGCAAAGGCGGGCGCGGCAGCGAAAAGGGCGATCGCGCTCACCAGCGGCGTGAGGATGCGGGTCATTACGCGTCTCCCTTCGGACGGACGCTCACGACCCGCATCATCCCTGCATGCATGTGGTAGAGGAGATGACAGTGGAAGGCCCAGTCGCCGACCGCGTCGGCGGTGAAGTCCCAGGTCACCTTGCCGCCGGGCTGGACGATCACCGTATGCTTGCGCGGCGCATGATCGCCATGCCCCGTCACCAGCTCGAAAAAATGCCCGTGAATATGGATCGGATGCCCCATCATCGTGTCGTTGATGAGATTGACGCGCACCCGCTCGCCTTCGATGAAGGGGATCGGCTCGTGATGGTCCGACATTTTTTCGCCGTCGAACGACCACATGAACCGCTCCATGTTGCCGGTGAGGTGAATGTCGATGCTGCGGCTCGGCGCGCGCACGTCCGGATTGCGATCGAGCGCCATCAGGTCCCTGTAGACAAGCACCTTGTGGCCGACGTCGGCGAGGCCCTGGCCGGGCTCGCCGGTGCGGTCTACGGGCATCGGCGAGATGGTCTGGACGCTCGGGTCGCGCTTCACCTGCGGCGCGTTCGAGAAGTCGCGCATCTTCATCGAGCCCATCGCGTGCCCGCCATGATCCATCCCCGCCATCTGGCCATCGGCGCCCATCGCGCCGTGGTCCATGCCGGCCATCGATCCATGATCCATCCCCGAATGATCCATGCCTGCCATGGCGCTATTGTCCATGGTCGCCATCGCTGCCGCCGCGCCGGTCGCGAGGCGCGCGGACGCGTTCTTCTCGGCCGTCGGATCGACGCCCCGCATAGCGCCGCCCGACATGTCCATGCCTTCCATGCCCGGCATCGAGGACATGTCCATGCCCATGTCCTTCATGTCGGCGAGCGGCCGTTTGCGTAAGGGGGGAACCTCGCCGGCCATGCCGGCGCGCGGCGCGAGCGTGGCACGCGCCATGCCCGAGCGGTCGATCGCCTCGCCGACAAGGGTGTAGGCCTTGTCATCGCCTGGGCTGACAACGACGTCGTAGGTCTCGGCAACACCAATCTGGAACTCGTCGACGGTGACCGGCACCACATTCTGCCCGTCGGCCTGGACGATGGTCAGCGGCAGGCCGGGGATGCGGACGTTGAAGGTGGTCATCGCCGACGCATTGATGACCCGCAGCCGCACCCGTTCGCCCGGGGTGAAGAGCGCGGTCCAGTTGTCCATCGGACCATGGCCGTTGACGAGATAGGTGTAGGTGGATCCGGTCACATCGGAGATGTCGGCCGGGTCCATCCGCATCTGGCCCCAGTCGAGCCGGTCCTTGAGCGGCTGATCCTTGCCCGACAGGAGCCCGGCCAGGGTCTGGCGCTGGAAATTGAAATGGCCGGGGTTGACCTTGAGGCGCCGGAAGATCGCCTGCGGCGAGAGCGCGCTGTGATCGGCGAGCACGATGACATGCTCGCGGTCATAGGCGACCGGATCGGCACCGGCGGGATCGATGATGATCGGGCCGTAATGGCCTTCCTGTTCCTGCAGGCCTGAATGGCTGTGGTACCAGTAGGTGCCGCTTTGCACGACGGAGAACTGGTAGAGGTAGTTCGAGCCCGGCTTGATGCCCGGAAAAGACACGCCCGGCACACCGTCCATATTGGCCGGCAGGATCAGCCCGTGCCAGTGGATCGAGCTGTCCTCCTCCAGCTGATTGATGACGTTGAGCCGCACGCGCTGGCCTTCGCGCAGCCGGATGAGTGGCGCAGGGACCGTGCCGTTGACGCCGATTGCCCGGAACTGGCGACCATCGATGCTCATCGACTGCCGGGCGATCGTCAGCGTGATGTCTTCGCCCGACACGGTCGGCAGCGTCGGCCGCATCCCCGGCGAGATCGTCTGCGCCCAGGCCGGCAGCCAGGCTGACAAGGCGGCGCCGCCACCGGCGAGGGCCGCGCCGCGAAGGAACTGGCGGCGGTCGAGAGCAGAAATCATTCGGTTTGTCTCAGCTTGCGGAAAGAGGGCGGGCCTACTGGAAATACGCAGCCCGCCCGCGTGCCCCTCAAACTTTCTTCAAAATTTCCGCGAGGCGCGCCCGGGCGCGGTAGAGGCGTGTTTCGACCGCCTTCTGGGAGATGCCGAGAATCTCGGCGGTTTCGGCTTCCGATTTCTCATCGATCGTCCGCAAGACGAGCGTGTCCTTGAGCGATGCGGGCAGGGCGGCGATCGCTTTCATGGCCTCTGCCAGCTGCTGCTCGGCGCCGATCGCCTGGTCGGGTAGTGGCGCCTCGTCGACGACATGTTCGGCTTCCCCCAGCGCCAGCGCGTGGGAGAAGAAGTTGCGGACCGCGCGGCGGCGGCGCCAGTCATGGCATTTGTTGATGACGATCCGCGACATCCAGACCGGAAAAGGTCGCGCAGCGTCATAGCGGTTGAGTGCGGCGAAGGCGGCGACGAAGCTCGCCTGGGTCACGTCGAGCGCTTCGTCGCGGTTCCCGACATGGCTGCGCACGAGGCGGTGCACCCAGCCCTGATGCCGGCGGACCAGCTCGCCATAGGCCGCTTGCCGGCCTCCAAGCGCCAGAGCCGCGAGCTCCCCGTCCGAGCAGTCGGGGAGGCACGCGGTCATTTGGACTTGGCCGTCAGCGCTTTCACCACGGCGTCGTCGAACTTGTCCGTCTGATCCGGGCGCAGCACGGCCCGCATCGCGAAGATATGCTCGAGTGTTTCCTTCTGCAGCGCGCCCATCGCCTGGTGCGAGCGATCCACCGCCCCTGCAACCCGAGGACCATAGCCATGCTCCGCCTCGATCGCCTCGGCGAGCCGCGCGTTATCGGCGCGCAGTTCGGCCTCCAGTGCCTGACGCCGGATCGCATAGTTCTTCTCGATCGTCTCGAGACGGCTATGTTGCGCGGTGTCCAGCTTCAGATCGCGATGGAGCAGGTCGTGCAACTCATTTTCGACCGGGCGCACCGGAACCACATAGACGCGGCCGATGACCACACCGGCGATCGCCGCGGCAAAGGTCAGCAGGACGAGGAGCAGGAGCCGGCGGTCGCGCATCATTGTGAACTCAGCAGCGTCGAAGGAGCGAGCGCGAGCCGCGCGTCAAAGGGCGATATCGGCCCGGCTTCGGTCGACCGCACAGGCACGGCCGAGCCGGCAATTCCCAGGAACAAGGCTGCTGCCGCGGCGATACCGAATGTCGTGGCGCTCAGGCGGGGCATGGCCTGGAGCCGGGCGATCTCGGCCATGACGCGGCTGTCCAGCCCGGCAAGCCGGGGATCGAGCGGCGCTTCCCGCAACCGGCTGAGCATGTCGTCGAGGTGGTCCATGATGTTTCTCCGTCTTCACTTCTCAATACGCAGGATGGTCCGGCAACCCTTGTCCGGGAACAAAAAGAAAATTGCGAGGGGTGCAGGTCGCGGCTGCGTATTCTCTCATGTCACTGACAGGAGAATGTCCAAATGCGCTTCTTTTCGCCGCTCGCAGCCATCGCCGCCGTCGGCCTGAGTGTTTCGGCTCCGGCCTACGCCCATCCCAAGCTCGTGTCCTCGACGCCCGCCGCCAACGCCAGCGTCCCGGCGCCGTCGCGTATAACGCTCACCTTCAGTGAAGGTCTGATGCCGAAGCTGTCGGGCGCCGAGATCGTGATGACCGGCATGCCCGGCATGCCCAACCACCGCATGGCGGTAACCGGCTTCAAGACGTCCGTCGAAGGCGACAAGACGCTCGTGCTGACGCTCGCCAAGCCGCTCATGGCGGGCAGCTATCAGGTCGCCTGGCACGTCGTCTCGACCGACACGCACCGCATCCAGGGCAATCTCGCCTTTACCGTCAAGTGACGCCATGAACGACGTGGCACTCGTCGCCGTCCGCTGGGCGCTCTACGTCGATCTCGGCCTGTTGTTCGGCCTGCCGCTGTTCGCGCTCTATGCGCCCGGCGGCGGCCGGATGGTACAGCGGCATCTGCCGATGGTAGCAATGGTGGCCGGTCTCGCCTGTCTCGCCCTCCTGCTGTCGGCGCTGGGGTTCGCGTTGCAGGCAGCGGCCATGACCGGGCTGCCGCTCACCCAGCCTGATCTTTCCATGGTCGCAGAGCTGTTCAACGGCACGTCCATGGGAACGGCGCTGAAGGCGCGCCTCGTCGCGCTCCTCGTTCTTCTGCTCTCCATCCCCTTCTATCGCCGGCAATCCCGTCCTGCCTTCATCGCCTCCACTCTGGCAGGCGCGGTCGCACTCGCGACCCTCGCCTGGAGTGGGCATGGCGCGGCTGGCGAAGGCGAGGCGGGCTGGCTGCAACTGGGGGCCGATCTCATCCATCTGCTCGCCGCCGGCGCCTGGGTCGGCGCGCTTGCCGCATTCCTCGCGCTGGTACTTCCCAGGCTCGCAACCGACGATCTCGCCGCTCAAGACATGGACCGGGTCACGCTCGCCGAGGAAGCGTTGCGGGGCTTCTCCCTCGTCGGCACGATCATCGTCGCCCTGCTGATCCTGACCGGGACGGTGAACGGCTGGTTCCTCGTCGGTCCGGGCAACATCGCCTCGCTCGGGCAGTCGACCTACGGCCTGCTGCTCATCGCCAAGCTGCTGCTGTTCGCCGGCATGCTGGGCCTGGCCGCGCTCAACCGTTATCGCCTGACCCCGGCACTTGCGCAGGCGATCGAGGAAGAGGACGCGCCACGGGCGCAGGCGCTGCTGCGCGCGAGCCTCGTCGTCGAAGGCGGTCTTGCGATCGTCATTCTCGGGCTCGTCGCCTGGCTGGGGACACTATCGCCGCCCATGTCGATGTAGCTTATCGTTTCGGACGCCTCGCGTTGGGAGAAGCCAATGCAATCCTACACCCCGCCGCTCGGGACCGGATCGACGAAAGACTATGATCGCGCGATCCGCCTGTGGACGCGGGAGAAGCGGTGGCGTGCCGCCATGCTCGCCGCCCTGGCGCCCAAAGCCGGTGAGACGGTCGTCGACGTCGGCTGTGGCACCGGCAGCTTCGCGCTGATGCTCAAGCAAGCCGAGCCCAGGACGCAGGTGATCGGTCTCGATCCCGATGCCGAGGCGCTCGACATCGCGCGGCACAAGGCCGCTGTGCGGCGGGCCGATATCGACTGGCGTCAGGGATTTGCCAGGGACGTGGCCCCGGGTACCGCCGACGCTGTCGTGTCGAGTCTCGTGCTGCATCAGATGCCGGTCAGGGAGAAGGCGGCAACCCTGCGCGCCATGTTCGCCATGCTGCGCCCGGGTGGGCGCCTGGTGATCGCCGATTATGGCCGCCAGCAGGGTTTCATGCGGCTTGCCTTCCGCCTGACCGTGCAGCGGCTCGATGGCATCGATGATACCCGGCCCAATGCCGACGGCGTGCTCCCCGGCCTGATCGCGGCGGCCGGCTTCAGGCATGTGGCCGAGACGTTTCGGCTTTTGACCATCACCGGCGCGATCGACTTGTTTACGGCGCATCGACCGGCGCAGGACCACGGCCTTACGGTTGCCAATGACCTTGGCTGATGGCGGCCAGGCGAACGGGCCCGCCGATTTGTCCGCTTAGGCGATTACGTATTGACCCTGACACGGTGTCAGACCCTAGATCGTCAGGCGTCGAAAGGAGCAAGGCGATGAACGAGACACATGGAGCGGCGCATGGCGGCGGTTGCTGCGGCGGCCACAGCGCCGCGAAAGCGGCGACCGGCGTCAAGGACCCGGTCTGCGGCATGACCGTCGACCCGGCGACCACGGCGCATCAAGCCGAGCATGGCGGTGAACGCTATCATTTCTGTAGCGCGGGCTGCCGGACCAAATTCATCGCCGATCCCGAGCGCTATCTCGGCCCGCCAGCGCCGCCGGTCGCGGCGCCCGAAGGCACGATCTGGACCTGCCCGATGCATCCAGAGATCCGGCAGGACCATCCCGGATCCTGTCCGATCTGCGGCATGGCGCTCGAGCCCGCGACCGTGACTGCCGACAGCGGCCCCAGCCATGAGCTGGTCGATTTCACACGGCGCTTCCGGGTCGGCCTGATGCTGGCCCTCCCGGTGCTGATCCTCGAGATGGGCGCGCATCTCTTTCCCGCGATCCATCGCCTCGTGCCGATGTCGATCTCGGTATGGATCCAGTTCGTGCTGGCGACACCCGTCGTGCTCTGGGCGGGCTGGCCCTTCTTCGAGCGTGGCTGGGCCTCGCTCAAGACCCGCAACCTCAACATGTTCACCCTGATCGCGATGGGGACCGGGGTCGCCTGGATCTACAGCGTCGTCGCGACGCTCGCGCCCCAGCTGTTCCCGCCCGCCTTCCGCGGAGAGGACGGCATGGTTGCCGTCTATTTCGAGGCGGCCGCGGTGATCACTGTCCTCGTGCTGCTCGGCCAGATGCTCGAACTGCGCGCGCGCGAGCGGACCTCGGGCGCGATCAAGGCGCTGCTTAACCTTGCGCCAAAGACCGCGCGCCGGATCGGTTCCGATGGCAGTGAAGAGGAAATCAGCCTCGATCTCGTTGCGGTCGGCGACCGCCTGCGTGTGCGTCCCGGCGAGAAGGTGCCGGTCGATGGCGTGGTCGAGGACGGCCGTTCCTCGCTCGACGAGTCGATGGTCACCGGTGAGTCCATGCCCGTCACCAAGGCCAAGGCCGACACGGTGATCGGCGGCACGCTCAACCAGACCGGCGCGCTCGTTATCGTCGCCGACAAGGTTGGCCGGGACACCATGCTGGCGCGCATCGTCCAGATGGTCGCCGAGGCGCAGCGCTCGCGCGCGCCGATCCAGCGCATGGCCGATCAGGTGTCGGGCTGGTTCGTGCCCGTGGTCATCGCGGTCGCGGTGGTCGCGTTCATCGCCTGGGGCATCTGGGGCCCCGAGCCGCGCTTCGCCTACGGGCTGGTTGCGGCGGTCGCCGTGCTGATCATCGCCTGTCCCTGCGCACTGGGTCTCGCCACGCCGATGTCGATCATGGTCGGGGTTGGCCGCGGCGCCGGGCTCGGCGTCCTCATCAAGAATGCCGAAGCGCTCGAGCATATGGAAAAAGTCGACACGCTCGTCGTCGACAAGACCGGCACGCTGACCGAAGGCCGGCCTGCCGTCACCCAGATCGTGCCGGCGCCCGGCTTCGACGAAGCCGAACTGCTGCGGCTTGCCGCCTCGGTCGAGCGGGCCTCCGAGCATCCGCTCGCGCTGGCGATCGTCGAGGCCGCCAAGGATCGCGGCATCCCCACGAGCGACGTCACCGACTTCGATTCCCCCACCGGACGCGGCGCGCTCGGCACCGTCGACGGCCGCCGGATCGTGCTCGGTAATGCGCGGTTCCTCTCGGAAGAGGGCATAGCAACCGACGCGCTGGCGGAGCAGGCCGACGCCCTGCGCCGGGATGGCGCCACCGCGATCTTCATCGGCGTCGACGGCACCGTCGGCGGCGCCTTTGCAATCGCCGATCCCGTGAAGCAGACGACGCCGGAGGCCCTGGCCGCACTCAAGGCCGAAGGCATTCGCGTGGTGATGTTGACCGGCGACAACCGCACCACAGCAGAGGCGGTGGCAAGGCGGCTCGGCATTGACGATGTCGAAGCCGAGGTACTGCCCGACCAGAAGAGTGCCGTCGTCGCGCGGTTGAAGAGCGAGGGGCGCGTGGTGGCGATGGCCGGCGACGGGGTCAACGACGCCCCCGCACTGGCTGCCGCCGATGTCGGTATTGCCATGGGCTCGGGCACCGACGTCGCGATCGAGAGCGCGGGCGTGACGCTGCTCAAGGGCGATCTCATGGGCATCGTGCGGGCACGGCGGCTGAGCCAGGCGACCATGTCCAACATCCGCCAGAACCTGGTCTTCGCCTTCATCTACAATGTCGCCGGGGTGCCGGTGGCGGCGGGCGCGCTCTATCCGCTGTTCGGCATCCTGCTCTCGCCGATCATCGCGGCCGCCGCCATGGCGCTCTCCTCGGTCAGCGTGGTCACCAACGCGCTGCGCCTCAACCGGAAAGCGCTGTGAACATCGGGGAGGCGTCGAAGCAAAGCGGGGTCTCGGAGCGGATGATCCGCCATTATGAGAAGATCGGCCTCATCCCGGCGCCGCCGCGCCGGGGAGCGGGTTATCGCGACTATGGCGAGAGTGACCTCCATCGCCTGCGGTTCATCGCCAATGCCCGCGATCTCGGTTTTCCGATCGAGGAGATCCGGACCCTGCTCGGCCTGTGGGCCGACACGGGCCGCAGCAGCGCCGATGTAAAGCGGGTCGCGTTGGCGCGGGCGGAGGAATTGCAGCGCAAGGCCGAAGCGCTGACGACCCTGCGCGAGACCCTCGTCGATCTCGCCGAGCGCTGTCATGGCGACGAGCGGCCAGATTGTCCCATCATCGCCGAACTGAGTCTCGACAGAAAATGTTAGCGCCGGCCGCCTCTCGGACCAGACCCGCTCTGGCGGCCGGGGTGCTGATCGCACTTGGCATTCTCACGACGGGCCTCGCGATATATTTCCTCGCAGTCCGCCCGCCACTGCTGGCGGAGGATCTTCGCCATATCGGCGGCAACCCGCAGACCCTTTCGCCGGTATTGCGGGACTGGTTCGGCGGGATAGCTGGCTCGCCCGTGCGACCGCACTGAGCCTCCTGATCGTATTTGGCCGCTTTTCATACAGCAATGTCGTGCTGAGCTCTGACTTCTGGGGCTGGCATATGCGAGGCAATCCCTCCGTAGGACTACGGAGTGCGCAGAGGCTTCCTGCGCTTCAGGGCTTGTTGCACCGCAGCAGGAGCGAAAATGTGCAGAGTCGAAGCAATATCCCTGACCCGTTGGACGGTCTGGCCACGACGCTGGATCGGTCGAGCTTCGCCGCCATCGCGCAGCTGACTTCAGGCCAGTCGCCCGCCACTTTGGCGCAGTCTTTTTCCGACTGGTGGACGCACATTCTCTGCTCGCCAGGCAGGCAGCTGCAGCTCGCCGCCAAGGGCGGGCGCAAGCTGATGCGGCTCGCCGACTATGCCATGCGCAGCGCATCCGGCAGCGATCCCGAGCCGGCGATCGATCCGCTGCCCCAGGATCGGCGCTTCGCCGACGCAGCCTGGAAGCGCTATCCGTTCGACCTGATCGAGCAGGCCTTCCTGCTCCAGCAGCAATGGTGGCATGCCGCGACGACCGGCGTGAGCGGCGTCACCGGGCACCACGAAGCGATCGTCGAGTTCGCGACCCGCCAGATGCTCGACATGGTGTCCCCGACCAATTTCATCCCGACCAACCCCGTGCTCCAGCAGCGCATCCTCGAAACCGGAGGACAATGCCTTGTCGAGGGTGCGCGATTTTTTTGCGACGACCTGGAACGCCTGGTACGCGGGGAGCCCGCAGCGGGCACGGAGGCCTATCGGGTCGGCGAGAAGGTCGCAGCCACGGCTGGCAAGGTCGTGTTTCGCAACAGGGTCATGGAACTGATCCAATATGCGCCCGCAACCGAGACGGTGCGTCCGGAGCCGATACTGATCGTGCCGGCATGGATCATGAAATATTACATCCTCGACCTCTCCCCGGAAAATTCGCTCATCCGCTGGCTGGTAGGGCAGGGCTACACCGTGTTCTGCATCTCCTGGCACAATCCCGACAGCGCCGACCGCGATCTCGACATGGAGGATTATCGCCTGCTTGGGCCGATGGCCGCCGTGGATGTCATCCAGGCGATTACCGGCACCGAGAAGATCCACGCGGCCGGCTATTGTATCGGCGGCACGCTGCTCGCCATCACCGCGGCCGCGATGGCGCGCGATGAAGATAAGCGTCTGGCGAGCGTCACGCTGTTCGCCGCCCAGACCGAGTTTAGCGAGCCGGGCGAACTTGGCCTGTTCATCGACGAGGCGGAAATCAACCTGATCGATGCGATGATGTGGGCG
This sequence comes from Sphingomonas sp. JUb134, assembly GCF_004341505.2. Lineage (NCBI taxonomy): Bacteria > Pseudomonadati > Pseudomonadota > Alphaproteobacteria > Sphingomonadales > Sphingomonadaceae > Sphingomonas > Sphingomonas sp. JUb134. The sequence continues at coordinate 287,182 of NZ_SLYP02000002.1, forward strand.
CGCGGCTTTCTCGACAGCAGTCAGATGGGCGGCGCCTTCCAGATGCTGCGATCCAACGATCTGGTCTGGTCGCGCATCCTCTCGACTTATCTCATGGGCGAGCGCGAGCCGATGACCGACCTCATTGCATGGAATGCCGACGGCACCCGCATGCCCTATGCCATGCACGCGCAATATCTGCGGCGCTTGTTCCTCGACAATGACTTGGCCGAAGGGCGCTACGAGGCCGGCGGCCACCCGGTCTCGCTCTCGGGGCTGCGCATGCCGATCTTCATGGTGGGCACGGAAACCGACCACGTCGCGCCGTGGCGCTCGACCCACAAGCTCCACATGCTGACGGGCGCGGAGATCCGCTTCGTGCTGACGAGCGGTGGCCACAATGCCGGGATCGTCTCCGAGCCCGGGCATCCTCATCGCCACTTTCGCGTCGCGACACGGATGCAGGATGGCCCGGCGCCAGGTCCCGATACCTGGCTGGAGCGGGCCGAGCTGCGCGAAGGGTCGTGGTGGCCGGAATGGAGTTCATGGCTTGGATCGCACTCGGGCAAGGCGGCCGCCCCACCGTCGATGGGCGCGCCCGAACGGAACTATCCGCCGCTCGGTGATGCCCCCGGGCGCTACGTGCTGGAGCGCTGAGCCATGGCCACCGCCAACCTCATCGAGAACCGCACGTTCGACGAGATCGCCGTCGGCGACACGGCCAGCCTCACCCGCACGCTGACCGCCGACGACATCCAGCTCTTCGCGGCGGTGTCAGGCGACGTGAATCCGGCGCATCTCGACCCTGTCTATGCCGAAACGGACATGTTCCACAGGGTCATCGCTCATGGCATGTGGGGCGCGGGGCTCATCTCGGCGATCCTGGGAACCGAGCTGCCAGGGCCCGGTGCGATCTATCTCGGCCAATCGCTTCGCTTCACCCGCCCGGTGGGCGTCGGCGACACCATCACGGCCTGCGTCACCGTCGCGCAGAAGCGCGCCGAGCATCATGTCATCGTTCTCGACTGCGCCTGCGTGAACCAAAAGGGCGAGACCGTCATCAGCGGCCAGGCCGAGGTCAAGGCGCCCACCGAGAAAGTCAGCCGGCCCCGCATGCCGCTTCCCGACGTGCGGATCGCCAGCCACGACCGCTTCCGCCAGTTGATGGAGCGCGCCAAGGACGGATCCGCGTGCGTCACGGCCGTGGTCCATCCGTGCAGCGCCGACGCCATGCGCGCGGTGGCTGAGGCCGCCGACGCCGGCATCGTCGTTCCAATTCTCATCGGACCTGCGGCGCGTATGACGAATGCGGCGAAGGACGCCGGTGTCGATATTGCCGCCTTCCGGGTGATCGGGGTCCCGCACAGCCACGCCGCCGCCGCCGAAGCCGTCGCGCGCGTACGGGCCGGCGAAGCCGCGCTGCTGATGAAGGGTTCGCTTCATACCGACGAGCTCATGGGCGCGGTCGTATCGTCCGACATGGGCCTTCGGACCGAACGCAGGATCAGCCACGCCTATGTGATGGATGTGCCCGGCTATCCGCGCCCGCTCATCATCACCGACGCCGCGATTAACATCGAGCCGACGCTTGAGGACAAGGCCGACATCGCGCGCAACGCGATCGACCTTGCCCATGTGATCGGGATCGAACAACCCAGGGTCGCGATCCTCGCCGCCGTCGAGACGGTCAATCCAAGGATGCGCACCACATTGGATGCCGCGGCGCTCTGCAAGATGGCGGACCGGGGCCAGATCGAAGGCGCGCTGCTCGATGGACCGCTCGCCCTCGATAATGCGATCAGCGAGGCGGCCGTGCGCGACAAAAGTATCGTCTCGCCGGTCGCCGGCCGGGCGGACATCCTGCTGGTGCCCAATCTGGAGGCCGGCAACATGCTCGCAAAGCAGCTGACCTTCCTGGGCGGCGCCGATGCCGCAGGCGTGGTGCTCGGCGGGCGCGTTCCGATCATCCTCACCAGCCGGGCAGACAGCGTGCGCACGCGCCTCGCCTCCTGCGCGCTCGCGGTGCTGCTGGCGCGGGCTGCAACCAAGGCGTCTCCCGGCGTTGCGGGACAGCGCCGCGATGGCTGAAATCCTGTGCCTCAACGCCGGTTCGTCGAGCCTTAAGTTCGCGCTCTACGCCGAGCCGGGCACTGATGAGCCCTCTTTGCTGGCGAGCGGCAAGATCGAGAATATCGGCCTTGAGCCGCACCTGATCGCGCGCGATGCGAAGGGGGATGTCCTTGCCGACCGGCGCTGGACGAAAGACGTCACGATCACGCATGAGACGCTGCTCAAGGATTTGCTGCGGGAGATCGAAGCTTCGGTCGGCGAGGATCTGATCGCGGTAGGACATCGGATCGTTCATGGGGGCGCCGACTATTCAGCGCCGGCGCGGGTCGACGCGCCACTCCTCGCCGCACTCGAGGCGCTTTGCCCACTGGCGCCATTGCATCAGCCCCATAATCTCGCCGCGGTCCGCGCCGTCTCCAGGCTGCGCCCCGCTCTGCTGCAAGTCGCCTGCTTCGACACCGGCTTCCATCATGGCCAGCCCCCGGTTGCGACGCGCCTCGCGCTGCCGCGCGCGCTTGGCGAAGAGGGCATGCGGCGCTACGGCTTTCACGGCATCTCCTACGAATATATCGCGCGGCAGCTGCGTTTGATCGATCCCGATACAGGCGGTGGCCGCACGATCGCCGCGCATCTCGGCAACGGGGCCAGCCTCTGTGCGATGGACGGGGGGCGCAGCATCGACACGACGATGGGGTTCACCGCACTCGACGGATTGGTGATGGGCACGCGGTGCGGAGCGCTCGACCCGGGCGCGGCGCTCTATCTTCTCCAGCAGAGGGGCATGACGGCGCGCGAAGTCGAGCATCTCCTCTACAGTGAGTCCGGCCTTTTGGGCGTGTCCGGCACATCGAGCGACATGCGCGCGCTTCTCGGCAGCGAAACGCCCGCCGCTGGGGAAGCGATCGACCTCTTCGTCTGGCAGATCGCGCGCCAGGCTGGCGCCCTCGCATCCTCGCTCGGGGGGCTCGATAGCTTCGTGTTTACCGCCGGGATCGGCGAGAATGCGCCTGAAATCCGCGCCCGCGTCGCCGATCGGCTCCGCTGGCTCGGCGTGGCGCTCGACACGGACGCGAATCTCCGCGGAGCGTCGGTCATCAGCGCGCCGTTCAGCCGTGTCACGGTGCGCATCATCCCGACCGACGAGGAGTGGATGATCGCCATCCACACCGCCGATCTTCTGCGTGAGGAGCCGAAACCATGAAACCTCTCGTCGATCTTACTGGCAAGCGCGGCCTGGTGATCGGCATCGCCAACGCGCAGAGCATCGCGGCGGGCTGCGCCCAGGCCTTCCACGACTGTGGCGCGAGACTGGCGGCGACCTATCTCAACGGAAAGGCCGAGCCGCTCGTGGCGCCCGTCGCGGAGACCCTGGGAGTCGAATGGCTCGCCGCGTGCGATGTCCGGGTGCCGGGCGAACTGGAGGCCCTGTTCGAGCGGGTGAAGTCCGAATAAGGCGGCCTCGATTTCCTGCTTCATTCGATCGCTTTCGCGCCGAACGAGGATTTGCACGGCCGCGTCGTCGACAGCTCGGCCGAAGGCCTCGCGCTGGCGATGGACGTCTCGTGCCACAGCTTCCTGCGCATGGCGCGTCTCGCCGAGCCGCTGATGTCGGATGGCGGCTGCCTGCTGTGCGTCACCTTCTACGGGTCGGAGCGGGTGGTCGAGCACTACAACCTGATGGGGCCGGTCAAAGCGGCCCTCGAAAGCGCGACCCGCTATGTCGCGGCTGAGCTTGGCCCCAAGGGCATTCGCGCCCATGCGATCTCGCCAGGCCCGATCGCGACCCGCGCTGCCAGCGGCATCGACCGCTTCGACGAGCTGCTCGAACGGGCCGCGGCGACGGTCCCGCAGCACCAGCTCGTGACCATCGAGGATGTCGGAGGGCTCGCCGCCTTCCTGGTGAGCGATGCCGGCCGCCATATCACCGGCACGATCATTCCGGTCGATGGCGGTCAGCACCTGCTCGGCTAGGGCGGCTCGCCGCGATCGGGGGCTATCCTATTTGTCGCTGGTGGCCTGCTTCTCGCCGTCGCCCGGGCTTTTCTGCCCGAACCATGGTCCGACAATGGCAGCAAAGGCATCCAGCGCCCCGGGAGCCGTCGGAGCGCTCGCGACGGCCTGCCAGGCCTGCTGCCATTCCTCGAACGCCGATCTTGTGCCGGCAATCATATGCTCGCGGACCGTGGCCATGTCCTCGAACAGTGCCCGCGGTCCGGCCGGGCTGACCGCGCCGGCGTCCGACGTCTTGTCCGTCGCGCCCGCAATCGAGGCACGCGCCTCTTCGGCGAAGCGGCCGGCGGCGCGGTTGCCGACCTCGAGCGACTCTTCGCCACCTTTCCGGGCGACTTCGGCGAGCTTCAGCATCAGGCCGACATTCGCTTTGGCGAGCGCGGCAAGTTGATCGACCGGATAGGGCATGGGACGATGAACCTTTCTCTTCGCGTCTAAGCTCCAGCGTATCGGGCATGCAGCCCTGGCCTGAGGCTCATCGCGTCGCGCCGCCGATATTCGGCGAGGCTGAATCAGAGAGAATCGGTAACTCTACGTATGCCGAATCTGCGGCTTGCCTGCGACGCTCAGCCAATGCACTTTTGGCTTGTCGTCCATGTCGTGCCCGCGGGCAGCGACTTCTACCCGTCCCGTCATGATCGCGGCACGGTCGGGCATGATTATGGTCTGACCCGGCAACCGGCATGGGCGTGATACCGTCCATAGCCAGGCTCGGCCGGATTGCGGCGCTGCGCGGTCCCGTCCTCGATGTCGAGTTCGACGAAGGGCCGCTGCCCGCAGTCAATGAAGCACTGCGCATCGATGCGGCGTCAGGCCCGCTGGTCGCGGAAGTGCAGAGCCATATTGATGATCGGACCGTCCGCGCCGTCGCGCTTCAGCCGACCTCCGGTCTGGCGCGCAATGTCGGCGTGGTGGCCTTGGGCGCACCCATCGCGGTTCCGGTCGGAGACAAGGTTCTTGGGCGGCTCCTTACGCCGACCGGGCAGGTGGGGGACGGCGGCGCGCCGCTCGGACCGGATGTGCCATTGAGGCCGATCCATCGCGCACCCCCACCGCTCGACGAGCAGAGCGCGGCGACGGCGATGTTCGAGACCGGCATCAAGGTCATCGATCTGCTCGCACCGCTTGCCCAGGGCGGCAAGGCCGCCATGTTCGGGGGCGCGGGGGTGGGCAAGACCGTGCTGGTGATGGAACTCATCAACGCGATGGTCGCCCGCTACGAGGGTGTCTCAGTGTTCGCGGGCATCGGCGAGCGATCGCGCGAGGGCCATGAGCTGCTCACCGACATGCGCGGCTCGGGTGTGATCGACAAGACCGTGCTCGTTTTCGGGCAGATGAACGAGCCGCCGGGCGCGCGCTGGCGGGTCGGGCTGACCGCGCTCACCATCGCCGAACATTTCCGCGACGAGCAGAAGCGCAACGTCCTGCTGCTCATGGATAATGTGTTCCGCTTCGTCCAGGCCGGCAGCGAGGTGTCGGGCCTGCTTGGACGCATGCCTTCGCGCGTCGGCTATCAGCCGACGCTGGCCAGCGAGGTGGCCGCGCTGCAGGAGCGCATCGCCTCTGTGCATGGGGCTGCGGTGACCGCGATCGAGGCGGTCTATGTGCCCGCCGACGATTTCACCGACCCGGCAGTCACCGCCATCTCCGCCCATCTCGACAGTTCCATTCTGCTCTCGCGCGCCATGGCGGCCGAAGGCATCTATCCCGCGGTCGATCCCTTGGGGTCCTCGTCGATCCTGCTCGATCCGCAGGTCGTGGGCGATCATCATTACGCGCTCGCCCAGCAGGCCCGCGAGACGATCGCGCATTATCGCGAGCTCCAGGACATCATCTCGCTGCTCGGCATCGAGGAACTGGGCCGCGAAGACCGGCTGATCGTCGGCAGGGCGCGGCGGCTCCAGCGCTTCCTGACCCAGCCTTTCATGGTGACCCAGGCCTTCACCGGACAGGCCGGCCGCTCGGTGGCGCTGGCTGATACCCTGAAGGGCGTCGCGGCCATCCTGTCGGGCGAGACCGACGACTGGCCCGAAAGCGCCTTCTACATGGTGGGCGATATTGAAGAGGCACGCTCTCGCGTGGGGCAGGGCGCATGAAGCTGCGCATCACCGATCCGACCGCGATCCTCGTCGACGCCGATGTCGCGTCGGTTCGCGCCGAGGATGCCAGCGGCAGTTTCGGCATCCTGTCGGGCCATGCCGATTTCCTGACCGCGCTTGGCGTCTCGATCGTCTCCTGGCGCGGCCCCGATGGCGCTCCCGGCTATTGCGCGGTGCGCAACGGCATTCTGACCGTGAGCCACGGCACGGAGGTCGCGGTCGCGACGCGCGAAGGCCATGTCGGCGATGACCTTGGAACGCTCGAGCATGACGTGCTCGCGCGCTACCGCGAGCGCGACGAGGGCGAACGATCCGAACGGACCGCGTCGGCGAAGCTCAGGATGCAGGCGATCCGCCATATGGTCGAGGCCCTGCAGGGTGGTGGCCGGGAGATCGGCCTGTGAGCACGGACAAGCCCGAGCAGCCGATCGTCGAAGCCATCCGGACCCGCGCGGAACGGCGGCGGCTTGCGCAGCGGCTTCCTTCCGTCGCCCGCAATCTCGGCCAGATCGGCGTGCTCGGCTGGCAGATCGTCCTGCCCGCGCTGGTCGGTCTCGCGATCGGCCGCTGGCTCGACCACCGGCTGGATAGCGGCATCTTCTGGACCGCGCCGCTCCTGCTCGTCGGGCTCGCCCTCGGCTGCTGGTCGGGCTGGCGCTGGATGCACCGGCAATGAGCCAGCTCTCCCCCATTCTGTTCCTGGCCCTCGGATTTGCGGTCGGCCTCGCCCATTTCGCGGCCATCGCCAGAGAAGCCGACCTCGTCACCCATGGCGGCCCGGCATCGCGCGCGATCCTGCTCAGGCTCGGGCGCCTCGCCGTCACTATTCTGGTTCTTGTCATCGCCAGCCGGCAAGGGTGGCCGGCGCTTCTTGCCGCAACAACCGGCTTCATGGGCGGGCGCCAGATCATGCTCCACCGGCTCGGAGGCGCCCGATGATATTCGCGTCACCACTTGAAAGCCATGTGCTGTTCGCGATCGGTCCGGTGCCGATCAGCCAGCCGGTCGCCACGACCTGGGGCATCATGGCCGTCCTTACAATCGGAAGCTGGCTGCTGACCCGCCGCCTTGCGTTACGCCCAACCCGAGCCCAAGCGGCGCTCGAGCTGGTCGTCGAGACCGTCGCCGGCCAGATCCGCGAGACGATGGAGGCGGAGCCGCGGCGTTATCTGCCGCTGATCGGCACGCTGTTCCTGTTCCTGCTGGTCGCCAACTGGTCGTCGCTGATCCCCGGCGTCGAGCCGCCGACCGCGACCCTCGAAACCGACGCGGCGCTGGCGCTGATCGTCTTCGGCGCGACGCTCTGGTTCGGCGTCCGCGCGCTCGGGCCCAGGGCCTATCTCGCGACCTTCGCGCGCCCCTCGATCCTGCTCGCCCCGCTCAATATCGTCGAGCTCTTCACCCGCAGCTTCTCGCTGATGGTGCGCCTGTTCGGCAACGTCATGAGCGGTGTCTTCATGATCGGCGTCGTGCTGAGCCTGGCCGGGCTGCTCGTCCCGATCCCGCTGATGGCGCTCGAAATGCTGACCGGCGCGGTCCAGGCCTACATTTTCGGCGCGCTCGCCATGGTCTTTATCGGCAGCGCTATCAGCGAGAACGGCGCCCGCCCGCCATCCAAACAGGAGTCCCCCGCATGAACTGGATCCATCTCGCCAGCATCCTCGGCGCCGCTTTCGCGATCTCGATCGGCGCAATCGCCCCGGCGCTCGGGCAGGGCAGGGCCGTCGCCGCCGCGATGGACGCGATCGCGCGCCAGCCCGAAGCCGCCAACACCATCTCGCGCACGCTGTTCGTGGGCCTCGCGATGATCGAGACGATGGCGATCTACTGCCTCGTGATCGCGCTGCTGCTGCTCTTCGCCAACCCGTTCGCCTGACATGCGGATCGACTGGTGGACGCTCGCGCTGCAGGCGGTCAATGTCCTCATCCTCGTGTGGCTGCTCGGACGCTTCCTGTTCCGTCCGGTGATGGATGCCATCGCTGCCCGCCAGGCATCGGCCCAGGCGCTGCTCGACGAAGCGCGGGAGGCAAAGGACCGGGCACAGGCCGAAGCGCAGGCGCTCAAGACGCAGAATGACGGCTTCGTCGCGGATGCGGCGGCTCGCCGCGCCGAGATCCGGACCGAGGCCGAAGCGGAGCGCCAGCGCCTCCTCGCGCAGGCCAGGCTCGAGGCGGACGCCGTCGTCGAGCAAGGCCATGCGGCGATCGATGCCGAACGCGGGCGGGTGGCGGCGCAGTGGCGGGAAAAGGCAGCGAGCCTCGCCGCCTCGATGGCAGGCACGTTGCTCGCTCGTCTCCCGCCCGAGCAGACGGTGCAGGCCATGGTCGACGCGCTCAAGGCGCGGCTCGGGGACCTTTCCGAGGCGGATCGCCTCAGCCTGGCGGCCGCCGGGCCCGTCACCGTCGCGACGCCCGCGCCGCTGACGGCCGATCTGCAGACGCAGGTAGCGCGCGCGCTTGGCGAAATCCTGCCGGATACCGCGACCCCGATCTTCGCGGTCGATCCAGATCTCATCGCCGGCGCGGAGCTTCGCACGCCCCACGCCGTCGTGCGCAACAGCTGGCGCGCCGATCTCGACGCCATGGTGGAGAGCCTCAATGAGGACAATCATGCCCGGATCGCCTGAAGACTGGCTGACGCAGGCCCAGAGCTGCATCGCGCGCGCCAATCTCGGGCCGCGTGTCGATGCAATTGGCCGGGTGGAATCGATCGGCGACGGCGTTGCCATGGTCTCGGGCCTTCCGGACTCGCGCCTCGACGAATTGCTCTATCTCGCCCGGGGCCAGACCGGATTCGTCCACACGCTCGACCGGGACCGGATTGGCTGCGTGCTGCTCGACGATGCCGCACAGGTGGAGGCAGGAGACACCGTAACCGGCTCGGGCGAGGTGGTGCGCGTGCCGGTTGGCGAGGCATTGCTTGGCCGAGTCGTCGATCCGCTCGGCCGTCCGCTCGATGGGGGCGCGCCGATCCGGGCCAGGCGCTTCGATCCTGTCGAACGGCCGGCGCCGGCGATCATCGAACGCGACCTCGTCGTCCAGCCGGTGCAGACCGGCACGCTCGCAATCGATGCGATGTTCGCCATCGGCCGGGGGCAGCGCGAACTCATTCTCGGTGACCGCGCCACCGGCAAGACGGCGCTCGCGGTCGACACGATCATCAACCAGCGCACCAGCGACATGATCTGCGTCTATGTCGCGATCGGCCAGAAAAGCTCGGCGGTCGCGCGCGTGGTCGATCAGGTGCGGCGGCATGGCGCGCCGGATCGCACCATCTTCGTCGTGGCGAGCCCCGCCGCGGCGCCGGGGCTGCAATGGATCGCGCCGTTCGCGGGCTTCACGATGGCCGAGTATTTTCGGGATGGTGGCGGCCATGCGGTGGTGGTGCTCGACGATCTCACCAAGCATGCCGCGACCCATCGCGAGATCGCCCTGCTGATCGGACAGCCGCCCGGGCGCGAGGCCTATCCAGGCGACGTCTTCTTCCTCCATTCCCGCCTGCTCGAACGTGCGGCGCGTCTCTCGACGGAGAAGGGGGGCGGTTCGCTCACGGCTCTGCCGATCGCGGAGACCGATGCCGGCAACGTCAGCGCCTATATTCCGACCAATCTGATCTCGATCACCGACGGTCAGATCATTCTCGACGCGAAGCTGTTCGCGCAGGGGCACAAGCCCGCCATCGACGTGGGCACGAGCGTGAGCCGGGTCGGCGGCAAGACGCAGCTTCGCGTCCTGCGCGACGCGAGCGGGACCATGCGCCTCGACTATGCGCAGTTCCTCGAGCTCGAGATGTTCACCCGCTTCGGCGAGCAGCCCGAGCCGCGTGTCCGCGCCCAGATCGAACGGGGCAAGCGCTTGCGCGCCTTGCTCGTGCAACCGCTGTCGAGTCCCCTACGGGTCGTCGACCAGGTGGCGCTGGCCGTGGCGCTCGGCGAAGGGTTGCTCGATGGCATGGTGGTCTCGGAGATACCGTCGCTCCGCGCGCGGCTGCCCGCCTGGATCGACGATCACGTCCCCGATCTATGCGCGCAGATCGAGCGGACTGGACAGATCGACACCGCGCAGCGGTCCGCTCTGATAACGACGGTGAAAGCGCTGATCGAAAGCCAGCCGGCCGGTTCTGCATCATGAGCGATCGCCTCGCCGAGATCGGCCACCGGATCGAGACCGTCCGCCAGCTCGGTGCGGTGGTCAACGCCATGCAGGGCATCGCCGCGCAGCGGGCGCAGCAGGCGCGCGCGCTGCTGCCCGCGGTGCGACGCTATGCGGAGACCGCCCGCACCGCCATTGGCCAGGCGCGCCGCCTTGACGAGCCACTGGCGCGTTTTCCGGCGCGGGCGGTCGGTGGTGCGAGAGGCGGCCTTATCCTGTTCGGTGCGGAGCAAGGCTTTGCCGGGGCCTTTCCGGAGCAGCTGCTCGACGGCGCCGCGGCCGACATGCAGGACAGGCATATTCTTCTGATTGGCGCGCGCACGGCCACGCTTGCGACCGAGCGCGGTCTGCGCATCGCATGGAGCGCGAGCATGCCGAGCAAGGCCGATGCGCTGCCCGCACTCGCGACAAGCATCATCGACGCGCTGTACGACTATCTGGACGAGACCGGCGCGGTGCCCATCACCATGGCTTATCCGGTCTGGAGCAGCGGCAAGGGCGTCTCGATCGTGCGCGCGAGCCTCCTGCCGCTCGACCTCGACACTTTCCCCGCGTCCACGGCGGATTTGCCGCCGCTCGTCAATATCAACGCGGCGGACCTTATCGGCGACCTGACCGCGGAATATGTCTTCGCCCAGATCTGCGCGGCTGCGGTCGAGACGTTCGTCGCCGAGAATGAGGCACGGCTGCGCACCATGGCGACCGCCCGCAGCCACATCGATCGCAAGGGCGAGGCCCTGCGCCTCGAGGAGCGCCTCACGCGTCAGGATCAGATCACCAGTGAAGTCGTCGAACTGAGCGGCGGGCGACATCGGCGAGAATGAATGCAGGGCAGGCACTTCTGCTGTTCAGCAAGAAACCGCAGAACCGCCATTGTCGTCGGGATCGAAGAGGGAGTTCGCCATGCACTATAGTAGCGGAAACTACGAAGCTTTCGTGCGCCCCCGCAAACCTGAGGGCGCTGACAGGAAGACGGCCTGGTTCGTCGGCTCGGGTCTTGCGGGACTAGCGGGCGCGGCGTTCCTGATCCGCGACGGCGGCGTCGCCGGCGAGCGTATTACCATCCTTGAGGAGCTGCATGTTCCCGGCGGCGCGCTCGACGGCCTCGACGTCCCCGAAAAGGGGTTCGTCATCCGCGGAGGGCGCGAGATGGAGGAGCATTTCGAATGCCTCTGGGATCTCTATCGCTCGATCCCTTCGCTGGAGATCGAGGATGCGAGTGTGCTCGACGAATTCTACCGGCTCAACAAGGACGATCCGAATTTTTCGCTGCAGCGCGTCACGCAGAACCAGGGCCAGGATGTGCCTGACAAGGCTTTGCTGACACTCAGCGATCGCGCGCGAAGAGATCTGATCTCCGTCTTCCTCGCGACGCGGGAGGAGATGGAGAACAAGCGGATCAACGAAGTCTTCGGCGATGATTTCCTCAGGAGCAACTTCTGGCTCTACTGGCGCACCATGTTCGCCTTCGAGGAATGGCATTCCGCGCTTGAGATGAAGCTCTATCTCCATCGCTTCATCCACCATATCGGCAGTCTGGCGGATTTCTCCTCACTCAAGTTCAACCGCTACAATCAATATGAATCGATGGTCCTGCCGCTGGTCAACTGGCTGCAGGATCGCGGCGTCAGGTTTCGCTACGGCGTCGAGGTCACCGACGTCGATTTCGACATCCGGCCCGGCCGCAAACAGGCGACCCGGATTGCCTGGATCGAAAACGGGGTCGAAGGCGGCGTCGATCTCGGCGCCGACGACCTCGTCTTCATCACCATCGGATCGCTGACCGAGAATTCCGACAATGGCGATCATCATACACCGGCCAGGCTGAATGAGGGGCCGGCGCCGGCCTGGGACCTGTGGCGCCGGATCGCGGCCAAGGACCCGGCCTTTGGTCGTCCCGACGTGTTTGGATCCCATATCCCGGAAACCAAATGGGCGTCGGCGACCATCACCACGCTCGACGCGCGCATTCCGGCGTACATTCGCAAGATCGCCAGGCGCGATCCGTTCAGCGGCACGGTGGTGACCGGCGGCATCATCACGGTCAAGGACTCGAGCTGGCTGCTGAGCTGGACGGTGAGCCGGCAACCCCACTTCAGGAAGCAGCCGAAGGACCAGATCGTCGCCTGGTTCTATGCCTTGTTCGTCGACCGACCCGGCGACTATGTGAAGAAGCCGATGCAGGACTGTACGGGCGAGGAGATCACGCAAGAATGGCTCTATCATCTCGGCGTGCCGGTCGAGGATATTCCTGGGCTCGCCGCGACGGGGGCGACGACCGTGCCGGTGATGATGCCCTACATCACCGCCTTCTTCATGCCGCGCCAGGCCGGCGACCGGCCGGACGTGGTGCCCGAGGGCGCGGTCAACTTCGCCTTTGTCGGCCAGTTTGCCGAGTCGAAGCAGCGTGATTGTATCTTCACGACGGAATATTCGGTGCGCACGCCGATGGAGGCCGTCTACACGCTGATGAAGGTCGAACGCGGCGTGCCGGAAGTGTTCAACTCAA